>CAYVSQ010000551.1:0-10045 GCA_964453815.1 uncultured Acidobacteriaceae bacterium | reverse complement strand
GTTCCGGCGAGCCACCAGGAGACATCGCGGCCGGAAATGAAGAAATCTTCCGTAGAATTGCCGGCCTTGCTCCGGTAGTAGAAACCGATGAGCAGGTTGAAGAGCAGATAGCCGGCGATGACGAGCCAATCCGTAGAGGTGAAAACCATGTATAAACCTTGCGAGTGATATTAGGGCCTGGAGAAATGGGCTGTCCACCAGTATATACAGGTTCGGATCGCTTTATTGGACAACGCTGGCTCAGGCTGTCAGAACAGGCTCGCGCTCCAGGGCCTCTTCCGGCTGAGTCATCAGGCCTCCCCGAGTAAGCCGGTATATCTGATTGCGCCAGACGATTTCGCTGTTGCCGTAACTGGCGGCCCAGTAAAGGAAGCCCAGAAGATCGCGCAGAGGATAGAGCAGGGCAGTGCGGAAGGGATGGCGATCCATGACGATGGTGGCGCCCACGAGAGCGGCAAGCGCTGACCGCGTAAGAACGCTGTACGCCAGCAGTCCGAGAGCAAGCGGCGGATGACCGAGCGCCCAGGCCGAGAAGGCAGACAGCAATCCAAAAGGAACGCTGAAGGTGAGGCAAGTGCCAAGGTGACCTCTGGGCCGCGAGAAGCGCGTGGACCTCATCCACCGAATCTGATGTTTCTGAGAATCGGCAAAGCTCGTATTCAACACCACATGATCAATCGCATGCGTGGAGAGCACGATAGTGTGACCCTTGGCGGCAATCGCATTGCCGAGAACAAAGTCATCCGCGCAGTATGCGCCGAGCATGGCAAAACCACCGATTTCGCGCACACAATTCCGGCGCACCGCCATCGTAGGCCCAAGGGTGAATTGCATGCCCTCCATCAAATCGGCCACGAGCACGCCTGCGCTCATTTCGATTGACATGCCGGCAGCCTCAAGCTTCGACCAGACGCCGCGACCGGCGACGCCGCGATAGAGGCAGGTTACGGCGCCAACTTTTTCATCGGCAAAGGGTCTGACAACTTCGCGAATGTAGTCGGGGCCAACCCGCACATCGCTGTCGCTGACAATAAAGATGTCGTGTGTAGCTGCCCTCTCCATTAGCTCCAGCGTGCTGACCTTCGCGTTGACGTGCCAGGGCTCGCCGGTCACTAAAAACTTCACCGCAACCTCTGGGTAGAGCGCGGCTAACCGCCGTGCAGCCTGGAGGCCAGGGTCGGACGAAACACGTGCCCCGAAGATGACTTCGTATGTCGGGTAGTCCTGGCGGAAAAATGTCTCAAGGCGAGCTTCGAGATTTGGCTCAGTCCCACACAGGGGCTTGAACAATGTGACCGGCGGCGTGAAGACTTGTGTTGCAGCGCGGCGGCGCGCGAGAAAGCGCCATATGCCGGCGATAACCAAACCCGTGAATGCCGAAGATGTAAACAGGCCAATCAGGCCGATACCGAGGAAAATCTTAATCATGGAATTTGGGGTCTACCGTGAACAGAAACAGAATGGGGTAAATTCCTTATTTACTTAGAGTAACGCAGCGCGCTTAAAGTTGCGCGGTTCTTTCGCAGATATGTTGTGGTCACCGGATCAGCGCTTGTGCCTAGCTGGGGGAATGACAACCACCGGGCGGCGCAGGGGAACCATCGCGGCACCCTGCTGCGGGAATCCCTGCATGCGTGTAAACATCTCCGTGCGGACGTAGTCGACGAAGCCCTGCATCTGGTGGTTCATCTCTTCCATGCGCTCGCGCATCTGCAGAATGATGGCAATACCGGCAATGTTCACCCCCAGGTCGCGAGCCAGATTGAGGATAAATTCAAGGCGCTCTAGATCTTCATCGGTGTAGAGGCGTGTGTTGCCCTCGGTACGCGATGGCTTCAGCAATCCCTCCCGCTCATACAGGCGGAGGGTTTGCGGATGAATTTCGTACATCTCAGCGACTGCCGAGATCATGTAAGCGCCTTTGGATTTGCGTTTCGTTGGCATGAGCCTCAATCATCGCGCGAATAACCGCGCGGTCCCTTCTTGTGTGCGAATCGCTCCGAAACGGAGAATCCGGGGGACAAAACCGAAGAATTGCCCCCCGGTCATCCTGTACGGCACAAACGCTTTTACACAGTAACCACTATGGTGCTCGATATCGATCATGATCGCATCTATATAGCCTTCATCCGAGGGCCTGCACATCGTTACATTGGACGCGGTCGCGGCCGCCTGCAATGCCCCTCTCTTGGCGCGTTCCATCAGTTGCTGACAGAGCAGGTCGAGAAGCAGCGCTGGATCCGCGGGCATGTCCTGTTGCGCAATCGTCTCCATTTTTACGTCGCCATCCTGATTCATCGCGAAACCGAACGGTCCGAATTCGCCATACCGGCGCAGCATTCGTTTCGCGTAAGAAACACCGGCGTTCAGCACATCGTTCGTGTCTTCCCGGACTTGCTCATTCTCGATTTGCTCTTTGCTTGTCATCTGCCGCTGCTTCTCGTCCGCTGATAAATACAGGTCTCATAGTTCCGCCAGAAAACCATCCGCTCCAGCGTCAGCCCGTTCTTCTCAGCCACTCGGCGCGACGCCAGATTCTCCGGTCGGATCATGGATACCACCCGCTCTACGCCGAGATTTTCAAACGCATAGTCGATCACTACCCGCGCGGCCTCCGTAGCAAAACCCTGATTCCAGCGCTCTCGGCTCACGTGGTAGCCAATCTCCAGTTCTGTGCGGCCTTCGACCTCCTGCCATACCGGCCCACAGTCCCCAATCAGCCTGCCGGTCTGCTTCTCAACCAGGCCCAGAAGCCCGGTGCTTGACGAATATCGGCCTAACTGGCGTTCGATCCATTCGCGCACTTCATCCCCTGTGAACGGGCGCGGATACCAGCGCATCGTCTCGGCGTCGCTTAGCACCGTCGCGAGCGCCGCTTCATCCTCAGGCGTCAGCGGGCGCAGCACAATCCGGGCCGTCTCGATCCGCATTACACCTTCGCCCAGATTTCCTCACGCGGATCTTCCGGATTCAGTTTCGCAAACTCGCGCAGTATTTCCTTCGAGCGTTCATCCTGAACCTTGGGCACAACGATCTCCACGGTCACGATCTGGTCGCCGCGCTTGCCGTCTTTTGTGGCGGATGCCACGCCGCGCTCTCGCATGCGCAGCTTCTGTCCGCTCTGGGTTCCGGGCGGAATCTTCAGCTGCGTGCGGCCGTCAATGGTGGGAACGTCGATCTTCGATCCCAAGGCCGCTTCAGCAATGGCCGCCGGAACGGTGACATAAATGTCGTCGCCCTGCCGCGTAAAGACGGGGTGCGTCCCTGTACGGATGATGAGGTAAAGATCGCCCGGCGGCCCGCCATTCACCCCCGCATTGCCCTTGCCGGCCAAACGAATGCGCTGACCATCGCGTGTGCCAGGCTTAATCCGGAACTCAAGCTGCTCGTTGCGGAGCACCGTGCCTTCGCCGTGACAGGTGGCGCAGGCAGTCTGCACTTTCCCTGAGCCGCCGCAACGCGGGCACTGGATGTTGAACTTCATGCGGCCGCCCATTTGTGTCACCTGGCCAGTGCCGTTGCACTCAGGGCAGGTTTGCGCGCCACCGGTGGAAGCTTTGCCCTTACAGGTGGGACAAATTTCCTGTCTTTGAATCTGCAGGCGCGTTGTGCCGCCGCGAATCGCCGTCCAGAAGTCGACATTCACCTGGTATTCGAGGTCGGTTCCGGGTTCTGGACCCTGCTGCGTGCGTCCTCCGTGCGTGAAGATGCCGGAGAAGATATCGCGGAAGTTGCCCCATCCTGCGCCAGTGGTTTGTCCACCTCCTGCCGCGCTCGAACCTGCCCCCTGGCCACTGGTGAAATCGGAGAAATCGAACCCCTCGAAGTCGAAGGGGACTTCCTGGCCGCTTGCTGGTCGAGGACCGGCATAACCATAGCCGCCGCGCGCGGCCGCCTCAGCCGTAGCCGGATCGATCTGATCGGAGTAGAAGCCGAACTGGTCGTAGATCTTCCTTTTCTTCTCGTCGCTCAGAATATCGTGGGCTTCGGAAAGTTCCTTGAACTTCTCCTCTGCCTTCTTGTCGCCTGGATTCACATCCGGATGGTACTTACGCGCGAGTTTGCGGAAGGCTTTGCGGATCTCGTCTGCAGTGGCCTTTTTCTTCACGCCGAGAATGGCGTAATAATCTTTGCTCTGGGTTGGTGGCATCTCAATCTCTAAAGGTTCAGGTGCTTGCTTGCTGCTTCAGTTCTCCGGTTCTGCGGTCTCGCGGCGCCGGTCGGACCTCGGCATGAATGGATTTTGACAGCGCGTCCTTGGCTACTTCGAGGTCGTAGCGCGCCTGCACATTCATCCAGAACTCCGGCGTCATATTGAAATACCGGGCCAACCGCAAGGCCGTATCCGCCGTGACTCCGCGGCGCTCATTCACGATCTCCGAGATGCGCGTCACGGGCACGCGCAACGCGATGGACAGCGCATTCGCGGAGAGCCCCAGCGGCTTCATGAAGCCTTCCCGCAAGAATTCTCCGGGATGGATTGCAACGCTGCGGTCCGACGATCTACGAGGAATGGACATAAAATTCTCCTAGCGGTAATCGAACAATTCCTGAATCATCCCGAGATCCTATCACGCACCGCGTTATACGCGCTCCGTTAAGCCTTCTGGCAGACAGGACACCAATAAACCGTGCGTCCGCCCATGTCCTTTCTCGCAATCGTCGAACCGCACACAAAACACGCTTTGCCATGACGACGATAGACATAGTGGATCTCATCGTCCAGCACTGGACCCCGCCGATGCGGCCGGTCTTTCGGTTTCGTTGTCACGATGCGGCGGTCGTCCATCGCGGCCTTCATCAACGCTCGCGTGTCCTTCCAGATGCTTCGGAATGACGTTAGTCCAACTTCCTTGCCTGGCCGACCGGGGTTGATCCTTGCTCGATACAGCAGTTCGGCACGAAAGATGTTTCCAACGCCCGCCATCACCGATTGGTCCATCAACAACAGCCCTATCGGCGTACTGCGTTTTTCGATCACGGCAAAAGCCTTCGTGGGATCGGCATCTTCGCGCAACGGATCAGGCCCAAGCCTCGCTAACAGTTTCTGCCATTTCTCTTGGCTGAAGATCGACGTATCCGTGCCGCCGCGAAGTTCGATCCAGTCGGTCTTTGTATAAATCCGCAGCCGCAACGCGCCCTTTTTCGGAGGCAGCGGCATCTTGCCCTCCCGGAAATCCCCATACATCCCAAGATGGATATGCAGGATTAGATCGCGTCCGAAGACATAGCCGAGATGCTTGCCTACGGCTTCGACCGATCGCAGCACCCTTCTGTCGAGAATCGTCGCATCTGGAAAACCGCCATTGGGTGAGTCCACATGCACCCGTTTGCTTCGAAAGGCAGCAGCATGGCGCTCGGCGAATCTGTGGATCTCATTTCCCTCAGGCATGCTTAATTCCAGACCATCTTCGCCTCAACCGCCTCCATGCGCCAGAACAGATCGGGTTCAACCTTCCGCATCTGCTCGACAAAGCTCTCCGCCTCTTCGCGCGTATCAAACATAACCTTGTTACAGACTTGCCCAGCCCGTAGTTGCTCGCATTTCCAGAGAGTATTCGTCATTCCACTTCCTTCAGTTCTGAAAGCTTGAGGGGCACCTCATATCGAGACGCCCCTCACTCAAATCGCGGTTGCCCGCCTTTATTTCTTGTCTTCGACGTCGACATACTCCGCGTCGATCACTCCTTCGTCCTTCTTTTCCGCGGTGGTTTCGGACGCGGCCGTCGCGCCATCCGCTGGAGAGGCGGGCGCGGCGGCATTGGCCTTGTACATGGCCTCGGCCAGCTTGTGCGAAGCCGCGGTCAGTTTCTCCCGCGCCGCGTTCAGCTCAGCCGCGCCGGGCTGGCCTTCAAGCGTCTTCTTCGCATCGGCAAGCGCCGTCTCCACATCGCCCTTCTCTGCCCCGGAGACTTTGTCGCCATTCTCCTTGAGCATCTTCTCGATGTTGTAGACCATGCTGTCAAGCCCGTTGCGTGCTTCGATCTCCTCGCGCTTCTCTTTATCTTCAGCCGAATGCGCCTCGGCTTCCTTGGCCATTCGCTCGACTTCTTCCTTACTTAGACCCGAAGACGATGTGATGGTCACCTTCTGGTCCTTGCCGGTGGCGTTATCCTTCGCGGTCACGTTCAAGATGCCGTTTGCATCGATATCGAACGTTACTTCTACCTGGGGTATGCCACGCGGTGCTGGTGGAATCCCGCCCAGCTTGAACTTGGCCAAGGTGCGATTCTGTGCGGCCATGGGCCGTTCGCCCTGCAGCACATGCACCTCAACCTCGGTTTGGTTATCGGCCGCGGTTGAGAAGGTCTCCGTCTTCTTCGTCGGGATGGTCGTGTTGCGCGCGATCATCGGCGTTGCCACGCCGCCCAGCGTCTCAATGGCCAGTGTCAAGGGTGTTACGTCGAGCAAGAGGAGATCCTTGACTTCGCCACCCAGCACGCCTGCCTGAACGGCTGCGCCAATCGCCACTACTTCGTCGGGATTCACGCCCTTATGCGGTTCCTTGCCGAAAAGGTCTTTCACGATCTGCTGAATACGCGGCATGCGCGTCTGTCCGCCGACCAGCACCACTTCGTCGATCTTGCTGGCGTCCACGCCGGCGTCGGCCAGGGCCTTCTTCGAAGGGTCGATCGAACGCTGCAGGATGTCTTCGACAAGCTGCTCGAGCTTAGCGCGGGTCAATTTCTTGACCAGGTGCTTTGGTCCGCTTGAGTCGGCCGTGACAAAGGGCAGGTTGATCTCCGTCTCCATCGCAGTCGACAACTCAATCTTGGCGCGTTCGGCGGCGTCCTTCAGGCGCTGTAGGGCCATTTCGTTGCCCTTCGAGCTCAGGTCGAGGCCTTCGTCCTTCTTGAACTCGTCGATCAGCCAATCCACGATGCGCTGGTCAATGTTGTCGCCGCCCAAATGGGTATCTCCATTGGTCGACTTCACTTCGATGACGCCTTCGCCGACTTCAAGGATGGAAATATCGAAGGTGCCGCCGCCAAAGTCATAGACGGCGATAGTCTCTTCCTTCTTCTTGTCCAGGCCGTAAGCCAGCGCGGCCGCTGTCGGCTCATTCACGATGCGTTTTACATCGAGACCGGCGATGCGCCCGGCATCCTTGGTGGCCTGCCGCTGTGCGTCGTTAAAGTATGCCGGCACGGTGATCACGGCTTCAGTGACGGTGCTGCCAAGGTAATCCTCGGCCGCTTTCTTCAGCTTCTGCAGGATCATCGCCGAGATCTCCGGCGGCGTGTAATCCTTGCCTTGCGCCTCCACGACAAGGTGGTCTCCCTGCTGCTTTACCTTGTAGGGAACCATCTTCATTTCGTCGGTTACTTCATTGAAGCGGCGGCCCATGAAGCGCTTGATTGAATAAATGGTGTTCTGGGGATTGGTGATGGCCTGACGCTTGGCCACCTGGCCTACAAGGCGCTCTCCGCTCTTGGTGAAGCCGACGACGGAGGGCGTTGTGCGTCCGCCTTCTTCGTTGGCGATCACCTTCGGCTCTCCGCCTTCCATCACCGCAACCACCGAATTGGTTGTTCCTAAATCGATACCGATAATCTTTGCCATTGGTGCTCCTGAAAATGTCTGCGTACTTGCTCCCGATTGCGAGACTTAGTTTCGCACTTGAGTGACTTACTGTCAATGTATCTGATGCAGACAGCCACTATCAGGATGCAGCTTTGGAGAGAGCGTTTGGGAAGGCCGTTCACACAGCTTAAGTTGTTCCTTATCAATTGAGTGCGACTCGATCTCCGAATCGCTCGATAGCGTTGCTTGCAATCTAACAATAATAAAATCAATAAGTTAATAAATTAGAGGGCGAGATGTCTCGGAATTCTAAGGAGTTTCTTGGTTCACGGGACAGCCTTCCGAATGCGAGAATGTGCGAACCGGAGACCCCTATTGGTTATGGCAATTGTCCCGTTTTCCATTCCCTTTTCCCAGGCCGCGGTGGAGGATCTGCGCGAACGGTTGGCGCGAACTCGCTGGCCAGACGAGATTCCAGGCTCCGGCTGGGAGTATGGCTTCGACCTCGGGTCGCTCAAGGACATCTGTGAATACTGGTGCAAGGGCTTTGACTGGAAGGCGCAGGTGGCGCGAATGTTGGAGTTCGAACACTTCCGGCATGTCGCGGACGGGGTCGGAATCCACTTCATCCATGCGCGCGGCAAGGGACCGGCCCCGATTCCACTGATCCTCACGCACGGCTGGCCGGGGTCGTTCCTTGAAATGCTCAAAATTCTCCCTCTGCTAACCGATCCGGCGGCGCATGGAGGGGACGTGGTGGACTCGTTCAACGTCGTGGTTCCATCGCTGCCGGGATTCGGCTATTCCGACCGTCCCCACCGCCCCGGCATGAATGTGTTCAGAATCGCCGAACTCTGGGCAGGGCTGATGGCCGAACTTGGCTACGAGCACTTCGCCGCACAGGGAGGCGACTTCGGCGCTGGCGTCAGCACGGCCCTCGGACTACGCTATCCCGACCGAATTCTGGGCCTTCACCTGAATTACATTCCGGGATCGTACCTGCCTCACCTCGAAAGCGGGGCCCGTCTGGCAGCGGTAGAGGAGCAATTTCTAAGAGACGCCGCGCGCTGGTATGACGAAAGCGGCGCCTACGCGCACTTGCAGCGGACGCAGCCGCAGACTGCCGCGTATGGCCTCAATGACTCCCCAGCCGCACTGGCCGCCTGGATTCTTGAGAAGTTTCGTGAGTGGTCGGATTGCGAGGGTGAGCTGGAACGCCGGTTCAGGCGAGACGAGTTGCTGGCAAACCTGACTCTCTACTGGATGACGGAGACGATTCACTCCTCGTTCCGCCTGTATTTCGAAGCCCGCAAAGCTCCGTTGCAATTTGGAGAAACCGATTTTGTTCATGCTCCGTGCTCGATAGCACGTTTTCCGAGGGAAGAGCCATTTCCGCCGCTGGAATGGATCGACCGCGGCTACAACGTGCAGCGGTGGACGCAGATGCCCAGCGGAGGTCACTTCGCCGCCGCCGAAGAGCCGGAGCTGCTGGCGCAAGATGTGCGCGAGTTCTTCAGACGCTTTCGCTAACCTCGGAGCGAAAGGCCAGAATCATGGGCGCGGGTATACCCTATTGGCGTGATTCCATCGCTGCGTCGGGATTTCAATTCGCGTTTTCGTCCCCAGACTTACCGTCTGTTCCTGCGCAATCTCGATGCATGTGTACGCTCGCACGTGAGTTTTCGTGTGGCGGAGACTCCGGTGTTCTTGCCCAAAGAGCTGTTGGATGAAATGGCCGCGATTGGCGCGGAGCTGACGCATCGGCTGGTAGGGGACCGGGAATATCTGGCAGAATCGTGCAAGGCAATTCCCGATGTGTATCGTGCAGCGGACGAAACGCCGCACCCGCACTTCATGACGGTAGATTTTGGGTTGGTGCGGGAGGCGGATGGCAGACTGTCTCCAAGGCTCGTGGAGTTGCAGGCGTTTCCGTCGGTATATGCCTACCAGCATGTGCTGGCAGAGAACTATCGTTCTGCTTTTGCGCTCGATCCGGGACTCAACCCTTTCCTCGGTGGTCACACCGAGGCCAGTTTCTGGAAGCTGATGCAGCGTGTGATTCTGCGTGGTCATCACCCCGAGCATGTTGTGCTGACAGAGATCGATCCGCTGCACCAGAAGACGCTGCCGGATTTTCGCGTGACCGAGGAGCGACTGGGGATTCGCATCGTCGATATCGCCGAAGTTGTTCCGGAGGACAGACCGGGGAAGCTCCCTCGGCTGTGCTATCGCGAGGGAACGCGTCTGGTTCCGATTCACCGTATCTACAACCGTGCGATTGTGGATGAGCTAATCCAGAAGCAGGTCCATCTGCACTTCGATTATCGTGAGCACTTCGATGTGGAGTGGGCCGGCCATCCGAACTGGTACTTCCACCTGAGCAAGTTCTCGATTCCGTACCTGGACCACCCGTGCGTGCCTCCGGCGATCTTTCTGGATGAGTTCTTCCGCGACGCAGGCCGCGATCGGCTGCCGAAGGACCGTGACCAGTGGATTCTCAAGCCGCTATTTTCGTTTGCCG
>CAYVSQ010000550.1:0-10912 GCA_964453815.1 uncultured Acidobacteriaceae bacterium | reverse complement strand
TCAGGTCAGTGCAAAGAAGACGGCCGAACGGCCCGTACGCTCCGCTTCGCCGGAAGAGGCAGCGGAGATCCTCGATGCCGCCCGCAAAGTGGTCATCGTTCCCGGGTACGGCATGGCCGTCGCGCAGGCGCAGCACAAACTTCGCGAGTTACATGACGTTCTGACCAAGCGAGGCATCGATGTTTCCTTCGCGATTCACCCAGTCGCGGGCCGTATGCCGGGGCACATGAACGTGCTGCTTGCCGAGGCGGACGTTCCCTACGACCGGCTCATCGAAATGGACGATATCAATCCTGAATTTCCCCGAACGGACGTGGTGCTGGTGGTGGGCGCAAACGACGTGGTCAACCCGGCGGCGCGAACGGAGAAGAACAGTCCCATTGCGGGTATGCCGATCCTGAATGCCTCCGAAGCGCAAACCGTGATGGTAATCAAGCGCAGCATGAGCCCCGGCTTCGCCGGCATCGACAACGAGCTCTACTATCTGGATAAAACCCTCATGCTTTTCGGAGACGCCAAGACCTTCCTGACGGCCATCGTCAAGGAACTGAACGCGGTGACGGCCGGGGCATAAAGCAGTTGTCGGCTAGACAAATAGGTGTGCTTTCGTAAAGCTCTGTTCCAACCACACCGAATGCTTTTAGCTGCTGGGAGGAACGTAAGTCGTTCCCGGAGGCAGGGCTAGCGGCTCCTCGGGCATGACGATCCAGAAAACGATGTAGCCGATCAGGCCCACGCCTCCTCCGAAGATGGCCAGCAGCACGGTGATCACCCGCACCCACGTCACGTCCCAGGCATAGTTGTTCGCCAGTCCCTGGCAGACACCTGCCACCATGCGTCCGGCGCGTGGACGAATCAGGCGCGTCTGCACGGTGTAAAGGGGAGGATTAGCGGGGCTGATCTGTGCGCCGCATGCAGAGCAAAAACGGGCTTCATTGTTCAGGGAACTTCCGCAATTTCGACAGAAGACAGGCATCGGGGTTTCTCTCTTTCCTAACCTAATAGCGCAACAGCTTACATCCGGTCAAGCGCCGGAGACGGCGCGAACGGCTGCGGGAACTACGATCTGGACAATCGCCGGAACAACAATACCGGCGATGGCTGCTCCGGCGATGAAGCCGAAGACAGTGGCAAAGAAAAGCAGGGGGAAGGCAAATTCTGTCGACGGCGAGAGGGAGCGAACCGGGTGACTCGCCGTTTGCAGCCTCATCTCACGTTGCATCAGGGCATGTACCTCCATTCCATTGCCAGTGAATACGCAAGGTCTGTATGCACGGTTCCGCCGTGGGGTTCGTGCAGAATTGGACGGGCTACAGAAAAGCATTGACAACCATACCAACTAGTCGGTATGGTTCACTCCAATCATGATTACGCAGAGCATGCCCGATACAACACACGAGTCGAAAACGAAGCTTCTGAACGCGGCTCTACACGTGATCCGCGCCAAAGGCTACACCGCTACAAGGGTCGAAGATATTTGCGAAGCGGCCGGGCTCACCAAGGGCAGTTTCTTCCATCACTTCCAGAGCAAGGAAGACCTCGCGCTCGCGGCAGCCGAGTATTGGAGAGTAATGACGGACGGCTTCTTTGCGTCCGCTGCGTATCATGACCCCTCCGATCCTCTGGATCGCCTTTTGGCTTATGTGGACTTTCGTAAGGCGATTCTGCGGGGCGAATTACCCGAATTCACCTGCTTGATGGGCACGATGGTTCAAGAGGTTTATCAGACGCATCCTTCCATCCGGGACGCCTGCGACTTGAGCATTAGCAAGCATGCGGCCACGCTCGAACCGGACATCACTGAAGCGATAAGCAAATACGGCATCGATGCGACGTGGACAGCTAAGAGCCTTGCACTTTACACCCAGGCTGTCATCCAGGGCGCTTTCATCCTTGCCAAGGCCAAGGACAGCGCTGATGTTGCCGTAGATTGCCTCGATCATCTGCACCGGTATATGGAAATGCTTTTCATTCAACCCAGGATTAAGGAAAAACGCCATGTCAACCGCAACTCTGAACGACCAAACGACCAAAGATGAAGTCGCCATCCTGGCGCTCCTCGAAGCTTCTCACAAGGCGCATCACGACAAGGATGCTTCAGCCATCGCAGCGCCATTTGTAGAAAACGCAGTCATATTTGACCTCGCGCCGCCGCTTTCTCATCACGGAATCAATATTCACGAGAAGCAAGCGTGGCTCGATTCATGGACCGGGCCAATCGAGCTTGAATCGCGCGACTGCAGCGTCACCGTAAACGGCGACTTTGCCTTCTGCTACGGCTTCTACCGAATGAGCGGCTCTCCCAGGGAGGCAGCCGGTGGGCAGGTCAGTTTCTGGATGCGGGCCACCGTGTGTCTGCGTCGCGAGGAGGGCGACTGGCGGATCGTCCACGAGCATACCTCCGTGCCCTTTTACATGGATGGCAGCTTGCGCCCCGCCTTTGACCTCAAGCCATAGAACAGGAGGAGTACATATGTGTCCAGCATGCGTCGCAATGGCAACAATGGTCGCGGCCGGCGTGGCTTCGTCAGGCGCGTTGAGCGTGTTCATTGTGAAAACATTTAGGTCAAGGATCGAAGCCCAGGCAATTGTCCTTAAAACGGGAGCACAGGAGAAGAATGATCATGGCAACCAGCGCAATTGAACGTCCGAGGGTCGTGTCAGAAGCTGAATGGCTGATCGCCCGCCAAGAACTTCTGGCTCACGAAAAGGAACTTACACGCGCACGCGACGCAGTGAGCGCCGAGCGACGCCAGCTGCCCTGGGTCAAGGTCGAAAAGGAGTATGTGTTTGACACGGTTGACGGCAAGAAGACACTTTCCGAGCTCTTCGACGGCCGCAGTCAGCTGATCGTCTATCACTTCATGTGGAGACACGACCTGGGCGAGGGCTGCGTGGGCTGCTCGTTTCTCTCCGATCATATCGACGGCCCTAACCAGCACCTGGCGCAGCACGACGTATCCTTGGTGGTCGTTTCGCGCGCGCCGCTGGGCGTGCTCCAAGCGTACAGGAAACGCATGGGCTGGAAATTCCAATGGGTTTCGTCGTACGAGAGCGACTTCAACTTCGACTATCACGTGTCGTTTACTCCCGATCAGCTGGCGACGGGAGAGGTCTTCTATAACTACCGGATAATGCAGGCATCGATCGAGGAACTCTCCGGCATCAGTGTCTTTTACAAAGATGCCGAGGGCGAGATCTTCCATACCTATTCTAGCTATGGGCGAGGCAATGAAGAAGTGCTGGGCGCTTACATGTATCTCGATCTCACCCCGAAGGGCCGCGATGAGACCGGTCCCGGTTACAACCTGGGGGACTGGGTGCGGCACCACGACAGATACGACGCAAGTGGCTATGTCGATCCAGCAGGGGGATTCATAGCGGCTTCAGAGACGAACCCCTGCTGCTCATCAACAAGGGGTGGTTCTTAAAATGCGCTAACGGCCGGTATAGGCGGCCCGCTGAAATTTGCGGGCCTGATCGGCCTGTACAGTGTCGCTGCCGGCATCGATAACGGCCTGGTATTGCTCCCTCGCTTTATCGTGCTCGTTCATCAAGTCGTAGACCTGGCCGGCGGCGAGCAGGCAGCGCCGCTTAAGTTCAGGGCTGGTGGTGGGTAAGAATGCGCCTTCGCGATAGGCCTCGGCAGCGTCGGCATAGAGCTTTTGTCCGCGCAGGCTGTCGCCCAGGCCAAAATAGGCCAACTCCAGGTGCGATGAGGGAAAATAGCCGGGGCGTTTCGCATCTTCAACGACGCGCCGATAGGCAACAATAGCGTTCATGCCTTCACCCGCGTCTTTCGTCAGATTGGCCACTTCGAGCGCAAAGAGAAAATCGCGCGGGTACTGCTGAGCCAGACCCCGGGCGATCTCTTCGGCGTCGCGATACTTGGCTTCGCGACGCAGGAAGAGCATCATCGCTGTCCGTGATTCAACACTGGTGATAACGCCTCGAGCGCCTGCGTCCTGAAGCAGAGCCATGCCTCCGGCCTTCGACCCATGGATGCCGGCAAAACCGACGAGCAGTTTGAAGCCGAAAGAGAGAGCGCCGACGACGTACTGGTAGATACCGACGACCATCTTGGCGTCGACGTAGTTGGGATCGAGCTCTAGAACCCTCTCGTGGTCGTTTTTGGCGCCTAGGGCAAGCTTGAGGCCGGAGGTAAAACTGCGTTCCACCATGGCGAGATAGCAGGCTTCGAGAGAGCGGGCCCATCCACGAGCGAAGAGTGCATTGACGTCGTTGGGATTCTTTTTGAGCTCATCCTCTGCCTGGTCGAAGGCTTTGTCAGCGAGAGCCTTGATCCGGTCGCGGACTTTGGGATCCTCGACTACGGTGTGATGGCCGGTGAGGAAGCCATCGTTGGCGTAGAAGGTAGTATCGAGGAGATCGAGACGGAAAAGCTCCTGAAACAGGGTTACATAGAGGACATAGTCGGTGGCAAGCGGGTTGGTGGGATGCGCGGCCTGGATTTTGTCAAAACGGGCGAGCGATCCGTCGTAATCCATCACATAGAAGCGTTCGAACGCCTCGACCACATCAGGCGTGCGATTGAGCGGATCGGTGTCGACGGTTTGCCCCTGAACCGGAAGGCAGGCGACAAGGACGAAGCCAATGGCCAACAGAACAAGCCGCGGCGGTGTGGCAGGAAACGCATTGGTGAGAAGGATGGATATCTTTCGCAAGAGCATTCCGTACTGAATCTTAGACGAAAGCAACCCCATATTTGACGCTACGCGAGTGATTGCCGCCATGGGATTTCAGGAAGCTCTGGCGCGACGCTTCAACGAAAGACGTTTGGGTGCTATTGTCGTCTGGTTGAGTTGTAAACAGGCAGAAATCTCAGCTCATGAGCTCAGGCCAGGTTGCCCCGGCAAGTGATTCTCTGTTTTGCTGTTCCCAGGATATTGCGATGACCAGGAAAGAGCTTCTCCAGCTGCTGGTAATGCAGGCGCGCGTCAACGGCTTTGAGCTGCGCAAGTGGTACCAGTCGAAGATTGAGCGCGGCTGGACTAGCCCCGATGTGGCCATGCAAACACTGGCCGACGGGCAGCGCTACTATGCCTTGCTCTTTTCGCATGAGTTTGCCCAGGCTTTCTGGAGGCAAGGCACACAGATCCAATTCGTCGTTCCGACTCAACAATTCCAGCGCCGGAATGCCAAGGGCCAGCTGGTTATCGTCACTCGTAAAGCCTATACACGGCGGACGCTGAAGGCCGATTCCTGGAAATATCACTTACGGGAGATGGCAGCGTCTCAGGAGCCACTGCGCTATATCCGGCGCTTTCTGGTCACGCACGAGGAGCTTCACGCCCAGCGGACAGGGGCACAGCCGGTGGACAGGGACGCTGAGAATTTCGATCTCGATTCCGGTACTGCATAGCCTCCTCGATTTCCCGCCTAGGGCTCTTCAAGTCGATAGCGATGATTCAAGGGGCCGCGTCCCTTGCCGACAGGGTAGGCGGTCTCCATCGCCTTGCGAACATATCGCTTTGCCCCGGAAACTGCTGCGCGAGGCGACATTCCAGCAACTAACTGAGACAGCAGGGCCGAGGAGAAGGCGCACCCGGTTCCGTGCGTCGCTGCCGTCTCCATCTTCTCCCCCGGAAGCCAATCTTCGACGCCTTCGGCGGTTATGAGGAAATCGTCCGGGGGGTCAAGATGCCCTCCCGTAACGACGACGCTGAGACCGGAATGGGCAGACGCCAGGTCTCTGGCAGCTATCTCTATGCATTCCCGATCGGAAACCTCGGACGCTGCCAGTTCCGCGAGCTCGTCGAGGTTCGGGGTGACCCAGCCAACGAGGGACAGTAGTTCGCTCTGAAGTCGGTCGAAGCCCGCAGAATCGAGGAGGGTTCGGCCGGAGCTGGATCTCACGATGGGATCAAGGACGATACACTGGCGTGGTATGCCGGAATCGGCGAGAAACCTGCCAACTTCGCACACAATCTCGGCCGTGCCGAGCATTCCGATCTTAACCCCCGAGATTTCCACATCTTCCGCGAGGCAATCCAGGGTTTCCCCGAGGAATTTGGGGTTCACGGTGTGGAAGCGGCGAACCCCCTGAGTGGACTGGACGGTGAGAGCCGTAATGGCCGCAAGTCCATAGAGTCTATGGGCGGCGAAAACCTTGAGATCGGCCGTAACTCCCGCTCCCGATGAGGGATCGAAGCCGGCGATTGTGAGGACAACCGGTCGCGGCGGTGGTAGGATGGTCACTCGTTACTGCTCCACTGGCTAGATATTCGATTGCTGAACTCGCGAAACGCCTACCACATTCGAGCACGGAACGCAAGGGTTGAGTGTAAATAAATGCCGCTGTGGGTTTGACTTACGGCTCCGCACCTCCATACAATTTTAGAGGAGGAAGATGAACGCTATCGCAATGGATAAAAATACTCGCTCACGTCGCTTTGCCTTTATGGCAGGCGCTGCTTTTTTAACAATGCTTGGCTTTTCCGGAGCCCCAGCCGGTAACGCCGCACCATCTGTAAAGGTTACTCCCCAACATCATTGGTTCCAGATAGGCCGGGCTTCGTGGTATGGCAGGCTGTTTCAGGGTCACGCTACCGCCAACGGCGAAAATTTTGATATGCATGGGCTTACCTGCGCCCACCGCAGCCTTCCAATGGGCTCCTTGGTCCGCGTAACCAATCTCAGCAACCAAAAGACGGTTGTGGTTCGCGTCAATGACCGTGGCCCGATTCCCCGCAGTCGAGTGATCGACCTCTCCTATGCAGCGGCCCAATACCTGGGGTTTGGCAGCAACGGTACGGCATCCGTGCGGCTGGAGTTGTTGAAGGACGACCCCGAACTGGCACAGATCATCTTCCCGTCCAGTTCCGCTGTTGTTTTCCCGCTCGTTCCCTCCTTGGTGCGCTAAGCCAATGATAATGCGCGCCGGCTGATGCCGGTGCGCGACGGCGCCGGGATTCCAGTACAATTTTGCAACGAACCCCATGTGGGAAACGCGCCCCTGCGGGGAAGACTCTGGCTCGGGAGGCCGATCTGTGAGGTTACCTGTCTCCAGTGTTGCAAATCTCAACCCGGACATCTCCAGCCCCCGCGAGCGGCTGATTGTTGCATTGGATTTCCCGAATGGAACCGCGGCATTGGCCACAATCGAACGACTGGACAGCCTCGTCCAATGGTTCAAGATCGGACTGGAACTCTATCTATCTGAAGGAAATAAGATTGTCGATGCTATAAAAGATCGCGGCTATTCGGTCTTTCTCGACCTGAAGCTGCACGATATACCGAACACCGTCTCCGGAGCCGTGCGATCGGTTGCCGCAACCGGAGCTGACATGCTCACCCTGCATTCCGCCGGCGGTCCAGCCATGTTGGCGGCGGCGCAGGAAGCAGCTGCCGCTTTACCCTCGGCACCGAAGCTGCTGGCCGTCACGGTACTCACCAGCATGGACGCGGCTCAACTGGCTTTGACGGGGGTTGCGGTGACTCCCGGCGAACAGGTGATACGGTTGGCCAGAATGGCCTATAGTGCTGGCATTCGAGGCTTTGTCGCCAGCACCGAGGAAATCGCGGCCATACGCACGGCTTATCCCGAGGCGACGTTAGTAATCCCGGGCATCCGTCCAGTTGGAGCAGAGGCCGGGGACCAGAAACGCGTTGCGACACCCGCGGCTGCCATCGCCGCAGGAGCCGATTACCTGGTGATCGGTCGGCCCATCACACAGGCCGCCGATCCAGCGTCGGCTGCACATGCCATCCTCGAAGAAATTGCGGCGACAAAGCGGTAGTCTGGGCGCTACTGAACGCGAAGCGTAGTATCCAGCTTGATGTCAGCGGATGAGCTTCCGACCATTACCTTCACGGGCTCTGCTTCGACCTCGAGGCCTCCTGATTTTTCGTCCCAATAGGCCAAAGTTGAGGCTTTGAGCGGAATCTGAACAGTCCTGGTCTCATTCGGCTTGATGGTGACGCGCTGGAAACCTCTCAGTTCTTCGCGCGGACGCTCGACTTTTGAGTGCAGATGCTTTACGTAGAGCTGTACTACTTCGTCGCCGGTCCGGCTGCCGGTGTTCCTCACGTCCACGCTTACCGTGACAGTGCCATCCTTTGCCAGTTGGGGCGAGCTGGTCTTGAGATTGGAATAGCTGAACGTCGTGTAGCTCAGGCCATAGCCGAAGGGATAGAGCGGGTCGCCTTTGAAGTACATGTAGGTACGACCATCGCGGATGTTGTAGTCCATCATGGGAGGCAACTGGTCGATTGATCTTGGCCATGTCGTCACCAGGTGGCCGCCAGGATTGTAGCCGCCAAAGAGAACCTGGGCGAGCGCAGTGCCTTCATCCTGCGATGCATGGGTCATGTGCAGAATGGCTGGAACAGCGGCCTGCGACCAGTTGATAGCAAATGGGAAGCTGGAAACAAGGATAACGATAGTTTTCGGGTTCACTGCGTAAACCTGCTTCACCAGCTGCTCCTGGGCAAGGTCGATACTCTCGCGGTCGCGCCCTTCGCGCCCGTCGCTCGGGACCGTACACGGAAGAGTGCCGCCGCCATCGGGAGTAGCGTGCCAATCATGCGCCATATCCGGCCCGCAGGTGGGATCGTTGCCGATCACCACTACGGCAACATCGGAAGAGCGCGCCGCGTTAACCGCAGCGTTGCCAATTTCATCGGCGGCATAGTTGACTTTGACGTTTGGTCCAACTTCATTCTTGATTCCCTGCAGCGGCGTGACGGCATGGGGTGGCGTACCGCCATACCAATCCCAATGGACGGAGTCGGCCAGCGGCCCGATGACAGCGATCGACTTCAGCGATTCCTTCTTCAGCGGGAGAAAGGCGTTCACATTCTTCAGAAGCACGATCGATTCGAGTGCCATTTGCTTTGAAACTGCCTGATCCTTCTCCGTGTTCCAAGGCTCGGACGAGTCCTTAATATTTGAATAGGGGACCATCTCCGGAGGGTCCAGCAATCCAAGACGGATGGTGACCCTGAACTTGGGGCGCAGCAGTTCGTCGATCTCAGCCTCGGTGATCGAACCATCCTTCAGAGCCGCCTTTGTTTCATCCTTGTACTGGTCGAGGAACTGATTGATGCCGGCCCTGAGACAAGCGACGACCGCGTCTTTCTGGGTGGGAAAACGCTTATGATCGGTGACCAGTAGCTTTACCGCACCCCCGTCACTCGACAACACGTCGACACCCCAATCCTTCACCACAATGCTCTTCAAAATGGGATTCACGGCCATCGGCGTGCCATTCCAGGCGTTATATGAGGCCATGACCCCCCTCGCACCGCCTTCAAGGAAGCCCATGCGGAAGGGCACCGAATAATATTCCCAGAAGAGGCGCTGGTCGAAATCTGAAGACGAACTGGTGCGCTTGTTTTCATTGCTGTTGGCGAGGAAGTGTTTGAGCAGCGCAGCTGCTTGCCAATATTTCCCTTCGCTGCCCTCCGGCCCATCCTGCAGGCCTTTAATGAACGACACGACCATCGTGCCGTTCAAGAACGGATCTTCGCCATATACCTCTTCGCTGCGGCCCCAGCGCGGGTCACGGGCGAGATCAGCCTGGGGTCCCCACAGCATCAGGATCTGGCGATTGTATTTTTCGGTCTGTGTAATGAAGCGCGCTTCGTAGCCTTCAACGGCAGCCGTCTGGCGAACCAGATCGGGATCCCACGACTCACCCATACCCGGCGGCTGAGGGAATTGCGTCGTGTTGATCGGGGCGCGGCCGGGTCTGGCTTCGCGCTGCACGACTCCGTGAATGCCTTCGGAGCTGCCGAAGTTTGGGACGCCAAGGCGAGGCACTCCAGTCCGCGTCCCAAGACAATCGATCTTCTCGTCGGTCGCCATCAATGAGAGAAGGTTGTCGATTCTCTTTTCCATGGGAAGATTTGGATCTTTGAATGGATAAGCAGGCTGCTGGGCCAGGACTGGGGTGAGCGCAAGGCCAAAAATGACCAAGCCGAGTGCGATTGCAAGCCATTTTTTCATCGTAAGGAACTTCAGCCTCTACTCGCCGGAAGCGATGTTAGGGGGATCGAGCTACCGGCGGAGGCCCTAGATTATCACGCATGGCAAGCGCCTCCGACCAGAATGGGACGCGTTTCAAAATGGATTTCCTTTGCTTGCCACCGATCACGGAGAACTCCGTTCCACCGCGCGACGCCGGTACACTGTCTGTGTGAATTTTACGTCGAATGACGCGGAGCTTTTTTGCACAACAGCGGGCGAAGGACCAGACCAAGGACCGAGCCTGGTGCTGCTGCATCCCACGCCCTGCGACCATCGTTTCTGGCTGGGGGCGGCCGAACAGCTGGCCGGAAAATATCGCGTCATTCTTCCCGACCTACGCGGTCATGGCCAGTCGGACGCGGGCAACGGTCCGATCACCATTCAAAAGCTGGGCGCAGACCTGGAGCGCCTGCTTGACGCCCTTCAGATACACCGCGCGCTCTTTGCCGGATGTTCTATCGGCGGATACACGCTCTACGAGCTATGGCGCGTTGCACCCAGCCGCGTCTCGGCGCTGGCGTTCTGCTGCGCCAAACCACAGAGCGACACGGAGGACAATCGCGCCAAACGCGAACAATGGATCGCGAAGATTCGAGCGCGGGGGACGGGAGAATTCATCGAAGCGATGGTGGAAAGCCTGATTGGGCCGACGGCGAGGCAACGCGCTCCGGAGAGGCTCGCCGAGGCTCGCGACATGATGCAGACCGTTAGCGCTGAGGCGGCGATTGCCATTCAGCAGGGGCTGGCCGTGCGGCCCGACTCGGTCGCAACGGCTCGCGGCATTCATGTGCCATGCTTCGTGCTGGCCGGCGGAGAAGATACAGCTTCAACTCCCGCAGATATGAAGCTGCTCGCGGAATCGATCCGTAGCAGCGGCTACGGCGCAGAGTTTACCCTGCTGCGCGACGCCGGCCACTACGC
>CAYVSQ010000549.1:0-4987 GCA_964453815.1 uncultured Acidobacteriaceae bacterium | reverse complement strand
TTTCTGGTAATGCTGAACGCCGGCCTCAATCTCCTGCTGTTTCGGTAACACAAAGAGACGCGTGCTATTGGCTGTGACTGCCCACAACCAGGATTTTTCCGGAGCAAGCGAATAGAACAGGATTATGGCATTGAGCCTACGGGCGACCGATTGCGCGTCGACGGATTCTTTCGATGTTTGCGAACTCGGCTTCGCTGTTCCCAGCCCGTCGGCCAACGTTCTTGCCCGGCCAAGGTCCAGTAGTTGCAACGCTTCATTTGGTTTCTTGGACTCGATGAGAAAATCGGCGTAGTCGTGGTAGAGCGCGTCACCGTTGGCGAAGAAAGGCAGCTTCAGTTCTTCGTCCTTGACCGAAGAGCGCTGGGTTTCGAAAGTCCGGATCGATTTGCGATACCATTTCCCAGCCAGTTGCGGGCGGCGGCGGCTCACGTAGAAATCGCCGAGTGAATTCTCCACCTCCCATTGCAGTGACGGCGCATCCGCCGAGTCGTGGTGGATCTGTAACAGCATGCGCTCCGCATCCGGCGAGTTTGCCTGCCGCGCAGCCAGGAGGGCTTGCAGGAACAGGGGGTCAAGCTCTGTGGATTTGTCCTGCAACCACCGTGCAGATTTGAGGGCTTCGTCGGTCTCAAGCCTTGCGGAATCAAATTGCCCCTGTTGGAAGAAAAGCAGCGCAATCGAGCTGCGTGTATTGGCAATCAGTTCCTTACTGTCGATGGACTGCGCCGCGGAGAGTGCTCTCCTGTAATAATCCTCGGCCCCCTTGAGATCACCCAGCTGGTAAAGCGATAGCCCGGCATTGTTGAGCCAGTTGACTTGAGAAACAGGCGCGCCAAGACTCCTGGCCTGCTCTTCCGCCTGCTGGAAATTCATCAGAGCCTTCTCATAATCGCCAAGCTTGTAATACGCCCATCCGATATTGCCGAGGTCTGACTCAAGAAGAACGCGGGCCTGAAGAGAACGAGCGATTTGAGACGATGCATGGAACCAGTCCAGGGCTTCGTCGTTGTGCTCTGCGTGCAAAGCAACCCAGCCCAGATTCAGAAGGTTGCTCGCCTCCAGAAACCTGTCGTTCTGCTTCCGGGCGATTTCCAGGCTTTCCCGGAAAGAATTTTTGGCATCCGCAAACTGGTCGCGATGTGTCTCGATGATGCCTTTCGTCTGAAGCAGCTCTCCTTCCAGTTTGGAATGACTGGAGTCGGTAAGCTGTCGGGCCTCCCGCAATTCTTGATCCGCCAGCTGTGGCTGTCCCAGGTGGACATGGGCCAGACTGCAGAGCAGTTTCCTCTTGATCGCAATGTCGCCAACTACGGGATAAGCGACATCGTCGTCGCTCAGCAGAGCGATCGAATCCTGACTGCGGCCTTCAAGTCCCAGGATTTCCGCATCGATGAGGCGAAATTCCATGGCTCTCTCTACGTCGCGGCTGGACCAGTGTTTCAGTTCCCGTTCTGCGTTGCTTTGAGCAACGGTCAGGTTGCCGCGCAATATGTCGGCGCGAATGTTCCGCGATGCAGTATCCGGATCAAAGTGCGCAACGGATGGCCGTGCGGTGTGGCATCCGGACAAGCCTGAAAACGAGGCCAGCGCCGCGATGATTATGGCGGATAGGAAACACCGTTGGATCTGGCTGTAGCCGCGCTTGCCTGACCCTTCGTTTTGCATCCCAGTTCGGCTCGAATCAGGGTGAGCTGAATGGACTGGGGCAGGATCATCGCTTCGCCGAGAAAGAACCTTCCCACATCGGGGACCTCCAGAAAATGGCCGTACGCCTGGGCAGAGGCTGTCGAATCGACCCTGTCCACCAGCGAGCATATGGCGTATCCCTCTTCCGGGTTCTGTTTCGAACCGAGCCATCCGTACCTGTCGATTGCCCAGCCGGGCACACCAGAAGTATCACGCAGAGCGCTGGACTGCTTTTGCGCGACTTCCCAAAGCGCCGACCATTCAATCTCGGGCGGAATGGATTCGTCCTCATTGTAGACATCTCCGCCTCGATGGTGGGCAGGCAAAAGCGTGGGATTCAGGCTGAAGGCGACCTCTTTTCCAAGCAACCGGAGATTATGAAAATGGGAGCCCGCAAAAGAAACCTTGGGAGGGCCCCCGTCTTCAGGATGCTCAACGAAGAGCCGGGCCACTGCCCGCTCCGCGGTTAACACACCGAGAACATCCAGTCCCTCGACCACGGCGGTGACCCGTGCCGTCCAGGGGCCATTCGTCTTGATAGGCCGGCCAGCGACGTGCGTGTACGTCGAGCGGCAGGAGATGACTTCCTCAAACTTGAAATCGTGCGCTCGCACGGATGCATAGCCGCCAACCGAAGGCAGTGACACGGACGCCTGCGAGGGAATGAAGCGAAACGGCTCATCGACAAACCCGCCCAGTGAGTTGGCGTCTGCGTGAAAGTAGAAAACCTTCTTTACATCTGTTTGCATGGCCGCCCTCTGAATGCAGTGATCTTAATCCTGAATCTTCAAGTCGAAATGCTGGTGCTCTAGATCGACTCCGCCATCTGCCGGGGTTCGATCTGTGTTTCCCTGCACAATCAAGGTATAGGTGCCGGCAACCCAATTGGTTGCTGGAACGCTTATAGGAACAGTATCTTTCGCTAACTGGGCAGAAACCGGAAGCCGCCAGGCAAGTGAACCCGAAGGAAAATACAGCAAACAAGTGTAGCTCGAAAAGCGGTCTTGTGTCGGAATATCCACGAGCATGAGAAATGACTGCATGCGACGCACCACTATCTCTGGAGTCTGGCCCCCGCGGCTATTGCCACCGGCCAGAGAAACCGAGGCCAAAATCTCCGGGGCACGCAACTCTGCGAGGGCGCTCCTGAAGCGTGGATAGACCACAATGTTTTGATACGCGATGACGAGCAGGCACGCCGCCAGTGCGGGCAAAGCAAACGCCGGTATCCAAAGCGACGACAAGCGCGACTTCCTGGCCGTATCCGCCGCAGGCTTTGCGACCGGGAAAACCTGCAATTCCTTCTTAGCCGCGTCAAGAAACGCGGCACTCGCGCGGAGATCGATGGCACACTCCTGGCAATCGAAGTAATGCTCTTCAAAGTCGTCACGTAATTCGGGGGGCAGCTCATCCAGCAGATATTTTTCCACCAGAGAGAGCCGGACAGCATCATGGTGATCCATGGTTCAAGGCCTCAACTCTATAGTGCTCGGAATGGGAAAACGTATCATGGTTTATCGTTACAGGTTCCCGGGTCTTTTTTCGTCTAAGCGATTCACATAGAAGACCTTAAAAGACTGCTTGGCGCGGTGTATCAGCACCCTCAAATACTCCCGGCTGATGCCCAGCTCCGCGCAAACCTCATCCTTATCTCGCTCTTCGAGCAGCACGGATCGAAGCAGGCTCCGGTCCCGCTCGGTCAACTCGTTTAGAATCTGCCGAACGATTCTCTGCTGGTCCTTGGTTTCAAGCAGGCTAAGCGCATCGGGCTCCCGATTGATGAAAACCGTCTCCGGCTCGTCGTCGAGCGTCGATTCCTTTTTGCTCCCGGAGCGGTAATGCTCCAGAAGTACATGGTTGCAGATCGAATTGACGAATGCCCCAAGTCGATCTGCCTGTCTCAGTCCTTTCTCGGCACGTAATGTTACGAGAACGCGCACGAACGTCTCCTGCCGCACATCTTCAATGGCTTCTTTGGACTTCAATCGAGAGCGCAGTTTGAGCCGGATGAGTTCGCTGAAGTAGCTCACGAAATGCTCTTCAGTCTGCGCGTCTCCGGATTTGAGTCTTTCAAGGTACGACGCATCAAAAGCGAAGAATTGCAAGCCTCGTTCCTCCAAAGCGACTGAGCACGCGCCCAAGTTTACACCGCTAGGAGGAAATTCTTCTAAATGCTGCCGTGCTCCGGCATGTCGTGCCCCGATCCCCGGTCGGAGCTTCCGATCTGATGTGACCGTCCCTTTCGAATAGCGGACGAGGCCAGGCCCGAGCCTACTCTGTCCTGAGTCGGTATCCACATCCTGTCCCCTATCCAAAGCCACAAATCGATTGATTGTACCGCTCCAAAAAACTAACCACTCGCTCGGCTAACGTTGCGCAAGAAAGACGATCCAAGGCATTGCCTGTGCTATGAAAACTACTGTCCCCGATGTGGTCCAGGTCCATCGACTTCGCATGATTGTTATGAAGGCATCTGTCTTTCTTTTCATCAGTGATCGTTCTGTTCGCATGCATATCGTTCCCCTGAAATCGGATGAGGTGAACCAAGGCAGAAATTCCACCAGTGAGGTGCAAGTAGGCTAAACACATCTCCCGCTGGATATTTGTCCGATTTTGCGGGTGTTGCCGTGGCCTTCGTGGGCAGGCCATGGGGCAACGTTGAGATAGTGGGGGTGGGAGGGGAATCGTTACAGAAAGAGCGAACAGTGTTATTTAGGCGTCATACATGCAAAAAGGCGGTGGGGATCATGGGTAATCTCCACCGCCACCGTAAAAGGTGATTTCGGGTTGCGCGACTGATCTAAACCACTGACTCAGCCAAAGCGCTCTTTTGTGTGTGCTCTTCCTTTGTTAGCGCGACGCACTCCTCAAGAATATCGAGGGCGATTGACGCCTCCTGCTCGTTGACGATAAGCGCAGGCGCGAGACGAATGGAAGTTTCGCCACAGCCGAGAATCAGCAGTCCGCGCTCGAAGGCCAGCTCCACGATGCGGTCGCGCCATGCTCCGGCGGCCTCACGCGATTGCGGGTCTTTTACGATCTCGATGCCAATCATCAGGCCGATTCCGCGCACCTCGCCGACGATGGAAAACTTCGTGGGCCAGCTGCGCAGCCGGTCGAACATCAGCGCGCCGATCTTCGCGGCGTTGGTGATGCCTTCGCGTTCGAGGATGTCCATCGTCGCAAGCGCCGCGGCAATACAAACTGGATTGCCGCCAAATGTAGACGCGTGCGAGCCCGGCTTCCAGTCCATGATCTCGGCGCGAGTCATGCAAATGCCCAGAGGCATCCCGGAGGCGAT
>CAYVSQ010000548.1:0-12407 GCA_964453815.1 uncultured Acidobacteriaceae bacterium | reverse complement strand
GTGATGCGTACGCAGCCATCGCACGCCGGATCGGACGAACGGTCGCGGACCAGCACGCCACGCGTTCGCATCGCCCGGCAAAACTCTGCGTGGAGCCGCCCGATTCGCGTCAGTACAAAGTTCGCTTCTGAAGGCCAGTACCGTATGCCCATCCGGTCCAACGCGGCTGTAAAGTCGCCGCGCGCAGCCAGAACCTCGGCCACATACCAATCAACGTAAGCCCGATCGTTCGACGCCGCAGGCAAACAAGCCAGTGCAAGCGAATTCACGCTGTAGGGTGAAATCACTCGCCGCAGCCACTGCAGTTGTTCTTCGCCGGCGGCAAGCAAGCCCAGGCGAAGTCCGGCGAGTCCGTATACTTTCGAAAATGTGCGTGCCACGATTACATTTGGTACCCTCCCCACCAAGTCCATTACGGTATGGCCATAAAAGTGGAAATACGCCTCATCCACCAGCACCATCGCCTGCGGTGCAGCCTCGACCACGCGCAAGATATCTTCACGTCGCACCGCTTGCCCCGTCGGGCTATTTGGATTGGCAATCGCAATTACCCTGGTCCTTGGCGTTATCTTCGCGAGGAGCGCTTCAAGAGGCAAGCCGAAGTCCACATTCGCTTGAACTTCGACAAGCTTGCTCTCCGTCGCTGACGCGTACACCGCGTACATCGAGTACGTTGGTACTGGGAGGAGCATCTCGTCGTCGGTGCCCAAGTAAGTCTGGCACACTACATGAATCGCTTCATCCACGCCATTCGTCAGCAATACCTGCGTGGGTTTCAACTTCAGGTGCTCCGCAACCAGGCGCTCCACTGGCTCGCGCTCCGGATACATGGTCAACTCAGCGCGCGAGATCTGCCCCAGCACCTCCAGGACGCGTGGCGAACAGGCAAGTGTGTTCTCGTTGAAGTCCAGCCGCAACCCGCCGCGATCGCCCAGGGGTGGGTGATACTCCTTCATGCGCCGAATCAACTCGCGAGGCCCCGGTCTCTGCGCATTGACGCTATTCATTGGTCTCTCGCTCACCGATGCCGCGTGCTCGGACCGCCTCCGCGTGACCGCGCAATCCCTCCGCCTCGGCTAGCGCAATTGCTGATGGCCCAAGTCGTCGCAGCCCCTCTGACTTGTACTCCTGCACGGTTACGATCTTCACAAAGTCCATCACGCTTAACCCGCCGCGCACCCGCGCCAGCCCGCTTGTCGGCAGCGTGTGATTCGGCCCGGAAACATAATCCCCCAGCGGTTGTGCGGAATAACGCCCAACAAATATCGACCCCGCATTCTTAACCCAAGCCAGATCTGCTTCACTGTCGACGGTTAAGTGCTCCGGAGCGAGTTGATTTGTAATGTTACGCGCCTCCTCCACTGTCACCGCCATTATGGCAAGGCCATTGCGCGACGTTGCCTCAGCGGCGATTGGGTTGGAGCGCACTCGTCGCTTCACCTCAGCAACCACAGTTCGTGCAAGTGAAACACTACTGGTCACAAATACCGCCAGCGCGTCCGGATCATGTTCCGCCTGTGCCACCAGATCCGAAGCAATCTCGACCGCGTCGCCGTTCTCGCTGGTTATGACAATCTCGGTCGGCCCGGCAAGCATATCGATCGCACAATCGAAAGCGACCAGTTTTTTGGCCGCCGTCACGAATGCATTGCCCGGGCCAACTATCTTGTCCACGCGCTGAACGCTCTCTGTTCCATAGGCCAGGGCAGATATCGCCTGAGCGCCGCCTATGCGATAGAACTCCGTTACTCCCAGCATCGCCGCCGTCGCGAGCGTTTCTTTTGCCGGCTTAGGAGACGCCACAACGATCCGCTCCACACCTGCCACCTGTGCTGGAATCACTGTCATCAGTAGCGTTGAGGGTAGCGGATATCGTCCGCCCGGTACGTAACATCCCACGGCTGAAATAGGACGAACCCGCTGCCCCACGATCACGCCCCGGCCCGGTGCAAAGTTCCAATCTTTGGGTCGCTGCCGCTCGGCGAAGATGCGAATGTTCTTTGCCGCGATTCTCAGAGCACGCCTCAGGTCAACAGGAGTAGCCTCCCACGCGGACCAGATCTCATTAGAGGAAATACGTAACGGTACCTGTGGTGAAAGAGAGTCGTACATTGAGGCATACCGCCGTAAGGCTCGATCGCCGCCTTTACGAACGCCTTCAACAATACGGCGTGCGTCAGGCAGCACGCGCTCATAGGTTGTGCTCCGTCGCGCGACCAGCTCCGCGATGCGCGCCTTTGCACCTCGCTCCGTTGTCGCGATCACCTTCATGACCTAGAGCACCACCTTGTTTAGCGGATACTCCACGATCCCAGTCGCGTTCGCCGCCTTCAGCTTCGGAATCACGTCGCGCACGACACCCTCTTCAAGAATGGTATTCAGCGCCACCCACGCCGGGTCGGACAGCTCCGAGACTGTCGGGGAATTCAGCGCCGGCAACACGGCCAACACTGCCGGTAGATTCGCCTTCTCCACATTCAGCATCAATCCCACCTGTCCCTGCGCGGAGATGGCCGCATTCAGCATTAACGCCAGGCTGTCGATTTTCTGTCTTCTCCACGCGTCTTCATAGGCCACGCGATTCGCAATAAGGTGCGTCTCACTTTCCATCACTGTATCGATGATTCGCAGCCGGTTGGCCCGCAGCGAGCTGCCCGTCTCCGTCACTTCCACAATCGCGTCGGCCAGCATGGGAGGTTTCACTTCGGTCGCGCCCCAGCTGAACTCCACCTTCACCGGAACATTTTTTGCGGAAAAGTATTTCTTGGTCACCTCCACAAGCTCCGTCGCAATGATCTTGCCACCCAGGTCTTCTGCTTTCTCAAACGGAGAATCTTCGGGAACGGCCAGCACCCAGCGCACCTTTGACCGGCTTTGCTTGGCATAGGTCAGACTGGTCACGCTCTTCACGTCCAACGCGCTCTCGACAACCCAGTCGATGCCGGTCAACCCAGCATCCAAAACGCCGTGATCCACATACCGTGCCATCTCCTGCGCGCGAATCAGCATGCATTCAATTTCGGTATCGTCGATCGAAGGAAAATATGACCGCCCATTCGAGTAGATCCGCCAACCCGCGCGCTCAAACAGTGCAATGGTCGCATCCTGCAGGCTTCCTTTCGGAATTCCCAGCCGCAGCTTGTTAGCCATCACCGCACCTCCGAAATAACAGCCGAGGCGAATGCAATAGGTTGCGTAAAGCAGCTTACCGTGCCTTCATGGCAGACCAGCCCGTCACCTTCGACTTGCACCCGAAACAACAACGTATCGTGATCGCAATCGGTGGCCGCGTCTACGACGCGCAGCCGGTTGCCGCTAGTCTCGCCTTTCATCCATAGCTTCTGTCGCGTGCGGCTCCAGAAGGTTACAAATCCGCTTTCCAGCGTTTTGCGGTAGCTCTCATTATTCAGAAAGCCGACCATCAGCACATCTCCCGTCCGGGCGTCCTGCACAATCCCCGGAACAAGTCCATCCATTTTCGCGAAATCGATCGTTACGTCCGTCATCATTCTCGGTTCCTGTTTTATCGTTGGGCCAAAGGCAAAGAGCCCGCCAGTGCGTTGCGCCGGCGGGCTCTTTCTCAGGATCTCGTTGTTCTGGGCTGCTAACTCAAGCCACGCAGATCCGCCGGCACGCTCGTCACGCGATGATGATGACGATAATGAACGCGAATCCGCATCTAAAGAAAACCTAACCTTTACCTGGGGTGCTGTCAACCCTTAGTCGGCGCGGTGGTTCTCAAGGTTTCCGCAATCACGCTGGCTAATTGATGTAGACTGAATGGCTTCTCGATGCAGGCTGCACTGGCGTTGTTGGTTGCGGCTACCTGCATCGCGTCAGCAGCGCCAAGCTGCCCCGACATGAATACGGCCTTCATCTCAGGCCGTTGATCACGAAGCTGTTCAACTAGCATATCTCCGGGCAGGTCCGGTAAAAGCAGATCGCAGATCACCAGATCGAGCTTGCGCGCGAGCGTTCGCGCCCATTTCAATGCGACTTCGGCGCTTCCGCAGGCAATCACTTCATACCCGCGTGCCGTCAAGAAATCCTGGATCATCTTGCGTAGCTCCTCGGCATCCTCCACCAGAAGCACCAGTCCGCCAAGTGGCGCTGCCTGCGCTTCCTCCGTCTCCGCGGGAATAAAAATATCGAAACGTGTGCCTTCGCCGGGTGCGCTGGTCAGGCGAATGCTCCCATCGCTCTGTTTCACCACTGCATCAACCGACGCCAGGCCCAGTCCGCTGTTCTTGCTTCTTGATTTTGTCGAAAAGTATGGCTTGAAGGCGTGCAGTCGCGTTTCTTCAGTCATCCCGTGCCCCGTATCCCGCACCACCAGGTGCACATAGCGCCCTCGCGCCAGGCCTAATTGGTGATCATCGGACTTCACCAATTCACAGTTGGTCGAAATATAGAGCTTGCCGCCCTCCGGCATGGCATCGCGGGCATTCACAGCCAGGTTCAGCACGACTTCGCGCCACTGTGCGGCGTCTGCGAACACGGGCCACAGTTCGGCCTCGAAATCCATCTTCAGGTCGATCTGCTTGCCGAGCAAGACTCCGAGCATATCCGCCTGTTCACCCAGCACGGTATTCAGATCGAGCCTCTCTCGCCGCGTAATCTGGCTGCCTTCCAGGCTCAAGCGCTGCCGCGCGAGTTCCTGGGCACTGCGCACTGTCTTCGCAATCAGCCCTATCTGCTGTTCAGGATCGCCTTCGCCTTCCTGAAGCTGCTCGGCCACAGCCAGAATCACCGTCAGCAGATTGTTGAAGTCGTGCGCAATCGACCCCGAAATTCGCCCCGCCAGATCGAGCTTATCGGCCGGCTCCGGCACGCGTTCGGCCGTCGGCTTCGACAGTAAGTCGCGAATCAGGAAAAATCGCGCCGGCCTGTCTTTCCACACCAAAGGAAACGAACGCACCTCCACCGGAAACAGCGTCCGATCTGGAAGAATATGCTCTGAATACGTATCGCGGGGGGGACCATTCAGGCCAGCATCCAGCAGCCGATTCACTTCTGTGCGCCGATGCGGTGGTAGAACTTCGTCGACGCCACGGGCCCGCAAATCCTCCCGGCTCATCTGGTATTTTGCAATCGCCGCACCATTTGCTTCCACAACGCGCCGCGATTCGCAATCCAGTACAAACATCGGCCAGGGCGAGGACTCGATCATCCTCTTGCACATCTCCGCCGGCCAAGATTCGGCCACGGGCACTTCGGCCGCGAGCGTTTCATCCTGGCCGTCGTTCGCGCTTTTCGATGCGCGGGTCTCGTTCATGCCCCTGAGTTCTCCGTAACGTGCAACCAAAGAAAACAACTGCAAATGCCATTCTGCAAATCGCCTTCCACAGAGCTTCTTGGCAGGGAGAAAATCTGCTTATCGCTCTTTCCCTCACCAACCCTTGGCAAGCATACTGCGCAGAAATTCGAACTATTCCGTTGGATTCGCCAGAGTCGTCTTCGTGGCTCTCTTCGCCGGTGCCTTTGTAACCTTCTTCGCCGAAACCCTCTTCGCCGGCGCCTTCCCGGTCTTCGCCATGGGCTTGGGAGCTTTAACTGGGGATTTCCTCCTCACCGCAAGCGTCTTCTGTGTCAGGGCAGCCTTCAGTTCCGCCACATCCATGTGTCGCGCAGATTTCCTCAGCCGCTCAATATCATAATAGGCCCGCTTCTCCTTCAGGAAGATGTGGACAACGAAGTCTACATAATCCATCAGGATCCACTCCCCCTGCTTCCGGCCTTCCACCGAATTCGGATACGTTGCAAACTCCCGCTTCAGCGCGAGTTCAATGCCATCGGCAATTGCCTGTGTCTGCTTTTCGTTCATCCCGCTGCTGATCAGGAAGAAGTCGGTGAAGCCCGAGTCCGCCGGGTCCAGCTCGAGAATCTTCGTATCCTCGCCCTTCTTCTCATCGCAGGCTGCAGCGGCAGCCAATACCATCGTGCGGGTTTCGGTCGATGCCATTTCGGTTGTTCTCTCTCCTCAGGGAACGGTCCATGGTAGCGTGCCACCCCTCTTCGACGCCACCCGCTTATCCATAAAGCCTGCGCTTCCGGATATACTTCGCCACCGCCGGATCAAGCACGCTCGGGGCGTCTATAATCGTGCCCTGGCTTAAAGCCGTACGAACCTCTGTTGCCGAAACATCCTCGGCCAGGTCTGGCAGCAAATACAGGCGCGAATCCCAGCCTCCTTTCCCACGCAGTCCCAGCACCAAGCAGCCAGGCAAATCCGCTTCTTCTGTTGCGACTGAGACGCTCTCCGGCAAAGCTGCTACCAGGCGCCCCAGATCGAAGCCCGGCCGCGACCCCACGATGAAATCGCAGGTCACCAGCAACTCCGCCGCTCGATACCATTTTCCTATGGTCAGGAAGGAGTCCGCGCCCATCAGGCAAGAAAGTCTGTCTGCGGCACTCAGATCTCGCTTCAACTCCAGAATCGTATCGATAGTGTAGTTAGGCCGCCCATCCTTCCGCGAAGAATCTACCAGAGACACCTCCATCCCCGGCTCATCGGCAAAAGCCAACCGCACCATTTCTACCCGATCTTCGAAGCTCGCTACTGTTTCATGCTTCAGCGGCTGTGTCCCCACCGGCGCAATTAATACCCGGTCCAGACGCAATCGATCCATCGCCAGCCGCGCTAGCGCCACATGCCCGCGATGGGGGGGATCAAAACTGCCGCCAAAGAATGCCAGTTTCATAAGGCCGTTCTCATGGGTCAACTCTCATGGTTCTATGATCTTAGTGCGAATTTGAGATCGAATGGTTAGCACGCGTCTATGCTGAATGTGACCCGTATGCCTCAAATCGCTTATATCGGACTCGGCTCCAACATCTCTTCGCCAGCCGGGCCACCTTCCGAAATTGTGCTCGCCGCCATCGAATCTCTGGCAACCGTGGGCGGCATCCGGGCCCGTTCGTCGTTATATCGAACCGTCCCTGTCGGTTTCCAGAACCAGCCGGCCTTCGTAAACGCCGTCGTAGCTCTGCACACAGGCGAGGATCCGGAGCGCCTGCTCAAATGTCTCCTCGCCGTTGAACGCTCCTTTGGCCGTAACCGTGCCACCAGCGTTCCCCAAGGCCCGCGCACTCTTGATCTCGACTTGCTGTTAATGGGTAGTTTGATCTACGAGTCGCCATCGCTCATCGTGCCCCATCCTGAACTTCCTCACCGGCGCTTCGTCCTCGCCCCATTCGCGGAAATAGCCCCCGACGTACTTCATCCCGTCCTCCACAGGACCATCCGCGAACTGCTCGCTGAACTGCCGGACGAAGGCCCCAACAGCCCTCAGGCCATACAGAAACTGCGTCCCGAGAACCTCATATATCGCGGCATTTAAGATAGATCTACGCCCCATGCCTCGTGGCTTCCAGCGAACGCTGTTCGTAGCCGCCCTCGCGGTATTCCTATCCCCCGCGCCGGGCCGCGCCCAGAAAGTCCCCAGCGAAGCCCAGGCAGCAGCGGGCAATCTGCGAGGTAAAGTCGTCGACGCCCGGGGTGCTCCGCTGGCGCAATCAACAGTACTCGATCCCTCCGGGCACGTATTGGCAATGAGCGGCGTCGACGGCGCCTTTCAGATTCCGCGGGGAATTCCCGAAGTCCAGGTCAGCAATCCACATTATGTAACTGTCACAGTGCCAATTTTAGGCACGGCGCCGCTTACTGTCGTCCTCGAGCGCCCACTGGAGACGGTTATCGTCTCTGCCTACCGCTCTCCGCTGGCCTCCGCCGACAGTCCCGTCAGCACGCGCGTCCTGAGCACCGAGCAACTCCGTGAATCGGCCGCCCCGGCCCTTGATGGCAGATTGCGCCAGGTCGCCGGCTTCGAACTCTTCCGCCGGTCGAGCTCTCTTGTGGCCAACCCCACCAGCGAAGGAGTCTCCCTGCGAGGACTCGGTTCCACTGCCGCCAGCCGTTCGCTGGTCGTCCTCGATGATGTCCCGCTGAACGATCCCTATGGCGGCTGGATTCACTGGGAAGAGCTGCCTTCCCTGTCTATCCGCTCCGTCGAAGTGGTACGCGGTGGCGCATCCGACCTCTATGGATCAAGCGCTATCGGCGGCGTCATCGACATCATCCCCGTCGAACCCCAGGCCACGACGCTCCAACTCACCTCTAGCTACGGAGGCCTTGGCACCTTCGACAGCGCTGGTCTCGGCACGTTCAAGTCCGGTCGCTGGTCCGGCCTGGCCAGTGGCGGAGTGCTCGCCACCGACGGTTACATCCTCGTTGCGCCCGATCTGCGCGGCCCCATCGATCAACCCAACAACGTTCACGCCCAGACCGCCGTCACCGAGGTCGACCGTCAGTTTCGTGATACCGACCGCTTCCTTCTCCGCGGCAGCCTCCTCAACGAGGATCGCCATAACGGCACACCCTTTCAGGTCAATAGCACCCGTCTCTGGCGATTGATCGCTGGTGCCGACGTCTCCAACTTCATCCTGCGCTTCTGGGGCGACGACGAGCATTACCGTCAGACTTTTTCTCAGATCGCCCCAAGTCGTGCCTCCGAAACCCCTACTCGCGTCGGACAGAACCCCGCCACCGAACTCGGGGCCGCTGTACGCTGGCATCAACCCATCGGCAGCCACATCTTGGTCCTCGGCGGAGCCGACACCCACGACGTACGCGCCGCCGACTATGAAACTCTTCTCACCAGTGCTGGCGGAATCCTCGATACCTCTGCCCGTCAGCGCCAGACCGGCGTCTACGGCGAGGTGCTTTATACCCCTACCAAATGGACGTTGAGCGGCTCGGCGCGCGTCGATCACTTTTCGAACTTCGACGCCGTGCAATACACAAGCGCTGCCACTCGTGCCGTCCTCCCGTCGTTCAGTGAAACCCCCTTCGATCCCCGGCTCGGCGTCACCCGCCGAATTACCTCCAACTTCGCCCTGAACGCCTCGGCCTTTCGCGCCTACCGCGCACCCACCCAGAACGAGCTCTATCGCACTGGCCAGGTAGGCCAGCAGACCACGCTCCCCAACGACAACCTGCGCTCCGAACGCGCCACGGGCTGGGAGACCGGCTTCCAGACCGACCTGCCCCGCATCGGCTCAACCCTGCGTCTAAGCTATTTCTGGACCCAGGTCAACCGCCCCATCACCGCCCTCACCCTCGTCACTACGCCCACGTCCACCCTTCTCAAGCGCGAAAACCTTGGCCAGATCGAAAGCCGGGGCATCTCTCTCGACTTTGCCACGCAGCCCGCGCGCTGGATCAGCCTCGTGGGTGGCTATCAATATGCCAACGCTACGGTTACAAAATATGCGCAGCAGCCACAGCTTGTTGGCAACTGGATTCCGCAGGTACCTCGCAACATTGCCACCGCTCAGCTGCGTCTCACCTACCCGCGCCTGGGCCTGCTCAGCCTACAGGCCCGCAACAGCGGACGCCAATACGACGACGATGCCAACCAATACCTGCTCGCCAGCTATTTCCGCTTCGACGCCTATGGCTCACGCGACATCGGCCGCCACCTGCAGGTTTTCGCCTCGGGCGAAAACCTCTTCGACCGTGCTATCCAGGTTGGCAGAACTCCCATCCTCACTCTCGGAACCCCGCGCGTAGCCCGCATTGGCCTGTACTTCACCTGGGGCGATTAAACACCCTACCCCTGTTCCCTACACCCTGCCTTTTTGCCACCCCTGCATCAACAGGAGTAACTTTATCCCGCCCCAAAAAAACCCAGCCAAAGGAGTCTCTATGGCCACCATCGCTCTCGATTCCCGCCTCGACAAGAACACCTCGAACTTCATCGCCTCCGAGCACCGCATGCTCATTGACGGCAAATTCGTCAAAGCCGCCTCCGGCAAAACCTTTCCCGTCTATAACCCGGCCACAGGAGAAGTGATGGCCCACGTCCCCGAGGCCGAAGCCGTCGATGTGGACCGCGCTGTCCGCGCCGCCCGTCGCGCCTTCGATGAGGGGCCATGGCAGAGAAAGCTCACCGCCTCGCAGCGCGGCCGCCTGCTGTGGAAGCTCGCCGACCTGCTCGAATCCCATCTCGAAGAACTTGGAGAGATCGAATCCATGGACAATGGCAAGCCGCTCGCCGTCGCCCGCGCTGCTGATGTGCCCTTGGCCGTCGACCTCTTCCGCTACATGGCCGGATGGTCGACCAAGATCATGGGCCAGACTTTTCCGATTTCGGCGGGCGGCGAATATCTCACCTACACTCTGCGCGAGCCCATCGGAGTCGTCGGACAGATCATTCCATGGAACTTCCCGCTGCTCATGGCCGCCTGGAAGCTCGGCCCCGCGCTCGCCGCGGGAAACACCGTGGTCCTCAAGCTCGCCGAACAGACGCCGTTATCGGGGTTGCGTTTAGCTGAGCTCATCCAGGAGGCCGGCTTCCCCGATGGCGTCGTCAACGTTCTCACCGGATACGGCGAAGGCGCCGGAGCCCCACTCGCGGCCCACGACCTCGTCGATAAGATCGCCTTCACCGGCTCAACCGAAGTCGGCAAGCTCATCGTCGGCGCGGCCCGCGGCAATCTCAAGAAAGTCACGCTGGAGCTGGGCGGCAAGTCTCCGGCCATCGTCTTCCCCGATGCGGATCTCGACAAAGCCATTGCTGGAACCGCTTCGGCCATCTTCTTCAATCATGGACAATGCTGCTGCGCCGGTTCTCGCCTGCTCGCGCATCAGGACGTCTATGACCGCGTAGTCGAAGGCGTCTCCGACATCGCCTCTAAGATCCGCGTCGGTTCCGGGCTTGATCCCGAAACGCAGATGGGGCCGCTCGTCTCCGAGGAGCAGTACCAGCGCGTCTCGAGCTACATCGACTCCGGCCTGAACGAAGGTGCGAAGGCCACGGCGGGCGGCCGACCGGGAGCCAAGAAGGGATACTTCGTACACCCAACCGTCCTCACGCATACGAAGCCCGAGATGAAGGTCATCCGCGAGGAGATCTTTGGTCCAGTCGTCTGCGCCATGCCGTTCAACGATGACGATATCGACCGCATCGCCCGCGAAGCCAACGACACCATCTACGGCTTGGCGGCCAGCATTTGGACCAGCAACATTTCCGTCGCCAACAAAATGGCCAGACGGATCAAGTCGGGAACCGTCTGGATCAACTGTCACAACGTCTTCGATGCCGCCCTCCCATTTGGCGGATACAAGCAATCTGGATGGGGCCGCGAGATGGGCGGCGACGTCTTCAACAGCTACACAGAAGTGAAGGCCGTCACGACAGCGCTATAAGCGGCCCCCGGCGCGAGGGGGCCGATGTGAAAATATCGGCCCCTGGAAGCAGGCCATCTCCAAATAAATGAAGCAACCTTCAACTGCTCTCTACCGGTTGCATTTTGCGCCAAAAGCAGTTCAGCAGCGCATCATGCTGCGGTGGCCCTCGACAAGAAAACCGATTGAAAGATGCAAAGTGCTGATCAGGACTTCTCTTTTGCCAAAAGGGCTTGTATGGGGTCCGGGTGAAGAGCGGTCTATGTGCTCAACTCTCCATGCGCCTCAGATTTCCCGAAGAAGCCGGCATGTGGCTCGGAGAGCATGAGCCGGAGGTGCAGAATGCGATCTTATCTACCGTTCAACCGGGCTGGGTGGTCTTGGACGTAGGCTCCTACGTTGGAACCGTGGCTCTCGGCGCCGCAAGACTCGTTGGTCCCACCGGTCGCGTCGTGGCCTTCGACGGAGATCCTGTCAATGTAGAACGACTCCGCGAAAACGCCATTGCAAATCAGTTGCAGGAAACCCTACAGGTGGTTCACGCCGCAGTCTGGTCCTCCAGCGCAAGCAAGACAATTCCATTCCGATGTGGAAAGACCATGCGCTCCCAAGGCGGGGTGGAAACCGCGATAATCGTCCCATATTAGGCACCGGCGATCTGATCAACGTGCCTGTTGTTTCTCTGGACGAACTTCTCGCATCAGGAGCTCGCGCGCCGAACCTGATCAAGATCGATGTCGAAGGCGGCGAGATGGAAGTGCTTCGCGGAGGCGCGAAGCTCTTCGCTACGAAGGGTCCCTGATTATAGCGGAAATTCACACCACCCAAGCCCGGGACGAGATTCAGCTTTGGCTGAGGAGTAATGCGTATTCCGCATCTGAAACGCTGCTCGGCGATCCCGTCCCCGCTCGTTTGCTTGCATGGCCAAAGGAACAGGATCCCGGACCCTGGGCACAGTAAATGGGGGCTGGGAATGACGCAACGTACTTGATCCCCTCTCGATCGGCCGTCCTCTGGACGGCCTCTTCCAGATCAGCTAGCATCCCACCGTCTGGCACATCCGCGGGTTTTGTGCCGCGTCAGGGCCCGGGCAACCCCAAATCGACGGAGAAAAACTCTCATGAAGCGCCTCTCAGCATTCCTCGTCCTGATCTTCGCCGTTGCCGCCATCGCACAAACCGGACCTCCGCAGCAAAACCGGCTTCCAGCAAGCGACCCA
>CAYVSQ010000547.1:0-28684 GCA_964453815.1 uncultured Acidobacteriaceae bacterium | reverse complement strand
CAGATGCAGAGGTGACCTTCCTTGCAACACAGGGAAGTGCAACGACGATTTATTAGAAAGATTGAAAGAAGGCATGAAAAAACTGACATTCCCGGGATGGATGGAATGATAAGCCGAGGCTGGGAAGTTCGTGTCAAGGCTCTCCGGCCGTGCAGCGGCGGGCTTTGCCCAGCCTTGACTCGAACCGGGTCTCGGCTACGCTGCTGCTATCCGGGGAAATGTCATCCTTTGGTCTGGCATTACATGCTCATACCGAATTCCTGACTAATCTCATGCACGCCGACTGGCTGCTGCTCGATAGCCTGTGTGGGAGGTACGTGTTGTATCGCAGGGGCATGGGAAACCTCGCGGCTGAGTACCCGGCCCAAAACCGCCGCGTTGTCCGTGAAAATCTGCGCGTCGTGCGCGCCGCGTGAGACCGCAACGTAGGCCATCCGGCTGTTGAGCAGGTCTTTTGCGCCTAACTCGGTGTCCACGTGGATCAGTACCCGATCTGCGGTTTGGCCCTGACTGGAATGGCTGGTGACGGCGTAGCCGTAATCGAGATGTACGTGTCCGTTTGGGTCAAGGCCAACCGTGCGGCCGCCGTCCAGCTTCACATGCAATCGCCCGTCGGCATCGATGCTCTCGATGATGCCCAATTCGCGGTTCGCCACTTTGAGGCCGTTGGCGGGAGCGGTGAACTGAATGCGGTCGCCCTCAGAGAAGCTGCGAAACTCTTCGCGGAATACCGAAACACCTTGCTGCCGTCGCGGATCGTAGGTGCGCTCCGTGCCATCCTGCAGTTCAACGGTCAGCCGATTGGCTCGGGCATCAATCGTCTTCACTCGCCCGTACTCGCCCTTGTCGATGCCGGTCTCCCTTGATCCGCGCGAATAGCGCAGCACATCGCCCACTTCGTACCGTTCCACCCAAGTGCGATCTGCGCCACTGAGGTCCTGCCGTGGCACCAGCGTTCGGACCTGGCGCTCAGCGTTGCTCACGATGCCCCGGCCCTGCAATTGCGCATGGATGCGCTCGTTGATCTCCATGCGGGAGCGATTGTCGGGCGAGACGACCAGCATGCGTTTCGGCGAGTTCGCATACTCCTTTGCAATCGTCGCAATGCGCTCACTGTGGTCGGGAATCTCATGGACGCGGCCCTGCCGATCAAGGTTCTGGACCGCCTTGTGAACTTCGCCACGCGCAAGCTGCTCGACGACCTCTTTCAGTTCCGGGTCTTTCTGGCGCACGATCTCATTGAGTCTGGCCGTTACCATTCCCGCTTCCTGAAGCTGCGCGAAGGGGCGCCCGGCCTCCACCGCTTCATGCTGCCTCCGGTCGCCAACCAGCAACACGCGGCCGTTCGGATGCAGCCGGTGTACAAATTCATGCAACTGCCGGGTCGATACCAACGATGATTCATCGAGCATATAGAAACGTTTCTCGCCTGCGTCGGGCTGCTTGCCGCGCGTCAGATGCTTCTGGAGCGTCGAAGTCTCCATGCCTGCCTCGGCGAGCTTCTGCGCCGCGCGGGACGTGGGCGCAAATCCCTCGACTCGGTAACCTTCCGCTTCCGCGGCTTCCCGTATAACCGAAAGCGTGCTCGTCTTGCCCGCGCCTGCAACGCCGTCCAAGCCTACGAACTTCTCGCGCGAGACGAGTATGTCGTCGACTGCCTGACGTTGTGAAGCACTGAGTTCCGGGTGCCGGTCCTCGGTCCTAATGCGTACCTGAGGCGAAACGAGCATAGGGTCGCTGAAATCGCGGCGGTTGCCCTCCCGTATACGCGCGATGATCTCGCGCTCCATGCGAATCATCGCCGTGGTTGTAATCTGCCGGCCCACGTCGTTGTAGGCAATCTCACGGAATTCGCCGGCCCTGATTCTGCGCTCGAACTCCTGCCGGATGCCGGCATAGCTAGTTTCTCCCATGCCGCGCGCAAGTGCTGCTTCGAGGATTGCGCGGTGGTCCTGTACTGCCGACCTCTCGAAGACATGATCCCGCGCCCAAGTCACCGCTCGTTGCGCATGCATCTCCGGTTCCTGCATCTGGTATTGTCCGCGTGTCCGCGCCTGCGACAACTTGATCCGCCTGTTGCCCAAATTGCGCGGCTAGTTCGCGGTGCCGCTGCAACACTTCATCCTGCGAGAACAATTCCTTGCTATCGCGTGTGTGATGCGCGGCGATTTGCGCCGCCGCAGCTCCGTCAATTCCTTGTTCGCGGAGATGATCTTTGATCTGCTCTCGGCGCGGGCTGGAAGCCTCAAGATACTCCCTTGTGTACCCACGAATTTCCGGCTGCCCATACCTTCCGCGCTCCAATTCATAACCGAGGCTTTCCAAACGCAACGCCAGTTCCGAGCGGTATACCGCCGTTACATATCGCTGCGAAACGAAGATTTCATATGGCTGCAAAGCGCGCGTCTGGCCGTTGTCGCACTCCGTGACGTTGAAGATGACAGCATGAGTATGTAATTGCGGCGCCGCGTAACCATCAACTGGACGGGCCGTGTCGTGCTCGAAAGTAGCCGCTACAAACTTGCGCGTTGTTTCCGGCGCGTGGACGTTCCCGATGCGAGCCTGGGTATACCGCTCCAATTCGGCCAGCGCCGCCCGGACGCTTTCCTGGTGCGCCTGCCGCACGCGGTCGTCACCACCCACAAGGGCAGTGATGGATACCGACTTCGGCGCGGAAAACGTGGCGTCCCACCCGGCGCGATGCTCTACGCTCGTCACCTCACGGCCATTCTTGCCTTCATACGTTCGGGAAACCTGATGACGAACGAGTTGCTCTTCTGTCTGGGGGTGCTGGCCTTCGCTCAACCGCGCGAACTGTTCCGCGTCGACTGGCCCAGCGAGATTCCATTGTCGGGCGAGCCTGCCCTGCCATTCGCTGTGGCCTTGCTTGTTCCGGCTCCAGTAGTTCTGCTGCTCCGACGCAAACTCTTTTGCATGGTACGTGCGCGCTTGGCTGGCTGACAACGGCTTCGAGATGGTGAGCATGGGGAGCGCTCCTCGATGGTCGAGTGGAATAAGGGTAAAGTCACATCCGCATAGTGCTGCATTGTTCTTTCATTCGATCTCATCTTTCTCGGTCCACAGAAACGCCCTTTTGCGCACTCCATCGCTCGCGTCGAAGAGGGGAGACGCGGGCTGTGGAGCTTTCTTTGGAGTCTCTACCGATGCAACCGCTGGTGCGGCCTGTGTTTCCTTCGGTGCAGTCTTTCGTCTCCAATGCATCGTTAATTCTGAGAACCGAGATCGTGCTTTTTCCACTTTCGTTATCCACTTCTGGAGCAAACGTGGGGAAGGTTCTTGCCACGGAAACCGCGGTGCTCGCCAGGGCGCATCTTCGATCCAATCCGCCAACCAGCTCAAGCCATAGAGCAGGAAACAGAGCAGGACGAATCCGAAAAGCAGCGGCAAAAGAACCATGAGCCAGAGATTCCGCCCATCGAAGAACTGCTCCTCAAGAAGCGGCTTGAGCCTGGCGATCTGGAGACGTTCTACCGGCCCTTGCATCAGCCCGGTCCAACCCGCCTGCTGGACTGCTGGGGAAAGATCCATTGGGATTTGGGAGTGGGCGTTCAATGGCGACGCAACAGCGTCATCCTCCAATGCAAGCTCCGGTTTTGCGTTCGCCGCGGTCTTGTAAAGCCATCGGATTTCGATCGACGACGCCGGGTCAGAGCCAGGTAAGGAACACCACAAATACGCTCCCAAGTAGTAGCGTTGTACGGGCGTCCAAACCAGTCTGGACCAGAGCCAAAGTGTCCCGCCCAGCACGAGCATTGCCAGTGTGGCGAGCCACCAAAAGTACCTCGGAATGGGCCCCAACTTCATCGTTGTTCGCCGCCTTTTATGCGCCTGGGAGCGAGAAATTCCGCGAGCAGTTTGTGAGCCTGTTCGCTTTTCCGGGTGTCGGCCCGGTCGCGGATATTGAGGACCGATTCGGGCAGCAGTGCTGTGCCCTCCGCTGCCGCTTGAGCCCCGGCGTGGAAGAGGCTCAGCAGTGCATAACGCACCCCCCAAACCTCAGCGAGCAGCAGCTCAATCGGGTCGACGCGTCGCTGCCGTGCCGCACGCAAAGCGGTTTCGCGGAGCCATTCAGAAAGCGCTTGGCCAGCGCCTTCGGCGGCGATTTCGACCTCGGCCAGCTCGTCGGGAGTAAGCCGAGTGGCGATGGTTTTGGTGCGAAAGCCGGGCTTGTTGTCGCCGGCTGGAGACGCCTTGTTGCCGAGTGGATTCGTCGCAGGGTGAGCGCTCATGAGGAACCTGCCCTCTGACGTGCGGAGTTTGTCTTACAAAGCCGGATCTAGCCTATGCGCGTGACTCTCTTTCGTTTCAACGTGTTTACGCCGCGACGCTACCTGGCTCCCTTTGCGTTTACGTTCGCTAACGGCACGTAGCGAAGCTGCTGCAGCAGCGGGCGTTAACGGCGGTAAACGCCACCGCGCTCTCAGTATCTCTGCAGTTCCCAAATTGGGGGTGACGTGTCCACGTTCATCCGCTGCGAAGCAGCGCACTCCTACAGTTCGCCGTACCGAAGCATCTCCTCATCCCAAAGGCGGCGCACCTCTGGATGTTCCCAAGCACGCCGAAGCAAATTGCGAAACGCCAGGAATGCGTCGCTTTCAAGGTGGAATGTAATCCCGTTGTCGTTGGCCCGGAATGCGATATCGATTTCGCCGGTCTCTAACTTCGACGTGTAAGCGTAGAAGTAATATCCGCGCCAGAAAGAGCGGTCGTGTTCCGGATCGAAGCGCTCCAGCATTGCCCGGAACTCGGAGATCACGGCGAATTCGCTCATGGGGTACATCGGTGAAAGCTTCCCCGGCAGATTCAGGCACAGAGCGAATCCTCCTTTGCGCCCACGCGGGAGAAAGATGCTGCATTCCCCTTCCTCAAAGCCCGGTAAAGGAGGATCAACAATGGGGTCATAAACCTCATCCGCAGAAGTCTCGTCCACCAGCGGTTTTGCCTGCTGGAAGTAGTGCCCGCGCGCGCATACCTGCCAGAGGATCGGCCAGTACGGCAAGAGCGCCTCGTTCAGCTTTTCGATATTCGAGAACTCCTGCTCGTCGAGAGCAAAGAAGAGGTTCCGCGCCGCAAGGATCGGCCTCCATTGCTCGGGCTTCGGGTTTCTGAGCGCATGAATCGTCTTCTCAACCACACGGCGTACGTCCTTGCAGCCGATCTCATGCAAGCTCTTCTTTGCGGTCTCTTCATCGGGAGGTAGATTGGCAAGGTAGTACGAATCTCTTGGAGTCCGCTTCGCGTTTTGCAGCGCGTAAATCGCCAGAAACGCCTCAAGGATCCCAACCAGGGATTCATAAGAGATTTGGCTCTGCACATTCTCCGCAAACGCTTCCGCGCCCTGCTGACAGTAGTAGGCCACCACCATCCATTCGGTTTGGGAAAGTGGGAGTCTTGATTCCGCCTTCCGGCGAGCGTTGAGCAGGGACTTCGTCGGTTCTGAGAGCAGCTTGACGAATTCGAGGCGGTCATCCCTGGCGGATTCAAGAAGCTGTTTCGCCACTTCCGATGTCGAAATGTTTTCACCGCTTTTGAAGGAAAGGATTTTCTTCAGATGTTCAAGCCTGTACCGGAGCGTCTCTGAGATACGGATGGAGATCACCGGTTGCTGCTGCGGTGACGTTGCCTTGTCGGCCAGCTGTTGTGGTGGCGCTACTTTTTCGGCCATCGACTCCCTGCTCAGTTACAGTCTAATATCTGTAACGTTACAGATTGACATTATGTCTACAATGGCAGTAATGTCAAGTATGCAAGTTCACCTGAGGTGCCCCTGGCGCCCTTTTCCGCGTTCCTGTCTCAGCGGCGCGAAGGCCCGGAAGTTTTCCGGGCGCAGAGTATTGGTCAATCGCATTGGGTGTGCTGAACAACAGGATAGGAGGTGGCAATTTTTATGACCGAACGATACCTGACAGAAATTCAAGTGGCGGAACGAACGCGTATCAGCCTCAAAACCCTACGCCGGTGGCGTCTGGAGAACCGCGGACCAAAATACTCTAAATTCGGTTCACTTGTGCGCTACGGACAGGAGGAACTGATTCAATGGGAGCAGGCCCAGCCAAGTGGCGGAGAAGATCCCACCAAGCGAGTCACAGCGAAGCCGGTGCGACACAGCATCTTGATGCGCGCAAGTTGGGATGACAAACGGAGACTTCCTCTCACGGAGCCGGGCAACCCTCTTCGTTGACTTATTTAAGTCTCCCGCTCATAATCTGGGTATGAAGTCGAATGCCATCCGCACTTCTATTGACCTGCCGCGTGATCTTCACCGACGGGTCCATGAGGCCGCCGCCCGGAAGGGTTGTTCTGCGCGCAAGCTCATTCTTGCCGGGATCGAGCGAGCCGTGGAAGAAGCCAAAGTGTCCCGGCCTAGCCGGCGGCTCAGTCTCGATCAGCCGTTGATCCGTCCTGCGGGGCGGCGAATCAGCATCACTAACGACGAGGCTTATGAGCTCATTGAACTTCCCTGACATCAATGTATGGCTCGCGATAGCAGCCCCCGAACACATCCACTCCGCCATTGCAAAAGGGTGGTGGGAACAGGAAACGGGATCCATCGCGTTTTGTCGCCTTACGCAACTTGGATTCCTTCGCCTGATGACCACGGCTGCTGCGATGGACGGGAAGCCGCTGACGATGACCGAGGCCTGGCGCGTTTACGACCGTTTGTATGTTGACGACCGCGTGACATTCATCTCCGAGCCGCCAGAAGTGGACAAACGATTCCGCGAAAAGGCGTCGAGGCGGTCAGCATCACCCAAAGTTTGGGCCGATGCCTGGCTGCTTGCCGTTGTCCAGGCGGTGGAGGGTATTTTGGTGACCTTTGACAAGGCGCTTGCTTCGCAAGGAGTCAACTGCCTGCTGCCGAAAAGCGGAGAGAGCGTCAGAGGTTAGCCATGGTGGAGCTCCTGATGACACAAACCGGGTTGAGTATGTCCACTGCCCAAGAAAGAGAGCTCCAACAGGTTCCCCTCTCGTGGATCAGGCAGGAGCTTGTGAGTCTCGCCAAGTTGCTCTCCGACAGTCCTGCCGAACCAACGGCGGCGCTGATTCGGGTAATGAAGGAGGACGCATGAGTCTCTTCCGTCGCGGCGATGTCTGGTGGTATGAGTTCTGGTTTGCGGGACGGCGCATTCAGGAGTCGAGCAAAAGCCCGTCCAAGACCATTGCAAGAAATGCGGAACAAATGCGTCGGCGCGAGTTAGAAGAGGGCTTCAATAACTTCACCGACACCCGCCGTGAGCGAGTCCGCACCTTCAGCGACGTGGCAGATGAATTCTTCAATGGATATAAGTTGCGCCTCCCCAACTCGGCAGTGTTTGCCGATTATGCAATCGACCATCTGAAACGGCTGCTCGGCGGCAAGATGCTCGTGGACTTCAATGAAGTGACTGTCATCAAGTATCAGAATGATCGGCTCGATGAAGGGACCGCTCCGAAAACGATCAACGAAGAAGTCGGATTCCTTTTGCGCATCCTGGGCGAACCGGGCGACATCCTTCGCGTGCGGTTGCGCAAAAGAAAGATGCTCAAGCTGAAGGTTCGCAACACCATCGGCAAGGCGTACAGCGGGGCGGAAAAGGAGCGGATGTTGCAAGAAGCCCGTAAGGCCCGTTCCCCGCACATCTACCTGGCATTGACGCTGGCTCTGAACGCCGGGATGCGCGATGCCGAGATCAAGACTCTGACTTGGGCGCAGATCGATTTCGCAAAGGAATTCTTAGCCGTCGGTCGGAGCAAAACGGAGGGTGGCGAAGGTCGCACTATCCCCCTGAACTCTGCCTTGCTCCCAGCATTGACAGAGTACGTCGCATGGTACACAGACAGATTTGGAGAGATTCGACCGGAGTGGTATCTCTTTCCGTTCGGGAAGCCGCGCCCTAGCGACCCCACTCGCCCCGTCACGACCTTGAAGACGGCTTGGAACAATGTCCGCAAAAATGCCAAGGTGACCGGACGCTTTCACGATAACCGGCATACGCTGATCACGGAACTGGCGGAGAGCGGCGCGGGCGACCAGACGATTATGGATATTGCCGGTCACGTCTCGAAGCAAATGCTCAAGCACTACAGCCACATTCGCATGGAAGCGAAGCGGACAGCCCTCGAATCCATTGTCAAGAAGCCGACGGACAGAGGCTCTTCAGGTCAACAAACCGCCCAGGCGGAGGGGGCCCTGCAAAAGTCCCTACATGGGTTAGAGAACGGAGCCCCGCGGCTAACGAGCAACCAAAGCACGGTGCAGCCTGCGAACTCTGCCAGAGCAAAAAAAACTCAACAGCAATGCTTAGAATTACCCGTAAATACGCAGCATTTTGAAGGGGAGTCCCTACAAAAGTCCCTACATTCATGTAATTTTGAGGGTCATCGGGGAGTGGTGCGGGCTCGTAAGTCTAAGAAACTAAATGGCTCCTCAGGTAGGACTCGAACCTACAACCCTTCGGTTAACAGCCGAATGCTCTGCCATTGAGCTACTGAGGAGTGTGTGGCGGGGATACTGCGTCCTCTGTGGTTATATCAAATGCTGGTATGTGCGTCAAAGGACTAGGATCATGGGGTGAGTTCGGGGATGCTTTCGTGTTGGCGTTCGCCACTCGGATGTGGCTGTTTTCATCACTGGAAAACGCGGTAAGCTGAAGTGTCCTGGAGGACTTCATGCTCAAGACTCAACCGCGCATCTCTCGCGTTCGACGCAGCGAGGCTAGCGATGATGTTGCCGCGATTTACGATCGATATATGCGGACGAGGGGCAACGTCCCGAATATGTTCCGGACGATGGCCCACCGGCCGGAGATCTTCACGACGATGATCGCTCACTTCGAGGCGACTCTTACGACTGGAACGCTCCCAACCAAACTCAAGGAACTGGTGATCGTTCGCACTTCGCAGCTGAATGGTTGTGAGTATTGCCTTGGATCGCATACCCAGATCGCGATGAAACTCGGCTGGTCGAAGGAACAACTCGACGATCTTGCCAGTTACCAGATCCGCGATGACTTTACGCCGGCGGAGAAGGCGGCCCTGTCTCTGGCGGAGCAGATGACGCTGGACTCCAATCACATTCCGGACGAGTTTTTCGATCGGCTCCACGAGTTCTACGACGAGGGCGAGGTAGTGGAACTCATGGCGGCCATCGGCCTTTTCAACTACTTCAACCGTTTCAACAATGCGCTGCAAATCGAGCCGACAAGGGTAGGCGAAGGGGCGGAATAGGCAGGGCCCCCCCTCCTCCTTTGTCGCATCGTTTGTATAGGGCACTTACATTCAATTATCAGAACGAATCAGTTATGGATGTCAGTCCACCTGATCCATCCCCGCCTCCGAATGTGGGGCCGGTTGCCACAGCCAGCGCTCCTTCATCTCGACATATATCGACCAGCTCAGGAGGGCGCGGACAAGAACCATCAATGCCGGGACCGCGACATTTCTCAAGGTAGCTTCAAGGGCCACTGTGCGGATCACATCCGCCGCGACCAGAAGATCCAACCCCAATAACAGACGCTTTGCCAACAGGTGCCGGTAATGCTCGTAGGTGCCTTCTTTCCCGATCGCAAACAGGTCGCGCATGGGTCTCGCGCCGCACGGCAAGGATGACGACAATGACGGCGACGGCCAATACCTCGATTCCGACAGCCGTCCATTCGAAGATAAGCCGAATCCGTTTCCAACCCCTGATGGCTCACGGCAGCTTCCACCTCATCCGTTCGGCCCGGCTGGCTGCTGCTCTTTCCAATTCTAGATTTGGCCCCGAATCCAATCTATCAATTTCGTAGAGTTTGCCCGCCAAGGTATTTGGTTTTGTCATTTACAATGAAAAGCTTACGGCTTTTTCTGGGACTGAGGGGTGGACAAGCTTGCCGGGATCGATCCCATGCATGGGCCTATGTCGCGGCTTTGTGAGGTCCCTCAGGGAACCCGCTTCCACGAGCTGTCCGGATCGAAGGCCGTAATGCCTCTCGCCGACTCCGTGGTGCCGTCGCCCAGGTCCTTCTGATAGACCGTACCGCGCGGCCCGGTGATAAACGTCATCACACCGCTGGCCCGATACTCCGCTGGAAAAGCGAGAATCGCAAACCCGCCCGTCATCCTCCCGTCCTTCACATAGTCCTTTGCTCCGCCGGGAGCATTGGGTCCCTGGGCCTTCAGAATCCGAAAGAAATATCCATGAAACGGCGTAGGCTTGCCGGTCTGTTGCGAACTCTCATAACCCTCGCTGGTCGATTGAGCTACCAGGACGCCCGCCGGGCTCTCCGGCTCGCCTTCCTTAGCCTCCCAGTAGAGACCGCTCTGCGTCCCCGGCGCACTCCTGAAGCGTTGTGCATAGGCCCCCGCCGGATTGCCGTCATGCCCGGAGGCAGCATACTCCTTCTGCGCTGTATACAGAGCGCGGCTTACTTTGATGGCATCCAGTTCGTTCTGTCCAATCCGCCGGTACGACAGCTCCTTCGCGCCTTCGAGCGCGTCGAAGTGCCACGCGCCGCCCACCTTCACGATAGGGAACGGCAGCGGCCATGCAGTCGTGCCCACCGTCAGCAAAACCTCGTCCGCGGTCTTGTGAATGAAGCCATGCGCCTCCTCGTAGTGCTTCAGGAACGACGCCCGATCGTTCTCATCCGCGGTCGCGTCCCCCGACGACAGCATTCCCTGCGCTTCGGCCCCAAGCATCGCCTTCAGCGCGGCATCGTCATTCGCCTTTACCGCCGCAAAAAATGCCGCCGCAGCCTCTTGGTATGTAGGAAACGTCATCACCGCCGCGTCCTGCGGCCGGGCGAAGACCGAACTCAACACAACTAGGGCCGTAACGATTGATCCACGCAGCCACCTACGATCGCGAAATGTCATGAGCGCCGACCTCCCTGGTTGCCGCCGCCAGCACTCGACCTGCCGCGATTGCTCGCCGCCCGCGCCTGGCTGCCACTGTTATTCCCTCCAAGTCCACCCGGCCGCGAACCTGTAGTCTGTTGCGGACGTTGCCCACTCTGCGGACGACCGACATTGGATCCACCCGCAGGTCGATTGTTATTGCCCGGTCTGTTCGCAGCATTGTTCGGAGGCCTGTTTCCGGTAGCCGGGCGGTTCGCTCCGCCACCTGTCGTGGGTCGGTTGCCACCACCCGGAGGATTCCCAGTGTTGCCACCAGGCCGGTTCGCTCCGGTATTTCCTCCAGGCCGGTTGCCCCCAGCGTTCCCACCGGCGTTGCCTCCGCCCGGGCGATTCGCCCCAGCGTTGCCCCCAGGCCTGTTTGCCCCGGTATTCCCACCAGGAGTGTTTCCACCCGGCCTGTTCGCTCCAGTGTTTCCTCCAGGCCGGTTGCCTCCAGTGTTCCCACCAGGCCGGTTGCCTCCAGTGTTCCCACCGGTGTTGCCTCCGCCGGGGCGATTCCCACCGGTGTTGCCGCCAGGATTGCCACCGGGCCTGTTGTTTCCAGAGTTTCCCCCACCGGGACGATTCCCGCCAGTGTTTCCCCCACCGGGCCTATTGTTTCCAGTGTTGCCACCACCCGGCCTGTTTCCGCCAGTGTTACCTCCGCCTGGTCGATTCCCTCCGGCGTTGCCTCCACCCGGGCGGTTCCCTCCAGGCCGGTTGCCTCCACTCCAATTTGGATTGTTCGGTCCATCGGGTCTCCATCCCGACGGTGGCGGACGCCATCCAGGCCGCTGATTCCAGTTGTTGGGTGGCCGCGCATAGATCGGGCGATTCCACCGCGGAGGCCGCGGACGAAAGGTAGGATGAGGGCTTCTCCACCGATTGTTCACGACCCACACATTGTTGTGAACAACCATCCCCCTACCGCCCCATCCCCATCCCCATCCGCCCCATCCCCACGGATGGCTATTGTTGAGCCACGCGCCCATCGCGATCCCCGCGCCAAAGCTCAGCATTGACGCTGCGACTACATCCCCAGTGCTCGGCCCACTCGACCATACCTGCTGCGGCTGATACACGGGAACAAAGACCACCTGAGGATTCGCCGGCTGAATCACCACCACCTGAACGCCCCCGTCCTGTTGCAGCGAGACGTTCTGATATTCATTGGTGTCGAGCACGCCCCTGGCAAAGGCGTCCTGACGCAACGTCTGAATCGCTGCCATCACCGCCTGCTGGTCGGCCTTGAACGCTTGACCCAACGCGGCATAGTCGTCAAGATTTTCGGCCATCATATCCAGCACGGTGGGAAAATTCACCAGAGAAACGAAGGCCGGATCGAAGCCCTGCTGTTGCGCCGCATCCGTCAGTGCCTGCGGATCCAGGTTGCTATTGCGCCTCATCCATAGGTCCACATCATGGATCTGCTGCGGATCCGTTGAAGCCGCGGTTATCTGCGCCACCAGCGCATCCGGAAACAGGGCAAACGGCGCCACGAGTTGCTTCAGCTGATCAGGTGTAAGCCCAGCTTGCGCATAACCCACTCCGCCTGCAAGCCAGAGGCCGGCGGCCAGAACACCCAGGACGACCACGAGAACTCTGCGAAGGATCATCGACCGTCTCCCCTCAACTGTCGTCTTCAGACCGAATCGTACCAGCTACCGCCGGGTTCAGATCCGGCACGGCAGCCATGCAAGCCACTCTCAATCACGACCTCCGCGCCAGCACAAACGCTGGCCAGCGCGGTTCGGCTTCCGAGATGCGGATGGTTGCCACGCTAATGATGATACCTCTACTTCTTCTGAATCGGCGTTCAGGTGGCGACCATGTTTCGAGGCTAACTCTCAGGCGCTGGCGGATCGTTGAGTTTGGCAAATGCCTTCCGCGCATCATGCAGACGTGGATATATCCGCGCCGTACCAATCTCTTCGGTAAGGTGATGCCGATCCAGGTCGGCCTTCAGGTCCGATTGGACGCGCGCGAATACCAGCGCGACTCCCCAGGAGACGAGATCCCGCTTCACCTCCCGAACCACTCTCGAAGCACTATAATCGACGTGCGTTATGGCTTCGGCATCGACCACCAGCCAACGAATTTGCGAACCAGTTGGATCGGCAAGCTGTTTGACCTCATTGGCGAACCGACTAACATTGGCGTAGAAGAGCGCCGCCCCGAAGCGGTAGATCGCCAACCCGGGCTCCGTGACTGCACCGGATACGGGGGGGATCAAATGCCATAGGTTGTTCTCGCCGGGAATCATCACGCCGGTGCTGGGATGATAGCTGTGGTGCACGATACGCAGGAGCGACACTACCATCGCCAGCACGATACCCTGCTCGACTCCCACTAAAACCACGACGATGGCAGTGGTAAGAGACAGGGCGAACTCCTGCGGGCTCTCGCGCCGAATATTCTGCAATCCGCGCAGATCGATGAGCCGAATCGCAATGAGGAAGACGATCGCTCCAAGCACGCAATGGGGAAGATATTGCAGCGGCTTTGTGAGAAAAAGCAGTACGAGTGCAACCACAGCGGCAGTTGAAATCTGAGCCATTTGGCCGCGGGCACCGGAGCTTTCGACCATCGCCGTCTGGGTGGGGCTGCCATTCACTACAAATGTGCCGCTCAAGGCTGCTACGGCATTGGCCGCGGAAAGACCGACCAGGTCTCTATTCTCCTCGAGCTCCTGATGGTGGCGCTCGGCGTAGATTCGAGCCGTTGCCGCACTCTGCGCAATGATCATTACCGTACACGATGCGGCCACTCCGATCAGAGGCTCAGTTGCCCTCCAGCCCAGCCAGGTGAGACCGAGGTGCGGCAAGCCGCCGACAACCGGACCGATGACAGAGATGCCATGCGCCTCAAAATGCCATCGCATACTCGCAATCTCCGCGCTGGCAACGGCGATCAGCGAACCCGGTACCTTCGGAGCAAAGCGGCGTAGCACGAGTATGACTCCAAGAATGGCAACGGAAAGTGCCAACGTGGGAAGGTGTACCTGGGGCAGGCTGTGGAGCACTTCAGCAAGTTGCAGAATCGACCTGCGTGAGTGAGTCTGTACCCCCAGCATTTCGCCGAGCACGGCAATGCCAACCTGAAATCCCACTCCGGTCAGAAACCCCACCAGCACAGTCTGCGAAAGAAAATCAGCCAGAAAGCCCAGCCTAAGCAACCTGGCCAGCAGAAGGAAAGCCGCGGTAAGCAGCGCAACCATGCTTGCCAAGGCCACATATCGCGGGCTTCCCGATGGCGCCATTCCGGAGATTCCACCAGCAAGAATCGCGGCGGTTGCGGAGTCGGCGGCTACTACCAGGTATCGCGAGGAACCAAAGGTTGCGAAAGCCACCAGCGGAAGCAACAACGTGTAAAGCCCCGTGACCACCGGGGTCCCGGCAATCTTGGTGTAGCCGAGCGCCTGCGGAATATTGACTGCCGCCAGTTGGATTCCGGCGAACGCGTCTCGTACCACTCCAGCAGCGGTGAAGGGCCGCGCGCTTTGGAAGAGGCCGCGCCACAACGCATTCCAACGCGATAGCCCTGGCTGCATTGGGTCGTTCACTCGAAGCTCAGTCCCCCATAATCAGATATTGATAATCAGATTTTGACAAAGATGCGCCGGCGGTACAGCACATAGACCGGCAGCCAGCAGACAGCAACGAAGCCCAGTGAATAAAGCAGCGACGCGAAGGCCGGGTGGGGCACGACGGCAAGGATGGAATGGTAGAGCCACTGCTGCAGGTTGCCGCCGGAGCTGAGGTGGATATTGTCAATCGCCCCTGCGAGCAGTTCGGAAAAGACATAAGCCGTGATCGCGTTGGTTCCGAAGACGAGCAGCGGCGTGAACAGGCGCGAGCGCCGTGCACGGTCCTCATTGCTGGCTGGGGTGTTCCGGATGTCGACGATCCATATAGAGAGCGCCAGCAGCAAAAGGCTGAGGCCGCCAGCGAAGAGAACAAAGGAGCTGGTCCACAGCTTTTTATTCAGCGGGAACCAGAGGTTCCAGAGCCCGCCCAGCAAAACTCCCGTGGCGCCGGCGATGGCAATGCCGCGCGCTTTTTCAGCCAGGCTGCGGCTGGTGCGAAGCCAGATTCCAGTGAGCATGCCGAGGAGCGCGGTCGCGAGCGAGGGGATGGTGCTGAGCAGTCCCTCAGGATCGCGCGTGCCTTCGTAAAGATGCGAGGAAGAGAATATCTGCCGGTCGATCCAGGCGACGAGGTTGCCGTCGCGGTCGAGGAAGGGAACATCGTGTCCGGGGAGGCCATAGCCGGGGACGGGGACGAAACGCATCAGGATCCAGTAAGAGCCGAGCGCAGCGACAACGAGCACAGCCTTGCTACGCCATCCGGGGCTAAAGAGGTAAAGGATGGCGACGACGAAGTAGCAGATGGCGATACGCGGAAGGACTCCATAAATGCGCAGTGTGTGCAGGTTGAAGTGCGGGAAGCTGTTCACCAGCAATCCCAGCAGAAAGATGATGACGGTGCGTCGAAGCGTGTGAAGGAAGATGGACTGCTTCGTGGCGCCCTGCGCCAGGCGCGAGTCGGTTGAGAAAACCGTGGAGACGCCCACGAGAAAAAGAAAAGTGGGGAAAACGAGATCGGTGGGGGTAAAGCCGTTCCAGTTGGCATGCTTGAGCGCCCAATAGGCGCGGCTGCCATCGCCATTGTTGTTGACCAGGATCATGAAGCCGATGGTGATACCGCGCAATACATCGAGCGAGAGCATGCGACCTGGTTTTACATAGGTGTGCGAAAGGCTGGGGATAGCGGTAGTGGTGCTTGGCGCGCTCATTGTTTCAACTCCATGAATGCCGTCTACGGCTGGGGTAACTTTACCTGACTCACGGCACAATATGCGAGGGAAGTCCTGCACGAGAAGGGAGTTCAGCGACGAGAGCCGAAAAAAGCCTTAGTAGCGCTTCACGCGCATGATTTTCCAGACAGGCTCGTTGTCGGCGTAGACGCGCCACTCGGCGATGCGTTCGTCGCTGACGACAGCTTTCCAGGCGGCGGGTATCTTCCAGCGGTTCTCCGGGAGGAGCTTGCCGCCGTCAGTGTAGGTACCTTGTGCGGAACCAAAGAGACCGACGACGGGGCCGTGGTTGAAGGCCTCATCTACCTGGATGGAATAGTCGGGGAACCATGTGAAATAAGCCTCCCAGCCTTTTTCCATCTGCCGGCTGCCGCGAACTTCCTGGCCCAGACCGTCGACGAAGAGAAAATCATCCGTCATTAGAGTGGCCAGTCTGTGAACATCGTGCGAGTTGATGTGCTCGATGAAGGTAAGGGCAATGTCGGCGGCTGTCTTCTTCATGGCGTAGGTGGCCTCGGCGAGATTTTACTGTGCCTGGGGCCGGGCCTACTCCGTATCCGGGCGCTTGTAGGGAACCTGCAGGTAGTGGCGGGCTTCGTTGAGGGCCCCGGCTGTGTTGTCGTTAGTCTGAATAGCCTGTCGATACTCGGGAACGGCGCGGTCTCGCTGGCCGGTTACGTCGAAGATCTTTCCGATCTGGACATGACTCCAGACCTCGGTCCACTTGGGGTCGTCGTCGCCGCGCAGGGCGTCGCGATAAGAGTTGATGGCGGACTGATAGTTGCGCTGCGTGAAGAAGATCTCGGCGACGCGGTAGTGGGCGAGCGAGCTTTGCGGATTGGCCTGGAGCGCCTTCTGGTACTCGGCGAGTCCGCCGGTGATATCGCCCTGAGCAACCAATTGCTGGCCTTTGAGAATGGCGACGCGGACCTGCATGTTGGGGGTGTTCTTGAGAACCCAGTTGTCGGGGTCGATGAGGACGTGGCGCGGGCGTCCGAAGGTATCGACCACATATTGCGAGTCGGTGCCGACGACGGTGATGCGCTTGTTCTCCGTCTTGCCATCCGTGTCGATGCGCAGATCGACGGGCATATTGAAGAGGTCGAGATCCTGCTGGATTTCTCCGATGGTGCGGAAGCCCTTGTTATTGCCGAGGCGGTAGATCGCATATTTGTCGGTGAACGCGGGCGCGCCTGTCCCATCGAGCCACTGGGCAAAGAATGGCGTGAGCTGCCGCTGGGATTGCGCTTCGGCGACCCTCTCGAAATCGCTGGTTTTGATTCCCTTGTCTGTAAATTGTGAAAGAGCGGCGCGAAGGATTTTGATGAAGCTGTCGTCGCCCACTTCCCAGCGAAGCATGTGGAAGACGACGGCCCCTTTTTCGAGCGTCATCGATTGGAATTCTGGCGAGTAGACGCTGAGGCGGCCGGCACTGGACAGTGGAATGGTGTCGTAGGCGAGCGCTCCGGCGGAGACATCAAGAATGGCGTTGTCCAGTGCGGCTCTGCCTGAGGCGTCTTCGAGGTACATTAGCTCGCCGTACCGGGACATGCCATTGGTGATCCAGGCGTCGTTTTGTGTGGCCGGGCTGACTTCGCTGCCCCACCACTGGTGAGCAATGGTGTTGGAGAGAAGACGGAAGTCGGTCTTGCCGCCGATGCGGTTACCGGCAACGGCTGCGATTTCAGGCGCCCAGTAGGATGGCACAGTGTCGTCGGGCAGCTCAACCACGTTCAGAGTGCTGGATTCGGGCAGGCCGAAGCTCGAGGTGAAGTATGCGAGAATGCGCAGCGCGGTCTGACCGTAGTCGGCGGCGGCCGCTTTGTGCGCGTCTGTCGTGTAGACGTGGATGTTAGGGGCCGGCGAGACGGGAGGGTTGAACTTGCCCGCGATAATCGTGCCGGGGAAGCCGGGCTTCTTCCAACTGAAGTCGTACTCGTTCTCTCCGTTAGCGGCGGGTTTAGCGCTCCCTTGCGAACCGCTGCCGATGACCGTGTAGCCGGAGGGAACCTTGACGTGCATATCGGCAGTGAAGCGGTTGGTCTGGTAGCCGACCATGGGGAACCAGCGACCGGCGTAAAACAGATACGAAGCGGGATCGCCGACATAGGCGAGTTTTAGGCCTTCGACGGGACCTCCTGCATCGCTTTCCAGGGCCCCGGAGTAGTAGAAGGTCCAGGTATAGGTCTGGCCCTTGGTCAACGGCTGCTGTGGAGTGATGCGGAGGGAGGCTTCTGCTCCGCGCTCGCCGCTGAGGGGTTGGTTTCTGGAGTCGGTGACCTTGTCGACTTTGAGTGCGCCGTGGAGTTCGAAGACGGCGGTCTCGACGGGCTCCAGGGCAGTGAAGGTGACGCGAGTGACGGCGGTCAGCATGTGACTCTGCGGCTTCAGTTCGGCGTCGATGGTATAGGCATTAATCTGGAGCGGCACTTTATCGGCGGCCCGCAGGCTTGGCGCGGCAAGAAGAAAAACAGCACCGACAACGACGGCAATGCGTAAGAAGGGAAGGGGCCGGCATATGGAGCGGAATTTCGTCATGGCGATAGAGTTGTTTTTCCTGACGTGGCTCATTTTTCGTTAAACAGTTCCATGCGAATTCTGGTCAAGTACTTCGACTGTAATACGGGCAACGCGGTCGATTGCGGTTTCGCTGTTGTTATTATCTTCGGCCTTGAGCATACCCGATATTTCGCGCAGGTCGGCAATCATGCGAGCGCGAGGCTGCCCTTCTTCCAAAAGCGGCTGCAAGTGTGAGACGGCGGTTTCAGCGGTAAAGTCACCCTGAATGAGTTCAGGAACCACCCGGCGTCCTGCGATGAGATTGACCATAGCAACATGGGGCACGTCAACGACGCGCCTGGCGACGGAGTAGCTGAGTGGAGAAACGCGGTAGACCACGACAAAGGGATTGCCTATAAGCGCGGCCTCGACCGTGGCTGTCCCGCTGGCAACGAGGCTGGCCCGGCAGTGGTGGAGAGTGGCGCGGGCGTCGCTAGTGATGATGATGCGCAGAGTGGCGGGAAGCATGGCTTGGACTTCGGCTCGTTGGGTTTCGGTCAGTGTTGGCGCGAGCGGGAGCAGGAACGCGTAATTGCCGTGCTTCTGCAGGAGGTCAGCGGCTCGAAGCATTTCGGGCAGGTTGAGGCGAATTTCCTTGGCGCGGCTGCCGGGGAGCAGCCCTATCCACTGCTTCGTCGGGTCCAAAGGTTTGGACGGATCGAGAGAGGTTTCGCGAGCGAAGTCTTCGCGGGAGACGGTTGGGAGCGGTAGATCAGCGAGCGGATGGCCGACGTAGGTGGCCTGGACCTGGCGTTCAAGGTAGAAGCGTTCTTCAAAAGGAAAGATAACGAGCATGCGATCGACGTAGCGCCGGACCTCGCGGACGCGGTATTTTTTCCAGGCCCAGAGCTGCGGTGAGACGAAGTAAATTACGGGCATTCCCGCTTGCTTGAGATGGCGGGCGAGCGAAAGGTTGACGTCGGGAAAATCGATGAGGATAGCGGCATCCGGACGTTCAGACCGGATGCTTTTTTTCAATTTCCGATATTCGCCGTAAATCTGGGGCATTTGCCGGATAACCTCGGTGATACCCATCACGGCTACGTCTTCTGCACGGACAATGCGGCGGAAGCCGAGGGCCTCCATGCGCTGTCCGCCGAGGCCGAAGAAGTCAGTCTGAGGTAGGAGGCGGCGTAAAGCTGGAATGAGGAGGGTTCCGTAGTGGTCTCCGCTGGCTTCGCCGGCAGAGAGGAAGATTTTGGGCTTTCTGCTCATTCGCAGCTAGCTATCCTTGCGGTAGAGCAGGTCGCGCATAGCTTTCTTCCGAGCCTCGTTTACTTCTTTTACATTGCCGAGTGTGTCGTCGTTTGGGCGACCGGGCATTTCAGAATCCGCTGCGGGCGCGCTGCACTCAGGGCAGCGGTTGGCGAAGCCTGGTTTATCCGGCTTTAGCTCGAATTCCTGCGAGCAGATAACGCAGACTTTGGTGGGAAAGGGCATTTGCTCCATTTTATGCCGTTCGTGCCCGTGTGATCCACGGCATCCGGGTTTTCCTGGCCACTTTATACTCAGAAGAAAGTGGAGATGTAGTCCGCGCCGGTGTGCCGGCGGTAAGTGGAAGTTGAGGAGTTTTATGGCTGCACTGATCGATGCGATTGATATTAAGCGCAAAGCGTTTTTCGAGTTCGAGAATACACCGTATTACTGCCTGGAGGCGGATGTGTCCACCCCTACGGCGCGCGGTGGCCAGACGCTGGTGCGGCTGAAGATGCGAAACCTGCTGACCCAGGCCGTTTTCGAGAAGAGCTTTAAGGCGGGCGAGAAGTTCAAGGAGCCGGACCTCGAGATCGTCCCGGCGTCGTATCTCTATACCGATGGAGATGGGTCGCACTTTCTCGATCAGGAGAGCTTCGAGACTCTCACGCTCTCCGAGTCGATGGTGGGCAATGCGCTGGACCTGCTAGTGGAGGGCATGCTGACCCAGCTGCATAAGTTCAATGGCAATCCCATCGGCTTACAGCTTCCACTCTTCGTAGAGTTAGAGGTGAGTTATGCGGAGCCTGGCGCGCGCGGGAACTCGTCCAGCGGGAGCGTGACCAAGACCGTCCGGCTGGAGACGGGACTGGAGCTTGCGGTGCCTCTGTTTATCAAGGAAGGGGAGAAGGTTCGGGTCTCAACGGAGAATCGGGAGTTCGCCGGGCGAGCTTGAGTGTTGAACCTACGAGCGCGAATTACCCAAGCTGGGCCGATGCAAGAACATTGGTGTTTGGGACTCGCATTAGCTGGGTCGTCTTCTAGCCTTCATCGTAACCGACCACGTCCCGCCGGGAAGCGCATCACTCGGTTCCGCGCTTTACAGCGCCTTGCGATAGTGCACGCACCTGTCGACAACCTCGAACCCTAGCGCCTCATGGACGCGTTGAGATAAGTCATTGTCGATCCAGGTATCGGAAGCCATCTCGACACATCCATGATTTCGTGCCCAGTGTTCCGCGGCAGCCATCAGCTGCGCCCCTATCGCTTGTCCTCGATGGTTTTCGGAAACAAACCAGCCCTCTATGAACCCTACTGGAACCTTTGTGTCGCAGCCGTCCGCATGTGAGCGCAATCCAATTTCGAGGAAGCCGACTACTGCACCCTCCTCGGTTTCTGCGACATAGATGTCAAGCGGCATGTTCCCGCCAGGGTTGCCGCTGAGAATCGCAGCGAGTTTCCGCTTGTCTTCTTCTACGGATGATTCCGGCCAAAGTGCGCACCGCAGCTGTGAAAGCTGTTCCAGATCCGAGATGGAAGTGAGTCTGATCCGGGCCTTCATGCTGGAGATGCCCCTAATCTGTCCCGACCGCGAGCGATGGCGTTAGTCCCGATGCGCTCAGCCCAAGCTCCTGATCCTTATATTGCAGCTGGTAGAGCTTCCAGTAGATGCCCCGGCGGGCAAGCAGCTCCTGGTGGCTGCCCATTTCGCGGAGCTGGCCTTTGTGCATGACGAGGATGACGTCGGCCTGCTGAATCGTTGACAAGCGGTGCGCGATCACGACCGAGGTGCGGCCTTGAATCATGCGCTCCAGGGCCAAACGGACGCGGAGTTCGGTGTCGGTGTCGACCGAGGAAGTGGCTTCGTCGAGGATCAGGATGCGCGGGTTGTGCGCCAGGGCGCGGGCGAAGTTGATGAGCTGTTTTTGTCCCGTGGAAAGCGAATTGCCGCGTTCGCGGAGCGGTTCGTCATAGCCGCCGGGGAGTGACGTGATGAAGTCGTGGATGTTAACCTGGTCGGCCGCCACGCGCATTTCTTCGTCGGTGATGGAATCGGTTCCCATGCGGATGTTACTGCCGATAGTGCCGCTAAAAAGGACAGGGTCCTGCAAGACGACCCCGAAGTGCTGGCGCAACTTGAGCAGGTCGTGCTCGCGGACATCGACTCCATCGATGAGGATCTGCCCGTGCTGGATGTCGTAGAAGCGCATCATTAGGCTGATGATGGTGGACTTGCCGGCTCCGGTGTGGCCGACGATAGCAGCGGTCTGGTCAGGATCGATCGCGAATGACACTCCGCGCAGAATCCACTCGATGTCGTGCATGGCAGCGAGTTCTTCGGGTGTGGAGCGGGCGGCGCGCGCCTGGGCTTCTTCGTCGAGACGCTGGTAGGTGAACCATACGTTCTGGAATTCGATGCTGCCGGAGTTGTTGGTCTTCCTGATGTGGGCAGGGGAGACGATTTCTGGTTCCGTATCCATGAGCTTGAAGACGCGCTCGCTGGCGGCCATGGCTGCCTGAAGGATGTTGTATTTCTCGCTCAGATCCTGAATGGGGCGGAAGAAGCGTTGCGAGTACTGGATGAAGGCGACGAGCACGCCGAGCGAGACGGCCCCGCGCATAACGCCGCGTCCGCCGATCCAGATGACCAGGGCGATCGCAATGGAACTGAGTATCTCGACGACCGGATAGTAGAGGGCGTATGCCAGGATGGAGTCTTTGAAGGCGACCATGTGAGTGCGGTTGACGGCTTCGAAGTCATCGTAGGCGCGCTGCTGGCGGTTGAAGAGCTGGACTAAGCTCATGCCCGTCACATGTTCCTGCGTGTAGCTGTTGATACGCGCGATGGCGGTGCGAATGCGGCGGTAGGATTCGCGCACATATTTGCGGAAGATGCGCGTGGCCAACAGGATGAAGGGCAGCACGGAGAAGGCCAACAGCGCCAGCCACCAGTTCATGCGCAGCATGACAAAGACGATGCCGGCGAGAACGAAGACATCCTCAAAGATGGCGAAGACTCCGGCGGTGAACAGCTCATTGAGGGCGTCGACATCGCTGGTAAGTCGTGTGACCAGGCGGCCCACCGGATTGCGGTCGTAGAAGCCGACGTGCATGCGCTGGAGATGGCCGAAGATCTGGCGGCGCAGGTCGAACATGATTTTCTGGCCGGTCCACTGCATGAGATAGGTCTGCAGAAATTCGAGAACGTAACTCAGCACCAACGAACCGAGGTAGATAAACGCAATCTGGGTGATGCCCCGCACGGGATCGGCGCTGAGCCGACGCGAGATAAATATGCTGTGTTGGGGACTGGCAGTCATGTAGCGGTCGATGGCGACTTTAGTCAGGTACGGTCCGAGAACGTCGCAGACGGCCTTGATAACAATGGCCACAATGGAGATAAAGGCCGCCCACTTGTAGGGGTAGAGATAAGTGATGAGACGGCGCATCAGCCGTCCATCGTAGGCTTTGCCGATGACGTCGTCGTCCTGCTGTTGAGCAGGTTTTTTCTTCTCGTCTTTCGGGACTTTCTGTTTGTCCGAACCAGCCATGAGCTCTTTCTATTTTACGGGAGAGGGGCGGTAAGGTGCTTCGTCGCACTTTCGCCGTTCGAGAAGGCTGTCTTGTAGGATTTCAAAATCATGAACAAACCAGATCAGTCGGGAGAGCGCGCACTCGCAGCACATTATGCGGAGATGAGCGATGAAGAGCAATTGGAGCTGGGATCGGAGTATGAATCGCTCACGGATGCGGCAAAGCCGCTACTGCGAGCTGAATTTGAGCGGAGATCGCTGCCTGCTCCGGAATTAAAGGGTTCTCCTGAATGGTTGAAGTTCGACGAGATGGTCACGGTCCGCCAATATCGCGGTCCCGCCGAAGCTGGTCACGCCAAGTGCGCGCTCGATTCAGCCGGAATCCAGTGCTATTTGCGAGATGAGAATATCGTTCGCCTGGACTGGATATGGTCGAACCTGCTGGGCGGAATTCGACTACAAGTGACCAAAGAGGACCTTGAGACAGCCGAAGGCATTTTGTCGGAGCCTGTTCGGGAACGACTCCCGGTTGACGGTGAGGAGGACTATTAATCGTCTCGGATTCCTTACGATCTGCCATGTTCAGGTGGGAGAATGGTTATAGATGGAAACTTTCGGCCTCTATCTCTCGATTCCGTTTTGTAAGTCGAAGTGCACCTACTGCAACTTCGCGTCGGGGGTATTTCCGGCGAGCTATTTTGGGCGGTATGTGGATCGATTGCAGCAGGATCTGCGTGGGATTCGGGAGAAGGCTGGTCGATGGGGAGCCGTGATGCCTGAAATCGTAGACACGGTTTACCTTGGCGGGGGGACGCCGTCGTTGCTGCCTCCGGAGCTGATGCAGCGACTATTCGGGGCACTGCGGCGGGAGTTTGTCGTACTGCCCGGCGCCGAGATTACCGTGGAATGCGCACCGGGGCAGATTGAGGACATGACACTGGCGGTGATGGTGGAGTGCGGCGCAAATCGCGTCAGCTTCGGTGTGCAGTCGTTTGTGGACTCCGAGGCAAAGCACACCGGCAGGCTGCATAGCCGGGAGATCGCGCTGCGCGATATTGAGCGTGTGCGACGGGCGGGTGTGGATCGCGTGAACGTGGACCTGATTGCGGGACTGCCGGGACAGACTAGGGATTCGTGGCAGGAATCTTTGTCCATGTTGGCCGAGACGGGTGTGGATCACGCGAGCGTGTACATGCTGGAGGTGGATGAAGACTCGCGGCTGGGGCGGGAGGTGACTTCGGGCGGCTTGAAGTACTACGCGCCGCAGGTTCCGGCGGACGATGCAATTGCGGAGATGTATACGGAGGCCGTTGAGTTTCTTGCGGTGCAAGGACTTCCGCAGTATGAGATTTCAAATTTTGCGCGCCCCGTCGCCGAATCGCAGCACAACCTGAAGTACTGGCGGCGGCAGGCGTACCTGGGCATCGGTCTGGATGCACATTCCATGCTGCGGACAGATTCCGGAGCCGCTCTACGCTTTGCTGCGACCGATGAACTTGAGCCGTTCCTGGAGGCGCCGGGATGGGATGAGGTAAATCGGCTGTCGCGCGAAGGGGAGCTGGAAGAGGAGTGGTTTTTAGGGCTTCGATTGAATGAGGGAGTGAATCTTTCCGAATTGCGGGCGGAATTCGGCTCCGAAGCCCTTCGCACCTTCGACTCCATTCTGACCGGGTTGGAGTGCGATGGCCTCATTGCGTGGACTGACGACCGGGTGGCGCTTACACCGCGCGGCCGTCTCGTCTCGAACGAGGTCTTCGAGCGCTTCCTCGCCGTAACAGCGGCATAGCCGTGCAGAGTTCTGCGGCTAAACCCTAAATCGCTATCCGACCTGACTCCGCTATCTCTCTGTCAGAATTCAAGATATCTATTCGTAACTGGACAGAGATAGAGCTTTGCGTCTGAACGCGGACGATTTTAGTCTTATATTCAAGCGTGATCGATGGAAATGTCTTTGCTAAGGGCTGGCTACAGCCGGGGACGGAAATTGAACACGCGAATCTCTCAGACCCAGAGGTGGTATGTCGAAGGGCCATGCAGCAGTGAAGTTCCTGCGGAAGGTTCACCTTTATCTCGGAATTTTTACGACCCCTGCGCTGCTTTTCTTTGCGATCACCGGGGCATTGCAGACCTTCAACATGCATGAGACGGCGCAGGGCAGCAATTACATGCCACCCGCGTGGATTGCCTCGTTGGCGCAACTGCATAAGAAGCAGACGACTGCAGTACCTCCGCGCAAGCCACGGCCAGCTCGTCCGGAAAATGCCCCGGGAGAACAGCAGCGATGCAGGTTCGCGCGTAGCTGCGAGCGGCCCGGCGGATGCCGTTAGAACAGCGCCATCCGAAGTGGCGGGACGGGCGCAGGCGCAACTCGGACCTTCCAGACTGCCCAAAGCTGGAGAAGCGTCGTCTCCATCCGATCCGCGGAAGAGTCATTTGCCAATGAAGACTTTCTTTCTTCTGGTCTCCCTGAGCGTCGTGACCTCTACGCTGATTGGGATCTATTTGTCCTATAAATACAGCCGCGGGTGGTGGGTGCTCACCGGATTGCTGGTGGCAGGGGTGGCTGTACCTCTGCTTTTGCTGCCATTCTGAAAGCGAAGAGGTGAATTGCCTTGCGGGATTCGGCCGAGCGAGGCGATAAAATTCTTCCATGCCTTCGATACCATCCGAGACCCCCGACATCCTAGCCGTGTCCGATGCTAAAGCCCCCACTTCGACCATCGACCTGCGCAGCGACACCGTTACCAAGCCCACCCCCGCCATGCGCGCTGCCATGGCCTCGGCTGAGGTTGGCGACGATGTCTACGCTGAAGATCCCACGGTGAATCTGCTGGAGGCGCGTGCCGCTGAAGTTTTTGGGCGTGAGGCAGCGATCTTCGTCCCGACGGGAACGATGGGCAATCAGGTTGCGATCCGGCTACACACGCAGCCCGGGCAGGAAGTGATCTGCGAGGCGCGAGCCCATGTTGTTGATTGGGAGATGGCGATGGCCGCTGCCTTCTCGGGGTGCCAGCTGCGGACTGTTTTTGCCGAGCGCGGCATCGTTACTTGGCAGCATGTTGAGCAGGCGTACCGAAAAGGGAATGACCATCGTGCCGGGACCGGCCTCATTACGCTCGAAAATTCCCATAACATGGCTGGCGGTACGGTCACTCCTGTCGAAATCTACGAAGAGATCTGGGGCTGTGCGAGCGCGATGGGCATCCCCGTACATCTTGATGGGGCGCGCATCTTCAATGCGGCCACGGCTCTCAACATCCCGGTCGCCGATCTCACTTCCGGTTTTTCCAGCGTAATGTTCTGCCTGTCAAAAGGCCTGGCAGCGCCGGTGGGGTCGATGCTGGTCGGCAGCCGCAGATTCATCGAGCGGGCTCGGTTGGTGCGGAAGATGCTCGGCGGTGGCATGCGCCAGGCGGGTGTGCTGGCGGCGGCGGGGCTGATTGCGCTTGAGGAGATGCCGAGGAGATTGGCCGAGGACCACGCGAATGCGCGCCATCTGGCCGAAAACCTCGCTGACCTCGATCAGGTGGAGATCGACCTCACCACGGTGCAGACGAACATCGTGATTTTCACCGTGCGAGGATACTCCGATCCGACTCCCATACTCGACCGCCTCAGGAAACGCGGTGTGATCGCAGGCACTGCCGCAGATCATCAGATTCGCTTCGTTACACATAAAGATGTGGACCGAGCCGCTTGCGAGGAAGCAGCGCGAATTGCGTCTGAAATCATCGCGAGTGCCTAAAAATATCGACTGATCGGCGGATTATCTTCCGGCCTGATCGGGTGACCGTGCTCTGACCTGCTTCAGGAAATCGGCCAGTGTCTGACCGGCCTGCGGCGTAAATATCTCGTCCAGTATGGAGATGAACTGCATCCGGTCGACACGAAAGCTGCGGAAGTCGCGACGGAGTTCGCACCAGCCGACGAGAGTCCAGGCACCGCCCCAGAAGACCAGGGCTAGCGGACGGATGCGACGGCGAGTAAGGTCACCGGTTTGACTGGTGTATTCGACATCGAGGACAGAGCGGTCGATGGCGGCGTGGTGCAGGCTATCGAGCCTGTGGCGCAGCTCTTTCGAGACGCGGAAACCGGGCGCGTAAACCTGTACCTGCTCGATACGATCACGGAGATCAGGCGGCAGGACCACCTCAATTTTGCGCAGGGCATTGTTGGCCGCTTCGGCCATCTCCGTTCCGCCCCATGCTTTGACCATGCGGGCGCCGAGAACGAGTGCCGTGATTTCCTGACGATCAAACATGAGCGGGGGAATATCGAAGTCGCGGCGCAGGGTATAGCCCACGCCGGCTTCGCCTTCGATGGGCATGCCGGAGAGTTGAAGCTCTTGGATATCGCGATAGATGGTCCGCTCGGAGACTTCCAGCTTTTGCGCAAGGCTACGCGCCGTGGAGAGGCGTCCGGCGCGCAGCAGCTGCACGATACGGAAGAGGCGGTCGGCTCGGCGCATATCGCCCTATGCTACCGCCTCTCAATATCGAGGCTAAACAACAGCATGGAGGCCGACTCGGTTGCCCTCGGAGTCGCGGATTTGAGCAACCCATCCGACACCCGGAATGTGGTTCTTCGGTTCGAGGACCGCTCCGCTGGAGCTGGTAACGCGGCCGAGAACGGCGTCGATTTTGCCGTCGCAGTTGAGATAGATGGTTACTCCACCGTCGACCGGCGGGGAATCCTTCGCGGCCACAATGCAGCCTGAAGTATCGGGTCTTTCATTTTCGTACGGGAAGATAGCCATGCCGGGCCACGCTGGCTCGCGGTGCATCCGGATGGCAAGGCTGTTTTCGTAGAAACTAATGGCGCGTTCCAGGTCGGTTGCGGGGATTTCGAACCAGGTGATGACAGAGGCGCGAACTTTGGCATTTGAGACTGCTTCGGGCTGAGTTGCAGCTGTGGTCATATTGTGCTCTTTAGCGTGAAGTGTCACGCGCAAGAGAAAGGTAGCCGAGGGCTGCTGACAGCGTGGTGTCAGCAATGATTCCGGGTCTGTTCTAAGAGCCGAGACTGCCCGGGAAGTCTATAATAAACATATGCCGAAGTACTCGATTGTCGTCCCCTTCCACAACGAAGAAGAAAACATAACCGTGATGTACGACCGCCTGAAAGCCGTGATGGAACAGGTGGGAGACAGCTTCGAACTGGTATTGGTGGACGATGGGTCGAGCGACCGCAGTTATAAGTTGCTGGAAGAGATCGCCGCGGTAGATAGCCGCGTGCTGGTAGTCAAGCTGCGGCGAAATTTCGGCCAGACCTCGGCGCTGGCCGCAGGATTCGATCATTCGCAGGGCGAGTTCATTCTGGCGATGGACGGTGATCTGCAGCACGACCCGAACGAGATTCCAAACTTCCTCGAAAAGCTCGAAGAGGGCTATGACGTCGTCAGCGGCTGGAGAAAAGAACGAATCGACAATTTCGTGATGCGGCGCATCCCTTCCCGCTGCGCGAACTGGATGATGGCCAAGCTGTCGGGCGTGGATATTCATGACTTCGGCACGACGTTCAAGGCTTATCGGCGCGAGGTGATCCAGAACATTCCGCTGTACGGCGAAATGCACCGGTTTATTCCGGCACTGGCGGCATGGTATGGCGCGAGTATCTGTGAGATTCCGATCCGGAACGTAAATCGGGAACGGGGCAAGTCCCACTACGGCATCGGGCGGACCTCCCGCGTGTTTTTCGACCTGCTG
>CAYVSQ010000546.1:0-3216 GCA_964453815.1 uncultured Acidobacteriaceae bacterium | reverse complement strand
CACGGTCGTACGCATAGCGGACCAGCCGCGTGAACTCCTGCTGCCCCAGCGCGGCCTGCACCGCACCGCTGTCCGTCCCGGTTCCGAAGGCCAGCCGCGTCACCTCCATCTTTGAGCGGCCTAGCACGACGGTATCAGTCGCGGTGTGCTTGGCGGCCGCCAGCGGAAGGGTTCCTATGGTCGCCATGGCGCCGGCGGCCAGACCTGTTTTGAGGAAACTACGCCGTGTGATTGGACTCATTTCGACCTCCGCGGCTCAAGCCGCTGGGCGAGCCGGATGAGTGGATGTTAGCACGCACGCGAGCGCAATGACCGCAAACAAGCCCGACCACGAGTGGCTTGCAGATTAGCTCGAATCAATGCACGTCAAATTCCTACCAGTTAAACGTTTTGGACAAGAGCGTACTGACAATTCTGCTGGCCGGTATGTTCGCGCACCGACTGAGCACCTGCTCCTTTCATATTCTAGCAAGCAAAAGCGGCAGTCCATATGGGCAAGCCTTGGCCCCCGCGAGGTTGCTGGGACGCCTTGGTGTTTCGGAGCGCTGGGTTCGCGATGACACCTCTCGACACTCCCAGCTCGACCAAGGAGAAGCGAATCAGATCTCTTGCCTTTTAAGTCGATCAATCAGACGGTCGCAGGCGCGCACGGTGATGGCCATCATAGTGAGCGTGGGGTTCTGGCAGCCCGAGGAGACGAAGCACGCTCCGTCCATGGCGAAGACGTTCCTCACGTCGTGGAGCTGGCAGTAGGAGTCGGTCACCGAGGTCTTCGGGTCGTTCCCCATGCGCGCTGTTCCCAGCTCGTGGATCGCCATGCCTGGCTCGGCGACGGTTGCCCCGATCTTGATGTTCGTGGCTCCGGCGGCTTCTAGCATTTCCGCAGCAGTCGCAGCCGCGTCGTCCATCAGGGCCTTTTCATTGTCTCCGTGGGTCATGGAGATATGCAGCGCAGGAATACCCCAGGCATCTTTCAGGGTCGGATCGATGGAGACAAAGTTGTCATCGCGCGCCAGCGATTCGCCAAACGCTCCCATCCCGATCCTGTACTTTCCCGCCTTAACAGCTCGCTTGTAGGCCGCTCCGAATCCTTCAGCCTCGAAGTCGAACTCCGCATCCGCCCCGCCTTGGAAACCATAGCCGCGGATGAAATTCGGCTGCCGCGTCGCCTTCGACGTGTTGCGGTAGCGGACGATGTAGATTCCGTTGGCGCGGTGCGGCGCGCTGTACGCATCGGGGGCAACCTTGAATTGCGGTAGCTCTCCGGAAGCCCCTGCGCCAGTCACGTGGTCCATGAGCCCACGGCCGAGAAGGCCGCTCGAATTGCCCAGCCCCGCCATGTGGCTGCCACTCGTAGAGTTCAGCAGAATGCGCGTCGATTCCATCGCCTGCGCGCACAGGATTATGGCCTTTCCGCGAATCGTCTTCGTCTGCCGCGTCGTGCCATCGACAAAGGTCACGCCTTTTGCCAGGTTCGTTGCCGGATCCATCTCGATCTGCGCCGCGATGGCGTTTGTCAGCAGCACGCACCTGCCGGTATTGAGAGCGTCCTTCACCGTGGTGAACGGGCTGCTGAAGTACGAAAAGGAAATGCAGCCGCGCTCGCATGTCCCGCAATAGTGGCAAGCCGATCGGCCATTGTGGGTCTCGGTGAGAATGGCCGTACGCCCGATGGTGACTGTCCGCCCGAATTGCTTCGCGACGGCTTCGCGGAAGTGGATTTCACCGCAGGTCATCTTCATTGGGGGCAGGAAATGCCCGTCGGGCAGCGCGTCATCGTTTTCCGCCGCGCCGCTGATGCCGACGTAGTCCTCGACCCGGTCGTAATACGGAGCCAGGTCCTTATAGGAGATGGGCCAGTCCTTTCCGTAGCCATCGAGGCTCGCTGCCTTGAAGTCGAGATCGCTCAGCCGATAGCTTTGCCGCCCCCAGCATAGCGTTCGCCCGCCGACAATACGCATGCGCTGCCAAGTGAACGGCTTTCCCGCAGGCGTACTATACGGATTGTCGACGTCATCGACAAACCAATCGTAGTTGTACTCGGTGCATGCATAGCATTGCACCTGGATGGATCGCCGCTTGCGCCACTCTCCCGCGCCAGCCATGTCGCGGTACTTCAGCTGAAAGACGGGCTTGTGCTCGGTGAACTCACGCGGCGAGACATTGCGCCCGGCTTCGAGCAGCGCCACCTCAAGACCAGCTTCAGCCAGCTGTTTCGCCGCCCATCCCCCGGTTGCGCCCGAGCCCACTACGATTGCGTCATAAGTGCGAGTCAGCGGATCTTCGAAAAACATCACTCTGCGCGATCTCCGTTCTAAGTGGCCTTGTGTTCACCCGGCTGATGCTCGCAGCCGGTAAATGTCCCGCGCGCCGCCCATCCATCCCAGCCCTGCTCCTTCAACCCGATCGGAGAGCTGTAGTACGCGCCGGAAATCCAGGCCTTGAGGCGGCTGAAGTGCTGATAGCCGGTGAACGGGGCCTCCGGCTGGCCCCAGGAAGACTGGAACCGCGGCCACGCCACCAGGTTCAGAAGATTGGTCTTCTCCTCGTCCGTCAGCTTGTCGAAGGTCGTCTTATAGTGCTCCGTCGCCGCTGCGTCAAACCATACCAGCGAATCGAGGAACTCCTTCTGCACCTTTTCCGGTTCGGCCGCGATCACTAGATCGAGGAAGCGGTTCACCAGCGCGGCCTTCGCGCCCGGCGTGTCCGTGGCCGGAATAATCGCGTCACTCAGCGCCGTCAGGGTCTCGCTCTGCTGCGCGTTGAGAAAGACTGGCGTCCAGTCCGCGCGCTCCAGTTCGAGCGAAGCGTCTTCACCGGCGGAAAAAATGCGCGCTCCCGCGTGAGGATTTACCGCCACTACGCCCATGGCCAATAACGATTTGCGAAGCAGCTCGCGTCGATTCATGCGTTATTGGCTATAGTACTCGTCCGCGATGCAGGCATACACACCTCTAGGGCTTGACGATGTGAATCATTTCCAGAGATTGCGGATCGCTTGGCAGCTCCGTCTTCCCCGCCGGAAATTTGTTCGCCCTTAGAATATATGCGATAACCTCGGCGGTGTCCTTAGGCGTCAGCGTTCCCGGATCCATTGCCGGCATCATGACAATGGTCTTCATAAACAAATCGGCCACGGTCTGCCCGGTCCAGTTGTTCAGAAATATCGTGCCCGCCAGAGGAGAATTCTGCCCCTGTCCCTCAAGCGCGTCTCCA
>CAYVSQ010000545.1:0-5706 GCA_964453815.1 uncultured Acidobacteriaceae bacterium | reverse complement strand
GGGTATGCTCCTGTCTTTGCGACAGACTTGTATGACTTGGAAGTGGCGTCCCAGATCAGATACCTTGCCTCAAAGCCCGGTTGGACTGACGTCGAGGTCACGTAACTTTTTGCCTTTTCCGCCCAATACCAGTTATTGCCTCCAATATAGCTGCCATCAGGGTCAGTGGTGTTCTTATAAAGACCAACCCAGTCATAAGTACCTGTTGCAGTGGCTGACCAAGATAGCGTGAACCAACCGTTATTCGATGGACCCAGGCAGACTTTTTGTGCTGAACTCGCCGCTCCAGCCGCAATCTGTCCTGCAACCAGCTCTTGCGCCGCATGCTCGGGAGTCAAAGTTTCCTTTTCGTTTGCCATATCTTTCTCCTGATTTATCGAGTTATGGATTCATTGGTATTATCCGGGGATCGTTATCGATAACATCACAATATTTGGTGTAAATGACAGCCGCCGGTGGCCTGCCCGGTCTTTTATGCCAATGGTCAGCCAGTGTATCTTAGTTATTGAATGGTTGCACATTACGAAACATTAATTATTTACACGATCAATCCAGGCGGCTAACTGCTTCTACCATTTACCTTCTGATCCCCGTGCGACCGGATCAACCGGGCCGCCTCTTCAGTGCTGTGTGCTGTACAGGTCGAATTATTCGATGGCCAGCGGAGAAATCGTGCGGAGTCAGATCATGGCAAGCGGTCGAATATCGGGCGCACATATCCTGATGCTATCCGTTCAACTTATCCGTAGCATTAGAGATAAGTTACCGATGTCAGCAGGGGTATGTCTTAGCTCAAATACAAAGGAATGATTACTTATAGATAAGTTACTGATTGCCAGCGACAAGCTAGTGACCAAATGATTATCACGCCTGAAGCATGAAGCGACCCGACTTGCCTGTCAGCCGCTGGGCTAGGGATTCTTTGCGGCGGCCTTGTCGGCTTCGGCCACTGCTTTCCTGAACTGGTCCACAGCGGGGACGGAGGGAGAATGGAGGCCGTCCTTGGCCATATATCTCCAGGCTGGGGAGGAGTCGAGGGGATGGTCCACTCCTCCCTGGAGGACGATGAACGAGTCATCCGAACCGCCAGCTTCGATCTGAGCATGAGGCGTGTTATCGGCGGGCCCAGTGCCGCTGGACAGATTCGGCGGCCGGCCCTGCTGCACGCCGATACCCACTGCATTATCGGTGGCGTTGATGCTGCCGACCCGATCGTTCTGGCGGGGATCGCTGATCGTCGGCTCTGCCAGACGCCCGCTCCCCTTGCGCACCATGATGATCAAATCCGCATATTGGGTGCTCACAATGGGTTCAAATCTGCCCCAGCTCAGTAGCGCGGCCTCGACATCCTTTTGCGCCACTTGGTTGGCACGTGGATCGTCGACCGATACGCCTGCAGTGGGGTCGATGATGACGGCGACGGTTCGGGCTCTGAGTACATAGGCGGGCAGAATGTTCTTCTTCTTGTCCTTCGCGAGTCCCGCCGTCGTCAGCAGCAGAGTCGCGATGAACACAGCAGCAGCGCGCTTGCGCATATCAGCCTCCTGAGCCTCTTCGCGACCATTCTACGCCGATCAGCCTAGGCCGACACGTAACGAACGGTCCTGAGATTCAGACGGAACCGCTCCCTTCGAAAGACTCATGGCAGGCAATACTGCTGGTCAAGACTATGAGTACAGGGCGTACGACTACTTTGGTGGGGTACGGGAGTCCCACTGCAGGCAATCGCCCACAGGATTATAGGTGTTCAGGGCGACGCAACCGGCGACGCTGTGCCTCTGAGCGTTTTTACCGCTGAAGGGCGCGAGCGCTGGCGGCCCCAATACGCCCAGCGCGGCACTGTCCCACGTTGAGGGAACGAGAGAGCCGTGCTTGATATCGAGGGCAAGTGGAGCGAGGGGCGGCGAGTCCTTTACGGGTTCGAATGTAAGCGTCACCTGCTTGCCTTTCTGGGTCCAATGAGCGTGCCAGGTTTGCGGGTCTTTGCCCGTCCAATTCTGTTGCAGAATGGCCGTGCCGTCCTCGGCAAATTCAATAAGAACCACGCGATGCACTTCCTGAGTGATGCCGCCACTGCCTGAGTAAACGCCTTTCAGCTTGCCGGCATGAGCGGCTGAAACAGCGAGAAGCACGAGAGCGAGAGTAGAAGCACGACGAAGCCAGGAGCGCATGTAGGAGCAATCCTACACAAAAGTCGTGCGTCCTTCCCAGGTCCCGAGCTTCTCCAGCTTTTCCAACTTTTCCAGCACTCGTGGGGCTATCTGCGATACATTGCCGGCGCCGAGGGTGAGGATTAGGTCATTGGCTTCTGCGTTGTGGATGACTTGCGCAATCGCCTGTTCACTGGAGGCGGCGTACTCCACGCCTTCGCGGCCCAGAGCCGCAACCAGCGCCTGGGCGTTGACGCCTTCGATGGGTTCTTCGCTGGCAGCGTAGATATCGAGCACTTCGACGGTGGCCGCGTCGTCAAAGGCCTTGATGAAGTCCTCGAATAAATCGCGAGTACGGGTGTAGCGGTGCGGCTGGAAGATCACATGAATGCGGCTGTAGTTGCAATCGCGGGCGGCGCGAAGAGTGGCCCGGATTTCGGTAGGGTGGTGTCCATAGTCATCGATGACGGCGATACCGTTGACGCAGCCTTTGAGCTGGAAGCGGCGATCGACACCACGAAAATTCTTTAATCCCTGCGCGATGGCTTCGGGTTTGATTTCCAGCTGATGGGCGATGGTTACGGCGGCGGTTGCGTTGAGAACATTGTGCAGTCCAGGCACATGCAGTTCGAAGGGGCCAAGAACACTGATCTCGGCGCTTCCGTTCGCGGCTACTTCGAAACGTGAGCGCACTCCTTCTACGGGTGGGAGCATGCGCAGGATATAGTCTGCGCGGGAATTGGTTCCGTAGGTGAAGACCCTTCGCCGAACACGAGGCAGGATGGCGGACAGTCGTGGATCGTCGAGACAGGCCACGCAAGCGCCGTAAAACGGCACTCGATCCATGAATTCGACGAATGCGTTTTCGACGTCGGCCATATCGCGGTAGCAATCCATGTGCTCGCGGTCGAGGTTGGTGACCACGGCTAGAATGGGGGACAACTTCAAAAAGGAGCGATCGCTCTCATCGGCCTCAGCGACGAGATATTGCGACTTGCCGAGGCGCGCGTTGGAGCCGAGAGCGTCGACGCGGCCTCCGACGACGACTGTGGGATCGAGGCCACCAGCGGCGAGGACAGTCGCGATCATGGATGTAGTGGTGGTCTTGCCGTGCATGCCGGCGACGGCGATTCCGTACTTGAGACGCATGAGCTCGGCGAGCATCTCGGCGCGCTGGATGACGGGGATTTTGCGACGGCGGGCTTCGACGACTTCAGGATTGCGCTCGTTGATGGCGGAACTGGTGACGACGACTCCCGCGCCCACGACGTTCGCGGCGGCGTGGCCCTCGAAGATGTTCGCGCCGAGCAATGCGAGGCGTTCCGTGATCGATGTGCTTCGCAGGTCGGAACCGCTGACGGTGTTGCCGAGGTTGAGGAGGATTTCGGCGATGCCGCTCATGCCAATGCCGCCGATGCCTATGAAGTGGACGCGCTGTGGTTTCAGAAACATGATGCTGATCTAAAGTGCCTACGTTACTCTAACAGCGCCGTTCGGAGATACCGATGCGTTCTCGCTTCCCTGCCCCTCTATTCGTGTTGTGCGCCCTGATGCTGAGCGCTGTCCAGCTTGCTGCCCAGCTTGCCGCGCCACATGTGCGCATTTCGCAAGGAGATCTCGATGGCGAAGTCTCCGACATGGGCCCACTCGCCTTCAAAGGCATTCCTTTCGCTGTGCCTCCGATTGGCAATCTACGCTGGCGCGAGCCGAAACCCGCGTCGGGATGGACGGGCGTCCGCGATGCGACGAAATTCGGGGCGCCATGCATGCAGCCCGAGACGCAGCTCTTCGGTATTTCACGCGCTCAGATGAGCGAGGACTGCCTCTATCTCAATGTGTGGACCCCATCGCTCAAGCCGACTCAACCGGCTCCCGTGATGGTCTTTATTCATGGCGGGTCGTTTATTACCGGCTCGGGTTCGCAGGCGCAGTACGACGGCGCCAATCTGGCCAATCGGGGAGTTGTGGTCGTCACTCTCAACTATCGCCTCGGCATCCTCGGCTTCCTCGCCCACCCCGATCTGAGCGCTGAATCGCCACGGCATACGTCTGGAAATTATGGGCTGCTCGACCAGATGGCCGCTCTGCGCTGGGTGCGGCAGAACGTTGCCTCCTTTGGAGGAGACGCTCGCAACGTCACTGTCTTCGGAGAATCCGCGGGCGCCTCCAGCATCGGCTATTTGCTGGTCGCGCCCGATGCAAAGGACCTCTTCGACAAGGCCATCCTCGAAAGCCCGAGCATGGTCTTTCAGCCCGCGCCGGAATTGAGTAGGGAGTATCGCGGCCTCGCCAGCATGGAAAGCATTGACGTCGCCGCCGCTCCTCACATCGCCAATCTGCGCAGCCTCAATAGCGATGAAGTAATGGCGCGCGGCTCCGAGGCCGCGCAAAGAATTTTCGCTGGAGGCATAGCACGAGCGCGTCTGCGGCCTGAAACCCCGCTCAATGACCCGTCCTTCGTGCCGTCGCCGTGGGCTCCGTTCGCCGATGGCGTTATGATTCCGAGTCAGCCTGCGCAGCTCTTCACAGAAAACCGCGCCATGCGTATTCCCGTTTTAGTGGGGACAAACACCAATGAAGGAAATCTCTTTCTACGGCGCTACCATCCTACCGATACGAACAGCTTCAACGCCTGGGTGGAGCAGGCATTCGCTCCCTGCGGCAAGCGGGTGCTGGCCCTGTATGAACCGGCGCCTCCCGCATCTCCGGAGCAGATTCATGCGGCGGCCGACCACCTGCTCACCGACTCCATTCAGCTCTACAACGCTTTTTCCATCGCGCGGGCGACGCACGGGTTTCTGTATCGCTTCACGCACATCAACCCGATTGGTGAGGCGTCAGGCATGGGCGCGTTTCATGGCTCGGAACTTGTTTATGTCTTCGGACACACGCATCAAGCCGACGAGCATGCGCCGATGCTGCAATTCAAGGCCGCCGATCACCGGCTCTCCGACCAGATGATGACCATGTGGGTGCATTTTGCGAGGACGGGCGATCCGCGTCTGATGATGAGCTCGGGGTGGACGCGTATTGGATCGAATGGTGAGGTTCCCTACATGGCCTTCGGCGACACGTTTGAAGTGAAAGATCTGCCGGATACATCGCTGCAAATCTTCAGTGAGTTGTGGCCGCCTTCAGGCAAGCTGCCGACGTGTGCGAAGAAATGAAATAGGCCGCGAAGGAATATCTTGCTTCCCACGCTTTGCTCGCAAAGGAAGGGGCACCCTCACCAACGTGCGCGATGCATGAAGCGCTTGAAAGTTGCACGGGCACGAGAAAATAAACTTCGCAACAATTCAACGAAGCTGCGGTTCACATACTCAGAGCAGTTCGGAAGAGCAAAGCTCAACCGGACTGAGCCAGCGGATGGTCGATAGATGGTCCAAGCCCCGCTCGAAAGGAGCTCGTATGAAACGCATTCTTCGCACTCTTGCACTTACAGGCATTGTGACAGCAGCTGCTGTTGCGGGACAGGCACAGGCCCAGGCACAGGTTGGATTCGCGGTCCGCGTCAATCCTGCATCCGTTTATCCCGCACCGCTCTATTACAACGCTG
>CAYVSQ010000544.1:0-2644 GCA_964453815.1 uncultured Acidobacteriaceae bacterium | reverse complement strand
GGACCTTCGAGATTCGGCGTGAACAGGTGAGCGAGGCCCACTGGAAGACGAATCTGGTCGAGGTCCACATTCAAGGCAAGGTACTGCTCTTCAAGAATGTCACCAAGGACCAGCGCGAGTCGCGATCGGATTTTCGTCCGGCCCCACAAGACATCAGCCTGGCAGAGGCGAAGGTGTTGCTTGATCAGACTGCGAACACTCGCGAGGAAGCACTTTTGTGGCGCGTTGGCCCATAGAGAGGGATATATCGTCGTCGCTGATCTCAGTGGACCGCGACGAGGTCAGAGGGGCTGCGCTGGTCCTGGGAAAACGAGGCGCCTGCGTTGCGGTTAGCCGCTGTACCCGATTCGCGTGACAGCCATCGTCGGAGTCGGGAACCTAAGGAACCTCTGAGCAACCCGTGAATTTGACGGCGGCGAGGATGCAAGGGAGTTCCGGGGTGTTACCGGGTGCAGATCCGTCGCACGTTTCTCGGCATTTCACTCGAAGCCGCTTGTCACGCGGATTTTCCAGACCCTACGCCCAGAGCAGGGCCAGTCGTTTGCTTGCGCAGATAGAGGTTGACCAGCGCGAAGCATGCGCACAGCCGGTGGTGGTTGTTCTTCAAGCCCCGGGATCTCACCTTGTCAAATCCAAACACCCGCCGGGCGTCCCAGGTGACATTGACATCAGTTCGGCCCCATCCTCGTTCCAGGATAGTTCTTCTCGGTTCGAACGCAGAGTTGCCGTGCAAACGGGATTCTACATCGGCACCACGATCGACCTGCCCGAGAACCTTCAGCAACCTTCAAACAGGCCATGCGAATTTGCATGGAGTTTGAAGATGAAAGCGGCCGATGTTTAGCGCCAACCCATAAAGTAGAGGGTTGCTAAGGTATCGTGTCGGGGGTTTGTGGACGCTTCAGCCGGCCGTACTGAGTGTCTCTGCTTGTTTGCAGTCCGTTAGCGCGGGAGGTTATGCTTTTGTGAGATTTGAATGAAGTGTCGGACACCCAAGGAGATGGGATGAAAGGAGATGCTGCGGAAGCATCGTGAAATCGAGCGTGTGCAGTCTTTTTGGTTACCGCCTAGACCGTGACCCAAACATGATCTACAAGCTCAAAAATATGCCCATATATCGCAAGCGTTTCCAGCGTTTCTAGCGTCGCATCCGAGCCGTTGTTGGTTCAAATTACTATCAGAATGAGTTAAGTTGTATTTCGCCCTCCGGAGTCTCTCGACTCTTAATCGACAGGTAGAAGGTTCGATTCCTTCCACGTCCACCATGACTCTAGAGAATCTGCGTCTCGGGAATGGTTCACGGGGAGCTCTTTATGCTCGAAACTGCGGCTCATCGTCAGACAACTGACGAGGCTGCGCTGCTCATCACCTCTCTACGCGGTCTTCCGTTTGTCGTTCCGCATGATACGGATTGGCAGGCGCTGCTGGAACTGGCGGAGGCACATGGCGTGCTTCTCCTTCTCCATCGGTCGTTCACATATAACAACGTTGAGATGCCTGGCTTTTTTACGGCTGCCGTTCGAGAACGGAGCACAGCCGCCGAGGTGTTCGCAGCCGAGCTGGAAGGTTTGCTGATGCAGTTTGCAGAGCGAAACATTGAGGTTCTTCCGCTGAAGGGTCCGGTGCTAGCAGAAGCGCTCTACGGAGATGTGACGATGCGGGCATACAACGACCTGGATCTGCTGGTGCGCCGCGAGAATTTCCACCGCGCAGAGGTCTTGTTACTGGACAGGGGATTTATTGCGCGGGCAGGGGATGAAGAATATCATCGCAGGTTCACCCGTGAAGGGGTGATGGTTGAACTGCACTTCGGCGTTGGATCGCCTCCGTTCTTTCCATCGGGTTCTCTCCTATTTGATGTGAATGGAGCCTGGAATCGTGCTGGCACGGGGACATTTCGAAGCCAGACCATGCGTGTAATGTCTGATGACGACCTCGTGCTGTTTCTATGCCTCCATGGGCTTCAACACGGGTTTTCGAGACTGCTCTGGGTCATGGACATTGCGCGCGCACTTGGACGGATCCCGCATGGTAGTGCGAATGAACTGGCGCAAAGTGCGCGGCGGCAAGGACTGGAGCTGGCGTTGCTGATCGGTTGTGAGATTGCACGTGAAATATTGCCGCAGCAGTTGTCGCAGGGGATGGATGGGATCATCGCGGAATCGCCGGAAATGGCTAGGAAGGTGCGGCGTGCCGTTACGGGACTCTTTGCGGAAGGGGCTGAGACGAGTTCCGATCCTGAGATCGGGATGTGGGGTTTCTATCTTCAGACAGAAGGAAATCTGCGCCGGAGATGGGACCACCGGCTAAGCTTCCTCGCGCCAACAGCCGAGGACTATACGTGGGCCAAGCGTAATCGGATTTCCGCCAGCCTCGCGCCCGTATTGCGACCCTATCGCCTGCTGCGGAAATACGGGCCGTCCGTGGTATGGCGGATTCTGTTTCCTCCGCGAATATAACTTTGATCCCTTGCACCCGCACGTCTGGCAAGACAGCAGTCCGCCGGGCTAAGGCCTGCTGTGAATGGCGCGGGCCTTCGACACAAATACGAGAAGAGGCGCGGCTACAATCGCGTACTTACCGTAACGTTCGATCAGTTCACGACGACTCGGTGTCTCCGGCGAATTTGCAGTCTCGGGGGAAG
>CAYVSQ010000543.1:0-18376 GCA_964453815.1 uncultured Acidobacteriaceae bacterium | reverse complement strand
TTGCCACAAGAAGACCGCCATTGACCGGCCGGCGCAGATTCGGTTCGGCATCTGCTAAAGCGTTGCTGTCGAGGGTCTCGCAGGAGATTCCGTGCCCAGTGTAATCGACGAATTTCCGCCGGACTTCGGCCATTTCGTCTTCATCGGCTGCGATCCAGATAGTGCCTGGGCGATAGTATTCAACAGAGGCAGGCAGTTCGGACGCCAGCGCGCTCCATAGGGATTGGGAGTAGGTGGTCAGGGCGAATTGCGCCGGAGAGTCATCCATGACGACGACATGACCCATGGCTGCGCCTGTCGCTCCGTTGGCAACCGTATCCCGCTCGATCACGACGACACTCATTCCGGCGCGTACGCATTCGAGGGCACATGCCGCGCCGACGATGCCTGCGCCGAGAACTGCGACGTCGTAGTTTGTACTCATTTTTGTATCCCCATGCAGAAGGGGTCGTTCGGGTCGAGCAGAAAAGTAGATTCGGCGGTCACGTATGCGGTGCCGGTGATGCTGGGGATTACTCTGCCGTTTTCCACCCGGATGCTTCCTTCGAAGACCGTGCCGAGGATGCCGGCCTGTCTCCAGACCTCGCCGGGCGCGAGCTTCCCGTCCGCATATAGACACGCCATCTTGGCACTGGTTCCGGTGCCGCAGGGGGAGCGGTCGTACGCCTTTCCGGGGCAGAGGACGAAATTAACGCTGTGGGCATCATTGGTGCTGTGGTCGTCAGAAATCTGAGGAGCGCTGAAAAGCTCAATATGATCGATTTCCAGGCCGTTTGCTCCAGTGATGTCCTGCTCTGCGAGCGCTTGGCGGATGGCCCAGGTGTACTCGGTCAACTCATTGACATTTTCGATGGACAGGACCTTTCCGTGCTTTTCTACGAGGTAGAACCAATTGCCGCCCCACGCGACGTCTCCATATATCTGGCCATGCCCGGGCACGTCGACCGGAACCGAAACACCAGTTCGAAAACTGGGGACGTTTTCGACGGTGATTTTGCCTGATGGATGAAGGGTTGCAGTGACGACTCCGACCGTTGTTTCAATGCGATGGATTCCGGCGGCGATTCTGCCCAGGCGTGCGAGCGAGGCGATGAGCCCGATAGTGCCGTGGCCGCACATTCCAATGTATCCGACATTATTGAAGAAGATCACGCCAGCGGCGCAGGATTTGTCGACCGGCTCACAGAGAAGCGCGCCGACGATGACATCGGAGCCTCGTGGCTCATTGACGATGGCTGTCCGGAAGTCATCATGCAGACACAGGAAGCGGTCCTTGCGATCGGCCAGTGGGCCGGTGCCGAGGTCGGGTCCTCCGTCGATGACGAGCCGCGTAGGCTCTCCGGCGGTGTGAGAGTCGAGGATAGAAACGCGGCGTGGGGCAGTAGTCGATGGCATTTTGTAATATCTACACTATCGCCGAGAGGCTGGATTTGAAAGGTATCGACGGCGTCGAGTCCCGTCAAAGAACAGGAAAGGGGCCGCGCAGAAATGGTACATTGGCATTCTGGATTTATTCATCTGTGCGGTTGTCTGGAGGACTGAGTGCGAGTGTCTGAGAGGGTTGAAGGGAGAGTTTCCGTGTTGCTTCTGGCTGCGACGCTCTTATTGGTGGCTGGATGCGAGACTGGCCGGACCCACAAACTGCATTCGCCGTTGTTGAGCGTCTCCGATGAAACCACGACCGGTAAACAAGACCCAGATTTGGTTGGCAATCCGGGAGGTCAGCCACCCGTTCCGGGTTCTCCCACGGCAGCCGGCCCTGATGGCAAGCAGCCTTATGACTCCGCCTATGCACGTTCGGGTCCTGGAGCCGAACATGGGACGGCAACTCCTCCAGCTGAGCAGGAAAAAGACAGGTTCGTGCGGCAGTAAGCTCTCTTATGCAACAAGGCCGCGAGGCTTGACGTTCTCGCGGATGAACTTCACCGTTGCGTCAAGCGAGGTTCCTGGGCCAAAAATCGCAGCAACGCCTTGAGCCTTGAGGAATTCGATGTCCTGCTGCGGGATGGTCCCGCCCAGAACGACCAGAATATCCGACGCTCCGCGCTCTTTCAGCATCGCCGTTACACGAGGCACGATGGCGTTGTGCGCTCCGGAGAGAATGCTCAGGCCTACGCAGTCTACATCTTCCTGCAGTGCTGCATTGACGATCATCTCCGGCGTCTGGCGCAGACCCGTGTAGATGACCTCCATTCCCGCATCGCGCAGCGCGCGGGCAATCACCTTGGCGCCGCGATCATGGCCGTCGAGCCCGGGCTTGGCGACAAGGACGCGGATTGGCGTAGTACGCGTAGTCATAGGCGACTGGTGAGCATATCACGTCGAGGGCCCCGGCGTTCAGCTAGGACGACATGCTGCAAAAGCTTGGCGTTCGGCGAGAAATGATTTTCAATCGGTCGGGTAGATCGATTGGAGACACGATGACGGTTCATCGCAGAGACTTATTGAAGTTTGCAGGGAGCGGGTTGGGTTTGGCCGCAGTGCCCCTGGCGGCCGCAGCGGCCAGCCATGCACCGTCTGCGCCGGATGGTCAGAGCCTTGTGGGCTGGCTAAACGTTCGTAGTTTTGGAGCAGTCGGCGATGGCAAGACACCGGATACGCTGGCCATCAACAAGGCGATCGAGTCTGCGGCATTGGCTGGTGGCGGGACGGTCTTCTTCCCGGCGGGCGTCTATGCGAGCTACTCGATCCACCTAAAGAGCAATGTTTGCCTCTACCTAGACCAGGGCGCGACGATTCTGGCAGCCTCGACGCCCCTCGATGGCACTCCTTCGGGCGGTTACGACGAAGCCGAACCGCAGGGGGAGTGGGAGCCGTATCAGGATTACGGACACAATCACTGGCACAATAGCCTGATCTGGGGCGAGTCGATCCATGATGTCTCGATCCTCGGGCCGGGATTGATCTGGGGCAAAGGGTTGAGCAGGGGTCATGACCACGAGAAAACCTTGCCCGACACCACAAAGCCGGGAGTAGGCAACAAGGCCATTGCCCTCAAAAACTGCTACAACGTGATCCTGCGCGACTTTTCCATTCTCCAAGGCGGATGGTTCGGCATTCTGGCCACCGGGGTCGATAACCTGACCATCGACAACCTGAAGATCGATACGAATCGCGATGGCATGGACATCGACTGCTGCCGAAATGTCCGCGTGTCGAACTGCACCGTGAATTCTCCGTGGGATGATGCAATCTGCCCGAAGAGTTCGTATGCCCTGGGCTATGCGCGGGCAACCGAGAATGTAACGATCAGCAATTGCTATGTGACCGGCGATTACGAGCTTGGCTCCCTGCTGGATGGCAGTTGGAAGCGCATTCCTGCAGGCGCCATCAAATATTCGACCGGGCGCATTAAGCTGGGGACGGAGTCGAATGGCGGCTTCCGAAACATCACGATTTCGAATTGCGTCTTTGAAAACTGCCGCGGCTTCGCGCTCGAGTCGGTAGACGGCGCATTATGCGAAGACATCACCTTCACGGGTATCGCCATGCGCGGGGTGGTCTATGCGCCGCTCTTCCTGAGGCTCGGGATGCGCATGCGCGGTCCGCAGGGCTCGGCGGTGGGTACTTTGAAGCGGGTGATTCTGAGTAACATTATGAGCTCAGGCGCGGGCATGCTGCCGTCGATTTTGAGCGGCGTTCCCGGGCACAATATCGAAGACATCAAGATCAGCGATGTTTATTTCGAGCAGCAAGGCAGCGGCTCGGCTGCGCTGGCGGCGATTGAGCCGCCGCTCAAGGAGAATGCGTATCCAGAGCCGACGATGTTCGGCGACCTGCCGGCGAGCGGACTCTTTATCCGCCATGTGAAGAATCTGGAGATGAGCAACGTTGAGATTGCGACGGCACAGGCGGACGCGCGACCCGCGTTCTGGCTGGCCGATGTGGATGGAGCGGACTTCTTCCGGGTGCGCGTGCCGAATGGAGCGCCGTCATTCGATTTGCGACGGGTGAAGAACTTCCGCAGCTTCGGCAGTCGCTCCGTCGGGGATGTGTCGTTCGAGAGTGTTGAGGCGCGCAAGGTTTAGAGCGGAACCTACGTCCGAAATCCCCTGATGCAGGGCATCTGGTTGTTCGCTACTTGTCGCGTGCGACGACAAAGTCAGGAACCCAGAGCAGGGCGCGCTTGAAGTCGGAGTCCGGCAGATCGCTGAGTGCCGTACGGGCCGCTTCTGCATATTGGAAGGCCGTGTTCATCGCGTAATCGACTGACCCGTGACGGGTGAGGACGGCAAGAATCTCAGCGTGGGTGACGGCGTCGAAGTTCTGGTCGGTAAGGACGGTTTGAATGGCGGCGCGTTCGGTTTCCGTGCCGTTTTCCAGGGCATGGATGACGGCGAGTGTGGCTTTGCCTTCGCGCAAGTCGCTGGCGACGGGCTTGCCGAGCACTTCTTCCGTAGCGGTGAGATCGAGCACATCGTCGACGATCTGAAAAGCCATTCCCAGGGAGCGTCCGTAGTCGCCCATCTGCTGCTCAGTGCCTTCATTGGCCAGGGCCAGGACAGCACCGAGGCGCATGGAGACTTCAAAAAGGCAGGCGGTCTTCCGATAAATGAGGGTATTGTATTCGTCTTCAGTAATCGACTGACCGAGCCTTTCCATCTGCAGCAGTTCACCTTCAACCATTTGCTGAGTGAGGCCGATGAGCAGGTCGAGCACTCGAAAATTACGTTCGTCGAGCGCGACCCGGAAGGCCTGCATGTAAAGCCAGTCGCCGGCAAGCACGCACTTGGCATTGCCCCAGGTGGTGTTGGCCGAGGGGCGGCCGCGGCGCGTGTCGGCGGCGTCGATGATGTCGTCGTGGACGAGAGTGGCGCTATGCACCATCTCCACGACAGCGCCGAGGCGGATCATACCGTCGCCGGAATAGCCCTGCGACTTGGCGGAAAGTAGCAGCAGCGATGGACGGATGCGCTTGCCGCCCCCTTCGCGCAGGTAATCCGAGATCTCCGTAATAGCGGCGACGGAGGAAACGGCGTCGGCGCCGAATTCGCGCTCGATAGCGCGCAGGTCATCGCTGAGTAGATCGAAGACTTCTTTCGCCGTCGCTATGGCCAGTGTGCTCACTAGGGCTGGTTAGGTTCGGTGCCTTTCTTAGTTTGTACGGTAATTCGTAAACTGCATGTCGATGCCGAAGTCGTGACCCCGCAAAAGAGCAATGACTTCTTGTAGAGTATCGCGATCTTTGCCGCTGATACGCACAGTATCACCCTGAATCGACGCCTGGGCCTTTTTCTTCGAGTCCTTAACGAGCCGGACGATCTCCTTGGCCTTCTCGGAAGCGATGCCCTGCTGGAGTGTGATTTTCTGCCGTACACTGGAACCGGAAGCCGGTTCAACCTTGCCATAGGTGAGGTTCTTGAGCGAAATGCCGCGCTTGACCAGCTTCTGCTGGAGGATTTCCGTAACAGCCTTGAGCTTGTATTCATCGGCCGAGGCAAGCTGGATGGCTTCGTCGCCTTCGAGGTGGATTTCGGAGTGCGTATTCTTGAGGTCGAAGCGATTGTGGACCTCTTTCGAGGCCTGATCGATGGCGTTGCGGACTTCCTGAATGTCGACCTTGGAGACGATATCGAAGGAATTGTCGGATGCCATGGGTTGTTCCTCCTGCTTAGATTATCCGCTTCCCGCATTCATCTCGGGATCAATGAGCATTATCCGTTACCACTGTTGTTCCGAAAAAGCGGTGAAAGTTTTCAGTTGTACGCAAAGCGGTTTCTTCTGGCGCGATGGACTTCACCGCAGCGACCTTCGCGGCGACTTCGGCGACCCAGGCCGGCTCGTTGCGCTTGCCGCGGTTGGGTACCGGTGCGAGGAAGGGTGCGTCGGTTTCGATGAGAATGCGATCGAGGGGAACCTGCGCGAGCACGTCGCGGATGGGTTGTGCTTTTGGAAATGTAATATTGCCGGCGAAGGAGATAAGGAAGCCGAGGTCCATGGCGCGGCGGGCGTGCGCCCATTCGCCGGTAAAGCAATGCAGGATACCGCCGAGCGCGGTTGGTGACCATTCGGATTCTAGCGTGTCCAGGGTCTCGTCCCAGGCGTTCGTGGAATTGTCCGAAGGCCGGCAATGAATGATGATCGGCTTCTTGTGAGCCGCGGCGATTTCCATCTGGCACGTGAAGACAGCCTTCTGCACGTCGCGCGGTGAATGGTCGTAGTAGAAATCGAGGCCGATTTCGCCGCAGGCCAGGACTTCCGGCTGGTCCAAAAGCTGGTTGAGTTTGGTGTAGGCAGCATCATTCGCAAGCCGGGCTTCGTGAGGATGGACTCCAGCACTGGCATAGATTTTCGGCACGCCAGGCCGCTTCGCGTACTCGCGGGCGAGGTCGAGCGCCTGATGCATGGTGTCCGGCCCTTCGCCGATACCGATCGAGAGAATGGTTTGCACGCCTGCACCCCACGCGCGGGCGAGCAGCGCGTCGCGGTCATCGCCGTAGCGCGGGCTGTCGAGATGGGCGTGGGAGTCGATCACTTTTTGAAAACGCTCACCTTACTTCAGCCGTGCGCCGATCTCGACGTCTTCAAGAAAACCGGCGAGGACAGGCTTGTCGCCTTCGAGGGAGGCGGCGACGATCATGCCGTTCGACTCGAGGCCGCGCAGCTTGCGCGGGGCGAGGTTGGCGACAATCACCACCTTGCGCCCTACGAGCGACTCGGCCGTATAGGACTCGGCGATGCCGGCGAGAATCTGACGCTGCTCGTAGCCGAGATCGACTTCGAGGCGCAACAGCTTGTCGGCCTTGGGCACGCGCTCGGCGACCTTGATCTGCGCAACGCGGAGCTCGACTTTGAGGAAGTCGTCGATGGTGATCTTGTCGGATCCGAGTGCGGTTACTGGATCCGGCGAGGCAGCGGGAGAAGCAGCGATCGACGGCGGTGCGGATTCATCTCCGGCTGCGACCGCGAGGCCGGCCATTTCAGCAGGTGCTGGTAGGGCGACCGTGTTCGTGCCTTCAACGGGCGTTGGTGCAATGACGGGAACCTTACTTTCGGAGGGGGCGTTGCTCTGTTCGATTTCCTGCATACGGGTGATTGCGTCCTTTTCTGCGCGTGGGAAGACGGGGCCGATTTCGCCGAGCTTTGTTCCGGGTTCTAGGCCGCCCCAAGTTAGATTCTTCAAGTCGGCTTTGTGGATGTCGCCGAGGCCGAGCTGTGTCCAGACTTTTGCGGCTGCGTCGGGGATAACCGGATACACAAGCGCGGTAATGATGCGGATGGATTCGGCGGCAGTGTAAAGGACAGTAGCGCGGAACGCACGCTGCTGTTCCTCGGAGATGCTCTCAGGCTGTTTCCACGGGGCGCTAGCCGTGAGATAGCCATCAACAGCGGCAACTATGGCCCACGCACCTTCGAGTGCGCGCGAGAAATCGAGGCTATCGAGTGAGCGAGTGACCGCTGCAATTGCGTTCGGGGCTTCCGTCGCCATGGAGTCTGCTTGAATGCCGACTGCTTCCGGCACAACTCCGTCAAAATACTTCCCGATCATGGTCAGCGTCCGGCTGACGAGGTTGCCGTAGCCGTTGGCGAGGTCGGAGTTATAACGCTGCACCAGTGCGTCGAAGGAGAAGCTGCCGTCCTGACCGAAGACGATCTCGCGCAGCAGGAAATAGCGCAACGCGTCGGCTCCAAGCACGTCAAGGATGGTCTCTGCGCGAACGATATTGCCGCGCGACTTCGACATTTTGCTCTCTTCGAAGAGCAACCAGCCATGAGCCACGACGCTCTTAGGCAGTGGCAGTCCGGCGGCCATGAGAATTGCAGGCCAGTAGACGCAGTGGAAGCGGGTGATCTCCTTGCCGACGATGTGTAGATCGGCGGGCCAGTACCTCTCAAAGTTGGCCTTATCTGCCGGGTCGTCGCTGCCGTATCCGATGGCAGTGATGTAGTTCGCCAGCGCCTCCATCCACACATAGATGACGTGTTTCTCGTCTCCTGGAACGGGGATGCCCCACTTGACGCTGGTACGGCTGACGGACAGATCCTTGAGGCCGGCTTTGACGAAGGAGATGACTTCGTTGCGGCGCGTCTCAGGCCGTATGAATTCTGGATGGGCATCGTAGTATTCGAGCAGCGTGCGCTCGAAGGCCGAGAGTTTGAAGAAATAGTTTTCCTCGTTGACTGTCTCCGTGATGCGTCCGCAGTCAGGGCAGGGCGCACCCGGCGGAACATCGACGAACGCTTCGTCGGAGACACAGTACTGGCCGGTGTAGGAGCCCTTGTAGATATATCCGCGGTCCTTCAGCAGCGTGAAGAGCTTCGCGACTCCGCGCTTGTGGCGCGGCTCGGTGGTGCGGATAAAGTCGTCGTAGGTGAGGCCCATGCGGTCCCACAGAGCGCGGAACTGCGCCGAGACCTGATCGGTAAACTCCTGCGGGCTGCAATTCGCCTTCTCGGCCGAGCGCTGAATCTTCTGCCCGTGCTCGTCGGTTCCGGTGAGGAAAAAAGTATCCTCGCCCAGGCCGCGTTTGCGCCGCGCGATCACATCCGCAACCACCGTGGTGTAGGTTGTTCCGATGTGCGGGCGGGCGTTGACGTAGTAGATCGGCGTGGTGAGATAGAACTTATTTGACATGCGGGGCAGTAGATGCGCGATCTTGCGATTGGATTCTTCTTTCACAATCTTAACAGGATGCGTGCGTTCCCCGGTGCGGCTGAGGGCCAACGGATGAGGGGAAGAGTGTGTAGAATCAGCCAAGAAATCAGGGAATTTTGAGAAGCCTGCAGGTGTTGCGAACGTGTACTTGAGACAGCAGAAAAGGCTCGAAGAGCGGCTCCGCGCAGTTTTACGCGAGCTATATCAAATCGAAACCGAGAACATCGTCATTGAGCAGCCGCCGGAGATCAAATTCGGCGAGTATTCTCTGCCGGTAGCCTTTGAGCTCGCTCGCAAGCTGCGCAAAGCTCCGCGAAAGATAGCCGAGGAACTGGTCGGCGCGCTGGGCTCGGTCGAGGGTTTTGCGGGCTTCGAGGTTGCGGGTGCCGGGTACATCAACGCGCGGCTGACTCGCAACGCTGCCGTGCATGCGGTTGCCGCTAGCGGCGAGTTTGAGACGTCGAGCGAGCATCTGCATTCGCTTGTCGAGCACACCAGCATCAACCCCAACAAAGCCGCGCATGTGGGGCATCTGCGAAACGCGATTCTGGGCGATACCTTTGTGCGCCTTCTACGCGCGGCGGGGCAGAAGGTCGACGTCCAGAATTACATCGACAATACCGGCGTGCAGGTGGCGGATATCGTCGTGGGGTTGATGCATCTCGAGAGCTTATCGCTGAGTGACGTGGAGGCCCTGATGACGCAGCTGTCCGAGGCCGGCGAACGAATCGATTTCTACTGCTGGGATCTGTATGCGCGCGCTTCGCAGTGGTACGCAGGGGATCCCTCGCAAAAAGAGGCACGCAAAAAGGTTCGGCTGGACACGCTGCATGCGATCGAGCACGGAGGAAACGATGCCGCGCAGATCGGTGAGTTGATTTCGACAGCGGTACTCCGGCGGCATCTGGAAACGATGTTGCGATTGGATATCGAGTACGACTTTCTGCCCCGCGAGAGCGAGATTCTGCGTCTCCATTTCTGGGAAAGCGCCTTTGAGCAGTTGAAGGCTAAAGGCGTGCTCTACTTTGAGACCGAAGGCAAAAACAAGGGCTGCTGGGTGATGAAGAGAGGCACTGGCCGTATGGGCGGTCTTTCTCGCGAGGACAGCGACGATCTGGACGAGTCCGGGTGGGACAATGGTCCTGACGAAGATGCTAAAGTGATCGTCCGCTCGAACGGCACAGTAACGTATGTCGGCAAGGACATCGCTTATCACCTGTGGAAGTTTGGGTTGCTGGGGCGCGATTTCGGGTATCGGCCCTTCTTCGAGTATCCCGACCGCGAGTGCTGGATTTCTGCGGAAAGCGGCGAGGCCGACCATCCGCACTTCGGTGACGCTCAGGCAATTTACAACGTGATCGATTCACGGCAGGCCGATCCGCAGGCGAATGTGGTCGAGGCGCTGCGCGGGCTGGGATACGCCGAGCAGGCGGCGCACTACACGCACTTCTCCTATGCGATGGTGGCGTTGACTCCGCGCTGCGCGCTGGAGCTGGGGTATGAGGTTTCCCAAGAAGACCAGGGACGGCCTTATATCGAGGTCTCGGGGCGCAAGGGCTTCGGCGTGAAGGCGGATGACCTGATCGATAAGCTGATCGCCGCCACAGGCAAGGAAGTGGATGAGCGGCATCCGGAACTGGACACCTGGCAGCGCGGGCAGATTGCGAAGGAGATAGCCGTCGGCGCGCTGCGTTACTTCATGCTGAAGTACACTCGAAATTCGGTGATTGCCTTCGACTTCAAGGACGCGCTCAGTTTTGAAGGCGAAACCGGACCATATATCCAGTATGCGGTGGTGCGGACACGCAGCATCTTCCGTAAGGGACAGACGACTCCCGAGCAGGTGCTCGCGGATGTGGCCGAGGTCGACGCAGCGCCCTTCCTAAGCGGCGAGGACGCCGAGAGCATCTGGCGAGTGTGGCTGCGTGCGGCGAAAACATCTCTGCTGCTTGATCAGTGCATTGCCACAGCTGAGCCTGCTTACCTGGCGAGGCATGCGTTTCAACTCGCGCAGGACTTCAGCAATTTCTATCGCAAGCATCACATTCTGACCGAAGCCGATCCGGAGCGGAAGAAATTTCTGTTGGCCACTGCGGCTGTGGCACAGCGGGAGCTGATCCGGTCACTGAGCTGGCTGGGAATTAGTGCTCCGGAAGTGATGTAAGGGGTCGTAGCGATAGGGGTATAGAAAGGCGCTCCTGCGGGAACGCCTTTTGTGCCCTTTACGGTTACATATTATTGGATCGGCTGGCCAGCCGCGGTCATTTGGTTCAACTGCTGCTGGTTGAACTGTTTCAGGTCTTCAGGCAGCGGCGCGTAGTTGAGTGATCCCGCGATAGCCTGGCCATCGGTAATGATGTACTGAAAGAAGCTTTTGAGCGCAGAGCGCTTGGCCTTATCCGGACCGTCCTTGGGGATGATGAGGAAGCTGAGGGTGGCGATGGGGTAAGCGTCGGTGGCGGTAGCGGGTGGGTTGACGATCGGCTGCCGAGGATCCTGGCGGAGCTGGGTGGTGAACCCATTGATGGCGGCTGTCGTGCTCTGCAAAGTTGGTTCAATGAAGTTCCCGGCCAGATTCTTGATCCTCGCCACGGGAAGGTGATTCTGCTGAGCGTAGGTTAGCTCCACGTAACCGATCGCGCCGGGAGACTGGCGAAGCTGGCCGGTAACGCCCTCGCTGCCCTTGCCGCCGAGTCCCACGGGCCAGCTGACATTGGTGCCCTTGCCCACCTTGGACTGCCATTCGGGGCTGACGGCGGAGAGATAGGTAGTAAAGGCGTTGGTAGTTCCGCTGCTCTCCGCGCGGTGGACGACGACGATCGGCTGCGAGGGAAGACTCATCCCCGGATTGTCCTTGGCGATGAGCGGGTCATGCCAGCTTTTGATGGTTCCGAGATAAATTCCAGCGAGTGACTCAGGCGAGAGCTGGATCGGCCCCGAGACTGCCCCCAGGTTGTAAGTGATGCAGACCGGACCGGCGGTCTCGGGGATCTGAATAATGGGTGGCATGCTGGATAGCTGGTCATCCGCGAGAGGCACGGCGGAGGCGCCGAAGTCCACCGTGCCGGCCTTGACCTGCTGGATGCCGCCTCCGGAGCCAATGGATTGGTAATTGATCTGGACCGCGGAATGGGACTGGGAGAAGCTCTGGATCCAGAGTGTCATAACCGGATAGACGAAGGTGCTGCCGGCTCCGGAGAGCTTGACGTTACTGGAGGATTTGCAGGCGGTGAGGGTCAGGACGGCGAGGGTGAGCAGGGATGCAGCGCGGAATCGGTGGTGCATTCTTCCTCCCGAAACTTGCTATTTTCAGGCAATGCGATATGGATGCGGGTTGGGGTTGGACCGGTCCGCATCAAGCTAAGCTTTCTCAGGAATCGTAACGGGTACGATTCTAACGGGGAAATCTGGGGCTGATTGTTTCTAAACGATGAATCTGCAACAGGCTCATTTTAATAGGTTTTTGGGGATTGCCAGCGAATGTGTCTGAGGTAGGATGTACGATGCCATCTCAATACGATGCAAGAGATGACGCGCTCATCGTTTATTCGCGAGTTTGCCGATGAACAAGAGAACAGGATCTCCTTATTAAAATAAGCGTAACCCTAAAATTGCTATAACCAGCGCGCCTTTCACTTTCTGGGGTTGCACGGTATGCGAACCGATCAGCCGGCAGCGAGTTCCTTAGCGCGTTGCGTGGCGCGCATGACGGCCTTGATGAGGGTGACGCGCAGGCCGCCCTCCTCGAGTTCGAGGATGCCGTCAATGGTGCATCCGGCGGGCGTTGTTACGGCGTCCTTGAGCAGGGCGGGGTGGTAGCCGGTTTCAAGCACCATGCGAGCTGCTCCGTAGGTCGTTTGCGCGGCGAGCAGCGTGGCGATATCGCGGGGTAGGCCGACTTTGACTCCGGCTTCGGCGAGTGATTCGAGAATGATGTAGATGAAGGCCGGACCGCTGGCAGAAAGGCCGGTAACGGCGTCCATGTGTTTCTCATCGACAATCACCGTTCGTCCAACGGTCTCGAAAATGCGGGTAGCGAAGGCCATCTGTGGCTCGGTGACGTAACGGCCGCGGCAGAGTGCGGAGATGCCCGCGCCGAGCATAGAGGGCGTGTTGGGCATGCTGCGAATAACCGGGATTTCGATGCCAGCGGCCTGCTCGATGGCGCTCGTCTTCACAGAGGCCGCGAAGGAGATGAGCAGCTTGCTGGTATGGAGCGCAGGCCCGATCTGTGCGATGAGATCAGGAACCTGGAAGGGCTTGACTCCGAGCAGTATGACATCGGCCAGCTCGACGACGGCGAGGTTGTCGGTCGTAACCTGGACGCCCCACTGCGCGGAGAGAGCGGCGGCGCGGTCGGCATGTGCGACGGTGGCGAGAAGCTGATCGGGGTGCAGAATCTGCTGCTTGAGGAAGGCCTGGAGGAGGATTCCACCCATCTTGCCGGCTCCGAGCACGGCGACGCGTAGTTGAGATAAGTCTCGATCGATCGTAGCGGTGTTCATGGTTGTTCCAGAGTACAGGAGTCGGGTTAAGAGGCCCGGGGCATTGGAGGCAGGCAAGTTGGAGGCAGGCAAGTATGACGTAAGACTTGCGGATGTCACGCGTGAATTGGTTGCTGCGCCAGAGCGGCGGGGGCTGGTTTTATCAGCTTGAAGAGAATTGCGTTGATCAAAATGGTGATAAGCGCGGCGGCCAGAACGGCATTGTAGACACCGGAAGCAATGATGCCCGAATGCAGTGAAACCTGGGCCAGGATGAAGGAAAATTCGCCGATTTGGGTGAGGCCGACGCCTACGCGCAACGCCGTCGATGAGGAATATCCGAAGAGGCGAACGATCGCGAACCAGACCATGAATTTGCCGATGAGGATCAGCGCGACCAGGACAACGATCATGTGCCAGTTCGCCACCCAGGTGCTCGGATCGATGAGCATGCCGATGGTGACGAAGAAGAGGGCGACGAAGGCGTCCCGAATGGGCAGGGTGTGCTCGGCCAGTTTGTGGGCGTAGCTGGAGCTGCCGAGGAGCATTCCTCCAATGAAGGCTCCGACTGCGAGCGAAAGGCCGATGGCCTCGGTGAGGGCGGCGGTAACCATGCAGATAGTGAGAGCAAGGAGAATAGAGATTTCGTCGTTGCCGGTTCTTTCCGAGCGGTCAAGAAGGCGCGGGACAATCTTCCATGCCACAACGACAACGGGGATCAGCAGGAGAACAGCCTTGCCGATTTTCCAGAGGACCTGGCCGTACTGGGCGCCACCTGGAGAACCGAGGCTAGGGAGCAGAACGGTGAGAATGACGACAGCAAGATCCTCGACCAGAGTGAGGGTGATCATGACGCGCCCGTGCTCGGAACCCAGTTCGCCGCGATCGATGAGAAAACGCATGAGCACCATGGTGCTGGCCACGGAGATTATGCAGCCGATGGCGATGCCCTGAGCAAACGGCCAACCAAGCAGCATGCCGGTGCCCATGCCCAGGCCAATGGAGCAAAGAATGCCGATGGGAGCGCCAATCAGCGCAACCCACTTCACCTGGAGCAGTTCGGGAATGGAAAACTCGATGCCGATGGAGAACATCAGTAGAATGACGCCCACCTCGGCCATGGTCTCGAACGTATGAACGTCATGGACTCGAATCCCCGGCGTAAGCGGACTAAGCACCAGGCCGGCAATGATATAGCCGACAATGAGAGGCAAACGCAGCCGCCAAAATATCAGACCGCCGATGAAAGCACCGGCAAAAACCTCCGCGATATCGCGAAAGATGAGCATGTGTTCGTTCATAGCCGCGGTCCACTCGGATTGGAGGTGTATGGCAAAGAGAAGTCTTGCACTGCGGAACAACCTCCTGAAGATAAGTCAGCGCTGCCGCAATAGCCGCAGAGACCAAGGCGAACACGGGGGTCGACAGTCTGCGCGAACACTGCCATTGATGCACGCCTCGTCGTAGGCTATGTTTTTACTACACCGTGAATCATAGCTTGCCTTGCTTCGCGCGTGGATTAAGACTGTTCGAATAGAGCGGCACCTGGCACTCAGCCTCGAGCCCAAGTTGCTGCGTTGCTATTGGGTGGGTGCGGCCACTCGACGATGATCTTTCCTCGACCTTGCCGTTCCTTTAGCTCGCCAGAATATGCGTCGGTTGCTTTTGATAGCGGTACTACAGTATCCACCAGGGTATGAATCTGTGCAGAATCTAGGAGCTTGCCAATTTCGATCAACTGAGATTGATTGGGCTCGACAATAAAGAATGCCTGCTTCACGCGCTCGTCGGCTTGCGATTCGCTACTGGCGGCGATGGTGATCATCCGTCCACCCGGTTTGAGTATGTTCCATGAGCGTAGGAGCGTATCACCGCCAACGGTGTCGAAGATGATATCCACATCGCGAACGCTCCCTGCAAACGACGTGGCTTGGTAGTCGATGACCTGAGCGGCGCCTAGCGAGGATACGAACTCGAGATTTCGAGCCGACGCTGTCGCGATTACATGCGCCCCGTGAAGATAGGCCAGTTGCACGGCGAACAGGCCCACCGCTCCTGCTCCGCCATGCACCAGTACCCGTTCACCGGACTTCAACCTCGCGCGATCCAGGAGTCCTTGCCAGGCTGTCAGAGCCCCGATTGGGACAGACGCGGCTTCAACATGCGTAAGATGCGAGGGTTTAGGAGCGACGGAGCTGGGTTGAGTGACGCAGAACTCGGCGAGGGCTCCATCGGCGAACCAATCGTTCATACCATAGACTTCATCCCCAATCTCAAAGTCGGTCGTGTTTTCGCCGTGCTCGGCCACGACCCCGGAAAATTCGTGCGATGGAATCGGAAGATGGCGTGGCTGACCGCTTTTCGTGTGGGTCGTTGGATACCAGAGTAGCTCGCTAGGTGTTATGCCCGCTGCATAAATCCGGATCAGCAATTCTCCGGACCCTGGCTTGGGTTGCGGCTTACCGGCCTCGATCAATCGCGGTTTTTGAGCGGAGTCGTCGAAGTGGAGGGCTCTCATTTTGACCTATTTGGATTTCTGGCTTGCGATCCAGGTGTCGATACGCTGTTCGAGGATGTCGAGGGGCAGTGCACCAGAGTCGAGGACCTGGTCGTGGAAGGCCCGGATATCGAACTTTGGACCGAGGACCTGCTGGGCGCGGCTGCGGAGCTCGATGATTTTGAGCTGTCCGATTTTGTAGCCCACTGCCTGGCCGGGCCAGGCGACGTAACGGTCGACCTCGGCCTGAATGTTGGTGTCGTCCATCGAGGAGTGCCCGCGGAAATAGTCGAACATCTGCTGGCGCGTCCAGTGCATGGAATGGACGCCGGTGTCGACGACGAGACGGATGGCGCGCCAGGTATCGGCCTCGAGTCGTCCGTAGTCGGACCAGGGGTCCTGGTAAAAGCCGACGTCCTTGCCGAGGCGCTCGGAATAGAGAGCCCAGCCTTCGGTGTAGGCGGTGTAATCGATGTACTTGCGGAAGTCCGGAAGTCCGGAGAGCTCCTGCGCGATGGAGATCTGCAGGTGATGGCCGGGAATGCCTTCGTGATAGCTAATCGATTCAACGTTGGTGAGAGCTCGCTCATTGAACTTGTAGAAATTGACGTAGACGGTCCCGGGACGCTTGCCGTCGGGCGTTCCCTGCATGTAGTAGGCCTGAGTCTGGTCCTGTTGCATGTATTCAGGAACGGGCAGGACGATCAGCGGAGCCTTGGGCAGAGTGCCGAAGAGCTCGGGCAATTTGGGCCGCATCTGGTCGATGTAGTGGCTGTAGAGGCCAATGAGCTGATCGGTAGATTGCGCGTGCAGTTTGGGGTTGGAAGCGATTGAGGCGCGCAGCGAAGCAAGATCCTTGAAGCCGAGCTTTTGCGCAATCACGAGCATCTCGGCTTCGTTGCGTTTGACTTCATCGAGTCCCAGGTGGTGGATGGCGGCGGGCGTGAGGTTGGTGGTGGTGCTCTGGCGGACGAGGAAGTTGTAGTACTTGTCTCCGCCGGGGATAGACCAGATGCCTGCGTCGGCGCGCCCTGCCGGGATGTACGTCGCTGTGAGGAAGCGCACGAACTGAGCGTAGGTGGGCAGAACCTGCTTATGAATGGCTTCTAGAACGCCAGCCTTGATGCGGGTCTGGTCTTCGGCGGAGATGCCGGCGGGAAATTTTTGCAGCGGCCTCGCGAAGGGGGTGTCTTCGGGCTTTTGCTGGGCGATGGCGTTCACCTGCGCGAGAACCTTTAGGAGGATATATTTCGGTGGGACGCGGCCATCTTCAATGCCGGTCATCATGTTGGTGCTGATCTGCTCGAAGAGGGCAGGGATTTTGCCAAGGCGCACGATGTAGTCGTCGTAATCTTTGACGGTTTCGAAATCGAGGAGAGGAACCAACTGGGGCAGCTCGATATGCGGGCCCCACATCTGGGTGACGGGCATCTCCCAGGGCTTGAATTCGGCCTCCTCTTGCTGTTGGACGAGCTTGCGGACCATTAGATCGTGGCTGAGGATCTCCTGATCGGTCAGGCCGGTAGTGTCGATGGCGGCGAGGCGCAGGATGTAGTCGCGACCGCGAGAAAGCTGGTCGTTGTAGGCGGCGACGGAGTCGTCCGATAGCTGGTCGTTGTAGCGCTTGTCGCCGATGGCGGAGGCAAATTCGGGAGTGTGGCGGAGGTGGTCTTCCCACATCTCGGCGAAGAGGGTGTTGAGAGCGGCGCGTCGGTCTTCGAGCGAAACAGGAACAGCTGGCGTGGTGACGCCAGGCAATCTTTCAGTCGCAGCGGACTTGCTGACGGATTTCGGAAAGGTTTGAGCGAGAGCAGAGAGCGTTGCGAGGGCGACAAGGCCGAGCGAGAGAAATCTTTTCATTCAGTGTGACGGCGAGGACCGCTGAATGCAGTTTAGATGATGAGAGACTAGTTGGTGGCGCTGCTGGAATCGACCCTTCTGGACTCGAGGGCTTATCGGCGGAAGCGAGGGAGAATTTGGGGTGCGAAGACGTGCTAGATGCTTTAGCCCTGAGAATGCCCGCTCTTGGTATGCACGGCCTGTCCGGGAAGGCGGACACGGGCGGAGGGCTCATCGGAGAAAATCTTTCCGTCCCGAATATGGACGATACGGTGGGCGAACTCGGCGATATCAGGTTCATGAGTCACCAGCACGATGGTGTTGCCCTTGGAATGCAGGTCGTCGAACAGGGCCATAATCTCGTCGCCGGTCTTTGAATCGAGGTTGCCGGTAGGTTCGTCGGCCAGGATGATCGAGGGCCGATTGATGAGGGCACGGGCGATGGCCACCCGCTGGCGTTGGCCGCCGGAGAGCTCATTCGGTTTGTGGTGCATGCGTCCGTCGAGGTTGACGGCGCGCAGAGCGGCCCGAGCCCGCTCCAACCGTTCGGCTGCAGGGGTGCCGTTGTAGATGAGCGGCAGCTCCACATTGTGCAGAGCGGTCGCGCGCGCGAGTAAGTTGAATGTTTGAAAGACGAAACCGATTTCCTTGTTGCGAATGCGGGCAAGTTCGTCGTCGTTTAGTTCGCTGACCAGATGTCCGTTGAGCCAGTACTTGCCTTGGCTGGGGGAGTCGAGGCAGCCGATAAGGTTCATGAGCGTCGATTTGCCCGAGCCGGAGGGGCCCATAATGGCGACATACTCATTGTGTTTGATGCTGAGCGTGATGCCCTGGAGAGCATGCACCTGCTGTTCGGAGCCCATGTCGTAGGTCTTCCAGATATCTTCGACGACAATCACATCGCCTTGCGGTACCGCCGGGCGGTTCTTCTCTTCCAAGTCGGTGGCCGCAGTGGGGTCC
>CAYVSQ010000542.1:0-2829 GCA_964453815.1 uncultured Acidobacteriaceae bacterium | reverse complement strand
GCAGCTCTGACGTTCACCAGCCCTCGTGCATGGGCGTTCTCGGTGTTGGGCATGCAGGCCTATCTGGACTGGTTTCCCGGGGACAGGGTGATCCAAGGTACCCGGAATGCGCTCGCGAATCAATTGCTCGATGTCTATGAGCGCAGTCATTCCGAAACATGGCAATGGTTTGAGAAGAGCCTATCCTACTCAAACGCAAGGCTGTCACAGGCACTCTTACTCGCGGGATGGCAAAGCGGCAACGAGAGGATGGTCGCCGTTGGGTGCGAGTCTCTCAAGTGGCTTGTGGCCCAGCAACACCGAGGCGATGGGGATATCTTCGTTCCGATAGGCTCCAGAGGATTTTTTGCGGAAGGCGGAGAGAAGGCCCGCTTCGATCAGCAACCCGTCGAGGCATGCGCGACCATCTCTGCGTGTCTGCTGGCATATCGATTAACCAGCGAGCAGCAGTGGCTGGAGGAGGCATGGTGCGCCTTCCGCTGGTTTCTCGGCGAGAACGATCTGCAGGTTCCGCTTTACGACGCGACAACCGGCGGCTGCAGAGACGGGCTTCATCCAGATCGCGTGAATGAAAACCAGGGGGCGGAATCAACACTTTCGTTCCTGATGGCGCTCCTCGAAATGCAAAGTGTGGCAACCGTAGAAGAACTGAATCAGGAAATGAGTGTCTCCATTTGAATACAATTCTCCTTCCAGCCGTAACTCCGGACTCCAACGCCAATGAGCAACACGATTTTAAAATGCGTGCGCAGGACTCCCTCTTCGCCCGCCATCCCGGCAATCCGATCCTCAGCCGGAAAGACTGGCCATATCCGGTCAACAGTGTCTTCAACGCCGGGGCCGTGGTCCTGGACGACGGGGATACCCTGCTGCTTTGCCGCGTCGAAGACCGCCGCGGGTTGTCGCACCTTTGCGCTGCTCGCTCCGCGAATGGAATCGATGGATGGCGCATCGATCCGCAACCGACGTTGATGGCAAATCCCCGCGAATACCCCGAAGAAATCTGGGGTATCGAAGATCCACGAATCACGTATGTCCCGGAGCTGAAGCAATATGCGGTTGCCTATACTTCGTACGCGCGCGGCGGCCCGGGCGTGTCGCTGGCACTGACCACGGACTTCAGGAGCTTTGAGCGATATGGCGTGATCATGCCGCCCGAGGACAAGGACGCTGCACTGCTGCCGCGGAGAATTGGCGGCCTCTGGGCTTTAATTCATCGGCCTGTGACGACGCTTGGCGCTCACATGTGGATCTCATACTCGCCCGATCTGCGGCATTGGGGGAGCCACAGAATCATGCTCGAGGCGCGACGCGGGGGATGGTGGGATGCGAACAAGATTGGGCTTTGTTCCCCTCCGATTGAAACCGCAAAGGGTTGGCTGACGATCTATCACGGCGTCCGCCACACAGCATCCGGCAGCATCTATCGCCTCGGTCTCGCTCTCTTCGACCTCGACAAGCCGGATCTCTGTCTGCAGCGGGGAGATTCCTGGATGTTCGGACCGGAAGCTCCGTACGAGCGCGGAGGAGACGTCAACGATGTGGTCTTTCCCTGTGGACAAACCATCGGCGTAGATGAAGATACCATTCACCTCTACTATGGAGCAGGCGACTCATGCATGGCCATGGCCACGGGCAGCATCCGTCATCTTCTTTCCTGGCTGGATGCAAACTCCGGCGCGGAAGACGCAAACGGTTCTTAGTGAACTTGTCATCTGATCGTGAGGAACAACCTGTATGGACATCGCTAACCTGAATTGGCCTGGCTACCTTCCACGGCTACTTTGGATACGTCGAGTGTGCCCTCGTTGCAGTTCATTCGAATTCAAGGAGGCAGAGTCGCATCCCCTCGATGGCCCACTGGGTTTATTTGCATTTCGTCCGGTTCGTTGTGTCAATTGCTGGCGACGCTACTACTGGTTTGCAAAGGACAAGCACAACTAACGACTGAGATCGATGGCAAGCGATAAGCCCGATTGTATTTCCGGGGCCCTGAATTGATGAAAATCGCGGTCTCGTTCATTGACCGCACCGTTCAATGCATGCCTTTTTTCGTTTAACTGACGTTCAGATTCTGGAACTCACTGAGAGTCTGGCTAGTCGCGTCACAATTCCATGAAGCTATCGTGCTGGATTGCCCCTCGAATCTCCATCTCATCACAATGTGTGGGACAGCAGCTATATAGCGTGGAAACTGAGTGACTCGCGTGATCTTGGAAAATTGGATCTCGGCGGGTTTGCCCTGCGTAGGCAGGGGCTACAACGCTTACAACGTCAGTCTGAAACGCTGCGAGCAGTTGTGTGTCGAACAGGACGATGCCATCGTTCTAGTGCCAAGCAAAGAGCTGAAGTCGTAAGGACGTGGGCCAACCCGAGTTATAGACGAGCGCTGGCATCGAAGTGCCCTCAGACATCTCCGGGATCAACATGCATATCTATTAGGTAAACGTCCCGGTCTCGCCGTCTAGACTGTCGGCTTTATCGAGCCGACGATGGCATCCCGCGGCGCGATCACCAGTTTCCCTTGAATGGATGGCGGAGAGAGGGGGATTCGAACCCCCGGTAGAGCTTTTGACCCTACAACGGTTTAGCAAACCGCCGCCTTCAGCCTCTCGGCCACCTCACCGACCCTGTAAGCATACGATCAACAACGAGTTGTGGAAAAGAGATTGTCCCTGCGATTGTCCCTGAAATCTGGCGATTGTCTCTGTCACGCGCGAAATACCCGGGCGATTGTCGCCCACGAAGGGGCATCCCGATGCTCACGCACCTCACGATCGGTAGGGTAGGGGCGACGCTTCTGGACTGCAACGCGCCGTGACTGCGTCA
>CAYVSQ010000541.1:0-11126 GCA_964453815.1 uncultured Acidobacteriaceae bacterium | reverse complement strand
TTCGCGGGTGCGCTCAAGCACGGCGGTGTATGTGGACTGGAAGATGACCAGAAAGCCGACAATCATGGCAATACCGATGACAGCGCGGAGTGCGATATTAAATCCGGGAAGGTGCTCGGGAGTCATGAGCGACATCCACTCCTGGATGGTCTGGACCTGGTAGAGGCTGAGGCCAGGTGTGGCGAGGATTTCCTGGCGAATGAGCTCCTGGTTCTTAAGGTCGTCGCTCTTGATGTAGAAGAGCGAGGCGTTATCCGGGCTGCCCATGAGCGCGCCGAGCGTGTGGATGGGCAGGAAAACGCGGCCTCCCTTGCCGTGCTCGACGATACCCGAGATGCGGAAGGGATGGCCGAGTATCTGGATGGTAGAACCGACGGCGCGCTCATGACCGGGACCCTTGGGAGCGGAGCGGGCGTAGAGATCGTCAACCATGACGTCGTTGGGGCCGGTGAAAGGACCACCGGCGAGAAAAACGAAGGGACGGAGGGCGTTGTAACTGTCGAAGTCGATGCCCCAGATGGTTTCAACTCCGCCGGTCATGTTGAAGTCGGTAATGGTAGGAGCAGCGACAGTGATATGGGGCAGCTTGCGCAGGACCTCGGCGATTTTGGCGGGAACGGGCGCGCCTCCCACGGAACTGATGAAGCTGGCATTGGGGGGACGAACGATGATGTCTCCGCCGATACCGCCCGTCTGGCGGCTGGCATTGGTGACCTGACCGATCATGATGGCCACGATGGAAAGGATCATTACGACTTCAATGCCCACGGCAGCGATGCTGATCAGGGTGCGCAGGGGACGATGGAGAAGATTTCCGAGGACTAGCTTATTCATGAATTAGGGACGGATGGCGATACCGGGGAATACTTCATGGTGTGCTGAGGTGCGGGACCTTTTGAGGGAATCCTAAAGGCAAGTGTAGCAAAAATGGGAATTCCGGAGGGCCGGGTGCTGGGAGTTGAAGAAAATAGCAAAACCGGTCGGTAGTTGTGAAAGCTTGATAAAGACGGGCTCGGGAACTATGAAAAGAGCGGGAAAACGCCATTTTTTCTTTGACCTTACAGCGCGGGCGGTTTTATGGTTGCCTTAAACCCTGAAATCCTCGCATTTTAGCTGTAAATGTCGTGAGGTTCGGAAGTATGGGCGAATTTGGTAACGAGTTGCGCAGGGCCCGGGAAAGCCAGGGCATCCGGCTGGAGGAGATCAGCGACTCGACAAAGATCAGCAGCCGATACCTGACCGCGCTGGAGCAGGACCAGTTCGAGGAACTACCGGGCGGCGTTTTCAACAAGGGCATCGTGCGCAGCTATGCGCGTGTGGTGGGTTTGGATGAGGAAGACTGCGTCAGCCGCTACATGGAGGCATATCAGCAGAGCGGCCATCTCAAGTACGACGACGCCGATTGGATTGCGTTCGCAGAGAACGTGGGGAAGAACCGCGAGCATGAAGGTGTGCGTCCTGATATGCGGTTGCGCTGGGCCGGCGTGGCGATGCTGTTGCTGCTGCTGGTGGGTCTGGGTTGGTTCGTATGGCGGTATGTGCGCGGCCGGATCGCGGAAGAGGGTTCGCTGCATCGGCCCGTGACAGTGGTAGCGATGTTGGTTGAGCCGCCTCAGGATATTCAGGGTACGAAGACCGTTCGCGATCCGTATTGCCGTTCGCGGCAGGCAATTCCCCGCTGGCCAGCTTGTTTTCCCCTTTGGAGTATTGGCTTTGCCCGCGAAGCATCGGTCTAGTACCATTCCAACAGATGCTTTATCCCGGTTTTGCGCCGCCGCTCCCGATTCGCCCAAAAATCCTGACAGCGATTGAACTCTACTGCGGCAGCCAACTGCAATCCATACATGGAGGAACTCGCTTTGTCCGCACGCGATAAATTTCTGTTTACTTCTGAATCGGTGACCGAAGGACACCCGGATAAAATCGCCGATCAGATCTCCGATGCCATTCTCGATGCCTGCCTGGAGCAGGATTCCTTCAGCCGCGTGGCCTGCGAGACGCTGACGGCGACCGGCCTGGTGGTCATCGCCGGAGAAATCACAACGAGCGCTTACGTGGACTTTCAGTCGTTGGTACGGGGCGTGGTGGCGGCTATCGGGTACGACAACGCGCTGTACGGCTTCGACTCGAACACCTGCGCGGTGATCTCCTCGATCAACAAGCAGTCGGGCGATATTGCGATGGGCGTCGACACCGGTGGCGCCGGCGACCAGGGCATGATGTTCGGCTATGCGACGAATGAGACCGAAGAGCTTATGCCGGCTCCAATCTCGTTTGCGCACAAACTGGCGCGGCGGTTGACGGAAGTTCGCAAAAGCGGGCAGCTGGCCTACCTGCGACCCGATGGCAAGAGTCAGGTAACGGTGGAGTACGACGCGAACAACAAGCCTGTCCGCATCGACGCGGTGGTCATTTCGACACAACATGCCGAGACGGTCTCGACCGAATGTCTGCGCGCCGACATCCTGAAGCACGTGATCCAGGCGGTGCTGCCGGAGCGGCTGCTGGACGAGAACACCAAGTACCACATCAATCCCACGGGCCGGTTTGTGATAGGCGGGCCGATGGGCGATACGGGCTTGACGGGCCGCAAGATTATTGTCGATACCTATGGCGGCATGGGCCGGCATGGCGGCGGCGCCTTCAGCGGCAAGGATCCGACAAAGGTGGACCGCTCAGCGGCTTACATGGCGCGCTACATCGCGAAGAACATTGTGGCCGCCGGTCTGGCCGATCGCTGCGAGGTTCAGCTTGCCTATGCCATCGGCGTAGCCGAGCCGGTGAGCGTGCTGGTGGATACTTTCGGCACCGGCAAGGTGGATTCGAACAAGCTGCAGGAGCTGGTGCGGGCGAACTTTCAGTTGACTCCTAAGGGCATTATCGAGAGCCTGAATCTGCGTCGGCCGATCTATCGAAAGACGGCAGCCTACGGGCATTTTGGCCGAACGGACAGCAGCTTCGCCTGGGAAGCAACGGATAAAGCAGCGGCGCTTAAGGAACAGGCGGCGGCCAGCAAGAAGGCTGTCAGCTAAGAAGCGGGTAGCTAAGAAAGCAGATAGCGAAAGGCAGGCTTCGGCTTGCCTTTTGTTTCTTCTCTGGATAGGGCCTTTCTTTCTGACGACTTCTTTTATCCGGCGGTATTTTCCCTAACTGTTTCATCGCTACGCTTCTTCGTTACCCGGACTTTAGCTACCGCTTTTTAGCTGACCGAACCACAGCTAAAGTACACTCTCCCCCATGGACCATCTCTGGACACCGTGGCGCTATGTTTATGTCACCGACGCTGACGCCGATATGCGCAAAGGGGTTCCGAAGGAGCTGGCAGCGTGGACCCGCGACCTGGGATGCGTCTTCTGCAACATGATTGCTGCAGCGGATTACGCGATCGAGCACGGCATGTCGGTCGACGACGCGGAGCGTGCAGCAGGGGTGGTCGTGCGCGGCAGGCAGGCGTTTATTTGCCTGAATCGATACCCTTACAACTCCGGACACATAATGGTGGTACCGTATCAGCACCAGGGTTCGCTGGCAGCACTGGAACCGGAGATCGCGCATGAGCTGATGGATCTGGCGCAGGGCGCGGAGCGGGCACTGGGCGCGGTGTATTGTCCAAATGGCTTTAACCTCGGACTGAACCTAGGCAAGGCCGCCGGGGCGGGCGTTACTGGGCATTTGCATCTGCATGCGTTGCCCCGCTGGTTTGGGGACACGAATTTTATGACCACAATCGCGGAGACGCGTGTGCTGCCGGAAGATTTGCAAGTGACCTGGCGACGGCTTCGCGCGGCCTTTGCGGCGGTCAAGTAAGCAGCAGTCTGCTTGTTACGGCTAAGTTCGGCGTAGCCAAATTTTCCCATCCTGCATCCAAGAAAAGTAAGAGAACGGCGCGAGAAGACGGCAATCCAAGGGACGAAGCACCTGGACGCGGCATGCCGCGGGTCTTCGTGGCCTTCAGTCGTTTGTGAACGACTGGGAGGGTACTTCCATGGCACTGAATCTAAGAGCAAGTATGCGTTCGCGTGCGGCATCGAGGCCGGACGTAGACAAGAAAGCAGAGGAACGGCCGGCGAGCCGGCAAAACGCTCCGGCGAGCGTGCAGCCGCTGGAGCCCGAAGACGCGTACCTGACGGGGGGAAGCCGATCTCTGCAGCGTCGGCTGTTGGGGCTCAATATCGAGAGCGGTTCTGGAAAAAAGCACCCAGCATCGCCACCAGGCCAGCATGCGACGGGATCGTTCATCAAGGTAGAATCGGCGGACGCTCCGAAGCCGAAGCGGTAGAAAGAAATAGGACGGCCGCCTGGCTCAATCATCCGGGCTGTGAGCGCGGAGGTCATTGTCTGTGACAGTGGCTGCGGGATCGGATGAGGCAGCGAGCTCCAGTAGCGGCTCCCGTTCGTCAGGGGTCTCTTCGAATAGGTCACCGGGTTCGCCCGACATCGCCAGATCGAGCATTGCGGACGGTAGCGCCTTGGTTGGTTTTAGCCCCTGCCTCTTCAACATTTCAGCCTGGTGGATTACTCCTCTTTGCCCGGTCAGTTTTTTGTACGCCTCATCGTAGCTGCTCCGCGCCGCGTCGAGACCTTTTTCCACATTGGTAAGTTCCTTCGCAAAGGCAGCCAACTTGTCGTAGAGCTGTCCACCGCGGCGCACTATGTCTTTTACCTTCTTGTTCTGCTGCTCCTGATGCCAGAGATTGTCCACGATGCGAACGACGAAGAGCAGTGTGCTAGGGGTGGCGAGCAAAACGTTCTTGCTCCACGCCTCTTGCCAAAGCTTGCCATCGCGGTCGATCAGGTGCAAGGCTGACTCGATCGGCACGAACATGACAACAAAATCCAAAGACTGGATGTCGGGTAGCGTTTGGTATTTCTGGTCGGACAAATCCTTAATGTGCCTGCGGACAGAAGCCGAATGGCGAGTGAGCGCAGCTTGACGAATCGCTTCATCGTTACTGTTGCAATATTCGGCATAGTCGAGGAGTGAGACCTTTGCGTCGACGATCAGTTGCTTGTCCCCAGGAAGATTGATCACAATATCCGGCCGTGCGCGCCTTTTATCTTCGTCATCTTCCCGTGAGAAGCTTTGCTGGGCGAGGTAATGAATGCCCTGTGTGAAGCCAGATCTTTCCAGAATGATCTCGAGGATCCTTTCGCCCCAATCACCCTGCGTTTTCCCAGAACCTTTGAGCGCGTTGACTAGATTTGTGGCTTCCTCCGAGAGGCGTTCATTTAACCGCTCTAATCGCTCGAACTGATCCTTGAATTGCGTGCGGCCTATTAGACCTTCGTCGTGCAGGTCCGCGACCTTTTGCTGGAATTCGCCAAACTTATCTCTCAGCGGACCGATGAGGGCGTCGAGGTTGGCCTGGTTCTGCTCGGTGAAACGTTTGGATTTTTCTTCGAGGATATCCGAAGCCAGCGATTTGAACTGATTCGAGAGCTCTTCGCGTGCGGAGGTCAGCAAAGTGAGTTTTTCTTGTGCGCTTTTGCGCTCGGCATCGAGTGTCTTGCTTAGGCCAGCGATCTCCGCCTGTAGCTTTGCTGCATCGTCGCGGAGCAGGTCGCGGTTGGCCTGCGATTGCCGTAGAGTCTCGGCCATCTCCAGCGCGTTCTGGCGTAAATGCGAATTTTCGGTTTCGAGACTGGCAATTTTCTGCCCTTGAGCGGCCAGTTGTTCGGCATGCAGGCGTGTTTCGGTCTCGTGGGTTCGGCTTGCGCGAACAAGCCCGAAGATGATTGCGCCCGCGAGAATGAGGACGACAAGCACAATCGCTATGAGGAGGAGCATGCCTGAATATACCGCCGGAAAATCCACCGCGTCGTGCCGGCGGTTGTGGAGACGGTGTAAATCTCTGAGCAATCGGACGTGCGGGAAGTTCCGGGCAATGGGTGACGAGATAGCTGTTTACTGATAGGAATTTGCTATGGATGCCAAAATCCATCGCCCGGCGTGGAAGACTCTGCTGGCCTTCGCGATTATTTACTTCGTGTGGGGGTCGACGTTCCTCGCGATTCGCGTCGGTGTCCATGAAGTTCCACCGTTCCTGTTCGCGGCGATGCGCTTTCTGGTGGCGGGGCTCGTTCTTTACGCCTGGATGATCGCGAAGGGTGCACGCTCGCCGGGCAAGGGTCAATGGTTTTCCGTTCTCCTGATTGCTCTGCTGATCTTCGTCTTCGATTACGGACTGCTGTTCTGGGCCGAGCAACGCGTGCCGTCGGGCATTGCCGCAGTCATGTTGGCAACGATCCCGGTGTTCATGGCTCTATCGGAGATCATTCTCCTGCGTACGCAGAGGCTTACTGTCCGGCTGACAGTGGCGCTTCTGATCGGGATTTGCGGAGTGGCAGTCCTGATGAGCCACACGCTCAACCTGGGTGGCGCGCCGATTGATGCGAAGGGTGCCGTGGCGCTTATTTTCGCGTCAATGAGCTGGTCAGTGGCGTCCGCCCTGACGCGCAAGCTGCCGCTGCCGTCATCCAAGATCATGAGCTCCGGAGCCCAGATGCTCGCCGGAGGAGTACTGCTGACGATCGCAGCGGGCATGCTGGGGGAATTCCGCACCTTTCACCCGGCGGCTGTCTCGCGCGGCGTATGGTTTTCGCTTGTCTATCTGATCGTCGCGGGCTCCATCATCGGATTTACCGCTTACCTGTGGCTGCTGCATCATGAATCGCCTACGAAGGTCGGGACCTATGCGTATGTGAATCCTGTGGTCGCCGTGCTGCTTGGTTATTTCCTGGGAGGCGAACCGCTTGGCGTGAGGACGATCCTGGGGACACTGTTTGTGCTGATCAGCGTAGTGGTCATTACGACCACTCCCGCCAGCAAACCGGCACCTGTGCTCGCCGTCGAAGACGCAAGGTAGCCCAATCTCCCATCACCCGGAAATTAACCAGAAGAAAGGGCTTTTGCTTTACACGGTATGGGGTGGTCAGTAGACTTGGAATTTCGGAGCGAGGATAAGCCGGGCTTCAAAAATCACGCCGGGCCGAGGCGGTTTCTGCCCCGATCGGTTTTCAGCATCAACAAGTATCAGGAGCAGCATCAATTGAGAGGAGATTACGCATGGCAGTGGACGAGAAAGTAAAGCAGATTATCGTCGAGCAGTTGCAGGTAGATGAGGCCGAGGTTACGCCGGGCGCCTCGTTTCAGGAAGACCTGGGCGCCGATTCGCTCGACGTTGTCGAGCTGGTGATGCAGTTTGAGGAAGCCTTCGACATAGAGATTCCGGACGAAGACGCCGAGAAGATCAAGACGGTCAAGGACGCAATCGACTACATCGAGAAAAACTCGAAGGGCGGCAAATAACCTTGCAACGGCGCGTTGTAGTTACGGGGCTCGGGCTGATTTGCGCGGTGGGTAACACCGTGCCCGAGGTCTGGGACAATCTGCTGGCGGGTAAAAGCGGGATGGCTCCCATCACCAGCTTCGACACGACGGGTTTCTCCGTCACGTTCGCGGCGGAGGTGAAGAACTTTGATCCCCTGAACTTTGTGGATAAGAAGGAGTCGCGCAAAATGGGGCGCTTTATCCACTTGGCGCTAGCGGCAACGCATGAGGCGATGCAGACATCGGGCCTGAAGGTCACCGAGCAGAATGCGACGCGAATTGGCGTACATATCGGGTCGGGCATCGGCGGATTCGATGTTATCGAACGAGAACACAGCGCGATGCTTGCCGGCGGCCCACGCAAGATCTCTCCCTTCTTTATCCCGGCGGCGATTATCAATCTCGCGGCCGGGCAAGTGAGCATCAAGTACGGCGCCAAGGGTCCGAATGAGGCCACTGCGACGGCCTGCACGACGAGCGCGCACTCGATCGGCGATGCTTACCGCATCATCCAGCGCGACGACGCGGATGTGATGATCGCGGGCGGCGCTGAGGCGGCGATTACGCCGATGGGGGTGGGCGGCTTTGCGGCAATGCGAGCGCTCTCGACCCGCAACGACGATCCCGAGCACGCTTGCCGCCCTTTCGACAAGGACCGCGACGGCTTTGTGGTCGGCGAAGGCGCGGGTATTCTGATTCTGGAAGAGCTGGAGCATGCAAAGGCCCGCGGCGCGAAGATTCTGGCCGAGGTTATCGGCTACGGGATGAGCGCGGATGCGTACCACATCACGGGCATGCCGGAGGATGGCGACGGCTGTTTCCGCGCGATGGAAAATGCGCTGAAGAGCGCCCGTCTTGCGCCCCATGACATCGAGTATGTAAATGCGCATGCGACATCGACCCCACTGGGGGATGTGACAGAGTCGAGGGCTATCCAGCGGCTCTTTGGCGAACATGCCACCAGCCACAAGCTGTTGGTGAGCTCGACCAAGTCCATGACAGGGCATTTGCTTGGCGGGGCAGGCGGACTGGAGGCCGGCATAATGGTGATGGCGCTGATGTGCCAGACGGCTCCGCCGACTACGAACCTGGACAACATCGATACCGGATGTGAGCTGAACTATGTTGCCAACAAGCCGCAAAAGGCGGCGGTCCACACGGCACTCTCGAACTCGTTCGGGTTCGGGGGAACGAACGGCTCGCTGGTGTTTCGCCGCTGGGAAGAGTGATAGCCGTTCAGGCACATGCCTTTCGCGCAAAAGCACTTCAAGAGGCACAGCCGAGCTGTGCCTCTGTCGTTTCAACAGCGCTGGTATTAGGACGTAGCGACGGTGATTCCCACCCCCACCAGCACCAGGATCAACCACCAACCGATGACTGCGACCGCTGCCTTGCCACGCGATACTTTTGCGACGATGGCGACACCGATGGTGGCAAGAACCAGCGACCAAATCTCAAAAATGTCGAGGTGGATACAGAGCGCCGTCAGCCATTTAGGCGCGTCGGCGCTGAGAAAGTACCCGATGTTGGTGCCGACGGGGTTCTGGATGAGGAACGAATCCGGCGCGAGGCCAGCGAACAAAGCGATCGTGGCCAGCAGGTATTTGATGTTCATTACCAGAGTCGCGTACATGTTGACCGCATAGACCTGCGAGTATTTTGCCGTTCCCGCAAAGCCAAAATTGACCGTCACCCAAACCAGTAGTGTGGTGAGCGCTGTGATAATCAGGACGATTACGGTGTAGATGTAAGAGACGATTCCCGTGATCTTCGCAGAGACCAATTTGGCGCTGGCCGCCTGATCAGGTGGCATCTGTGCGAAGCGTTCCTCCCCCTTGGGGCTCTGGTGGAGCATGTTGTCGTAAACCTTGTCCCATCCGATCTTCTGCTGGACGGCGAACGAAAAGCTAATGCTGACGAGAATCATGATGAGGAGCGGGCCCCAGAAGGTGGCCTTGCGCAGAATGTCGGCGAAAGTTTTTGACGGTGCGGTAAAGGTGCCAACGACACGCTGAACCTCTGTCAGCGGCGGCGCGGTCAGCTCTGGGGATGCGGCAGTGGAATCGGGCATGAATCCTCCGGGATCGGTTGGGCGGCTGCGATTTTTGTTTGGCGGGATTGTACCCCGCCAGAAAGGCTGTGCGGTATGAAAATCATCCTTTTAACTACTCATCAAGCCAGGTGCGGGATGGTCGGCTGCATGGATCGGCGGATCTCCCGGAAAGCCTGCCATCCGTAAACAACGAGTCCAACGACGACACAGACAGCCAAGACGGCGGCGGTGATCTGTATGGATAGGTTGACGACTGCGGCAACGCCTGCCCCTTGCGAGTTAACTGGCAACACATAGCTTTGCGCGTGCAGAAGAGCGTTGACGATCCAGGCGCTCAGAAGCGTGGTGGCAATCTTGAAAGTCGGGGGAAACCAGGTGAGATCGGGGCGCAACAAGCGGACGACGTGTTCGAAGACTCCAGCAACGGCGAGCGCCACCAAGGGCCAATAGACGGTCTGCCAGATGGGCGCGCCTTTCACAAGATAAGCCGCCGGGCCGATGATCAGGAAGGGATAGTTGGGAATTGCCAGCAGCCACAGGAGTCCGAAGATCCCAAAGACGATGCCGGCGACGGCGTTGCAGCGGCGCTTCATCGAGGTTTCAAGCTTTAACTTAGGCAGCTTTCGCGGATCCCACTCGCTGCATCCCGTCGACTTCGCCGAAACGCGATCGATGGCTGTGAATACGAGCGTAATGATGCCGAACTGCGTGAAGACGATTGTCCACAAGCTGCCGAGTGAACTCCATTCGCCGGCCAAGTGAGCCGCCATCTCCGTGCGATGGAAAAGCAGGATGCCGAACCAGACCAGCAGCCACGGGATGACATAGCAAAGAGCGACGATCTTGAGCACGAAGATATAGATAGGGTACAGTGCTGGGCCGATGAGGCTGCGCTGGGGCAGGAATTGCCCGGCAACCAGGATGGGGCGGCCGCGCTGCTTCAGCAGGTCCGACACTTCGGATTCGGTCAGGGCGCGGCCGAGTTCCGCTTCGCGGTCCTCAAGCTGGGAGCGCAGGTCTTCGGAGATCTCGGCCAGGATGTCCTGCTTCTGGTCGCGCGGCAGCCAAAAGCCGACGGCCTGCAGATAGCGGTCAATGAGGTCTGTGGATGGTTTAGTCATTGCAGTTGTTCCTTTGTCTCGAGCGCTGTGGACTCATGCGCGGTTTGGGTTGCCGATGGTGATGAGGGGACGGGCGCCATGATCCGGTCGATGGCCGTGCTCATAGCTTCGTGCTCATTCAAAAGCTGATAGAGGGTGATTTCGCCTTGAGGGGAGAGCCGGTAGAAGCGCTTGTTGCGCTTGTCCTCCTCCCGCCAATGGCTGACGAGCAGGCCCTGCGTTTCCAGGCGGCGCAGCAACGGGTAGAGCGTGTTTTCGTCGATGGCCAGGCCGTGGCTCTCCAGAGCTTTGCGCAGGGCATATCCGTAATGTTCCGTCCGGAGCTGGGCGAGGACGGCGAGGATTAGACTGCCGCGGCGAAGCTCAAGGCGAAGGTTCTCAAAGATTTCGTTGTCCATGTTCGTCGCACACTGTGTACCAAACAGTATGTGAAGTACACCGTATGCGATGCGGGTAAAGTTGTCAAGAGAAATTTTCGCTGTGTCGTTAGCACATGATATGTCCGGCTGAGTTAGCACATGAAATGTCCGCATAGCGGGCGGCGAGGATGTGTCCATGCGAGAGAGCGTGGAGACGTATCCGAGGGCCGCAGTGGAGCGGGCGATGAAGGTGCAGGAGGTAA
>CAYVSQ010000540.1:0-7425 GCA_964453815.1 uncultured Acidobacteriaceae bacterium | reverse complement strand
AAGCCGCCCGCGAAGAGAATCTTGTTGCCATCCGGTGACCGACTGGGATCGGTTTGAGGGCCGAAATCATTGGGGGTCAATTGTTCAGGGATCCCGCCACCGCGAGAAACTGTGTATATCTTGTAGGCTCTTTCGCTCTTTCTGAAGGAGCAGCATTTCGCACCTTGTCTTCAAGAGACCTGCCGAAAAAAAGGCCTGCTTACAAGCTGGTGCTCGTGGCCGATCTGCAGGACTTTGCCCATGATAGGTTCTGGGGCTTCTTCCTGAGCCTCACTCCCGACGATTCGCCCCTGCTAGTTCGCAACCTCGGCACCCAGGACATTTATGCTCTGGACTGGGAAGAGGCCGAAGCGGGACATTGAGCCCCAACGTTACCGAAGCCGGCTCGTGGTAACGAGCTGGAATTCACCGGGATTAAAACGCATAGCGATATTCGATTCGAAATATCTCTCTGTACCAATTCTGCGACGTCAACGCTATCCCATAGCCGACGTACAACGAGTTATGCTCCTTGAAAGATATGCGTGGACCTACCTTCATGTTCACGATATTGACACCGGCGGTGCTACCGGGGTTTCCGGGTGCGCGGCCGGTGACAAATCCACCTCGTACGTTCCAGCCTACGACTTCCGCGACCCCAGACAGACTGAACTTTTCGTCATTGATAAAGCGGTAGCTTGGTCCCGCGCCGTAGAACAACACGTCTCCGGCAAACCCGTTAGGGCTTGAAGTGGGAACACCTGACGACGACCCGAGAGGATGTGTAGCTCCAAACTCCCCCTCGATCGCGAGCGGCTCCGAGAGTCTTTGGTAATAGAGGACAGAAGGCTCAACGCTGTAATGATGTGTACCCAGACCTACGCCCGCATCTCCGGTGGGCATGTAAGAGTTGAACTGCAGGGTAAGATCTGTACGCGGAGTGGCAAGCACGGCAACTTTCAACCCGACCATCACATCTCCTACTCCACCAGTGCTGGGGAATGGCTGCGGTGTTCCCTGGGGTTGAAGCCAGCGAATGGGAAGCTGCAGGGTGAGAGAGAAGTGCTGGGAGGGGAATGGGGCGTATTCGCCACGGAAGTAAAGTTGCTGGAAGTTCACGTCCTTCGGAACACTTGAGCCTGGACCCGGGGTCTTAGGGTCATATGCGCTGCCCTGCAGAAAGGCGTAGCATCCACACTTCGCGTAGAAGAACTCGGCGCGATCGGGTGTCTGATCGTCTAGGGCGGCATCGAAGCGGATCCTGATCTCCGAGTGGACAACCGCGTTATCGATGTAACCCACCATGCTCGGGTCGATCGTTGTACGCTTAACCCTTTTGATCTGCGGCTTGTTCGAGCTGTCTGAATACCGAGGAGGTTCGAGCAGTCCGTAGCTGTCGAAGAGGGGAAGGCCACCATTCCTTAAGATAAAAGACGGCTCGGGGAAGCGACTGATGTTAGAGGCTGAAATACTGGGTAGCGTCTCCTGAAGAGTCAGGTTCTGGTCGTGACTTTGGCCCGCGGCTGCCGCCGCGGATAAGATAATGGAGGTGAAAAGCAGACAAACAAAACAACCCATTCGTCGCATTGGAAACTCCTGAGATACATTTCCCTGTTAATGTCTGGTCGGCCCTTTGAGTAGTTTCCCCTGCAAGTCCGGATATAGCGCCATTAGCGCTTGTTTGTCATCCGGCGACAGGTAAGGCAATATCCTCCCCAGATTCGCAAGCTCACTTTTCGCGGTAGCGATATCTCCGCGCTGGAGTGAATACTCGGCCAGCTCGAGATAGTTCGCACCAAGATTCATATAGATTGCACTATATGACAAATCACCCTTTGCCGCAGCCTTATTATCTTTCTGGAGCAGATTAAGAGCCTGGTCTGTCAATATCTTCGCTTCCTCCGGGTCTCGCTCCTGAAGCAGTTGGCCTTGAAGCTGAAGAGCCCACGCCAGGTTCACAGAAAGCGAAGGTGTCGGCTTCGCCAGCTCTTCCAGAAGCTCCAGAGCACAACGGCTTCGCGGCTCCGCCAGTGCCGGCTCGTCGGCATTCACCAGCATTTTCGCCTCGTTGCCGCAGTATTTTGCCAGCTCCACTTTGTATTCCCGGCTTTCAGGATTCTTGTTGACCAGTTGCTCGGCGAGGGCAACCGCTTTCTCATAAAAAGCTTGAGCTTCCGCGATCTGTCCCGTGCTGCTAGCCACATTTGCGTAGTTATTGTAGACCCGTGCCAGATCTTGAGCAGGGCTCGGATTAGTGCCGGTATCTGCGGTAATCGCCCTCTTCGTGATAAGAGGTTCAAGTAGATCGATGGCTTCGCGAAAGTCAGACAGCGTTCCCTGGCTATCCTTCACGCGGTAACGGATGATTCCGCGATTGTAGTAAGTCCGGGCCAATTCCTGTTGATAAGTTGTATCAGCTGGTTGTTGGGTGTGCAGTTCGTTCTGTAGACGAAGTGCTTCACTGTACTCTTTCTCGGCATCCAGGGGCGTCCAGCTGACATCGGCCTGCTTTTCTAAAGCGTCGCGAATCGTCTCTCCAAGCCAGTTACGCGCGTAGGCCAAAGCCTGACGAAACTCGCCCCTGCCGGGATAGGTCTTTGCAAGATCGGTGAATCCGGCGATGGCCTTGTTGTATTCCTCCGCAGCCTTTATGTGTCTTCCCATCAGGCGATTGATGTCTCCCAATCGGGAATTGGCGCGTGCCTCTTCGCTGCGAAGCGCGGGATTGTCGGAGTTCTGACGCACGAACAGTGCGTAGAAAGTCTCAGCCTTATCTAGGAGCTCCATGCGAAACTTTTCCATCTGCGGCATATCGCTGGCCTCGCGCGCCTGATCGCGGCCCGCGGAGGAGAGGCTTTCATCAACCGCTCTTCTCGCTAATTCAAGATTCCTTTCTGCGCGGCGGGTCTGCTTCCATGCCAGGAAAGCAAGAAAGAGAGCAGCAAGTAACAACGATGCCAATATACCGGCAGCCCACTGGGTCTGCCTGAGCTTCTTTTGCCGTTCCCGAGCCTTCTCAGCGCTCTGACGTTGCCGCTCCTCTTCGCTGCGATCGAGAAAATTCATCACCTGGGCGAACGACGAGTTGTAGCGCTGAGCCCAGGCTGCCGTGGGTCTGTTTTCAAGCTTCCACTTCTGCCCAACCTCCAGTTCCGGATTGCGCCAGAGACCTGCCCTGCCTTCTTCGAACCACCTCGCCGCATCGGTGAGGCGGTTATAAATGTCCGCTGAGATCCTCTCCTGTTCCGCCCACCCAGTCAGCCGCTCCCAGCAGCGCATAAGGCTCTCATGCGAGAGGTCGATGATGGACTGCTCGTTCAAAGGAACATCCGCAGGAGGCATGAGGAACGATCTGCCGGGCTGTCGAAAGATTTCAATGATTCGGATGACGTCGTCCATGGATGCCGGCTCTGAGACGGCGATCAGGTCTCCGACCGATGTCGGCCGGCGAATCCCGCGGTGGTCTGAAAAGGTGTCCGTGAGCGCCTTGAATATCCGCTCGGTCACCTTCCTGGCGTCCTCAGAACCGGTCTCCTCATATGCCTCTTCCGCATGTTTCGAAAGAGCCTGCCGGAAAGATCCGATCGCCTCGTAATCTTCGATGTCGATCGATTCGGCCGAAGGCGATCGATTTGCCCAATGGCTCCACGTCCGCATGAGAGCATGCTGAAGCACGGGCAGTTGGTCATACTCATCGCCAAAATCGTTGAGCAGGCGAAGGACCAGCCGCTGTGTGATCTTTCCGCCCCCAACAGCTACCGGCCCTGTGATCGCCGAACGGAGCTCGTCTCGAGTCATGCGGGGCACAAGATAAAGGCCGCTATTGACTGCCTCTGGAAGGCCTGCGAAATCCATGCAATCACCGATGAAGTCGGAGCGCATGGTGATGACGATGTAGATGGGAATGTCTTTCTGCTGCGCCGCTTCCAGCAGGAGTCTGACGAAGGCTACCGCATCATTCCGCGAGCTCCCCGCCTGCGTGCGCCGGAAGCGAAAGATCTCCTCGAACTGGTCCACAACAACCAACAGCTTGTCATGGGCCAGCGCCCTTGCCTGACGAACCGCTTCGACGAGCCCTCGGGCGCCTCTCCGCAGAGTAGCTTCGAATATGACGCGATTCGTACTCCCGAGCTCTTCCGTATCTTCAAGTACATCCGGCGCGCTCAACGCCTCCGCCAGGTGCAGCATCGGATCTTCGCCCGGTCGAATCACGGCGATGCGCCAGCCTAGATTCGTGCCGACCATGAAGCCGCCGTAGAGCGAAGGAATCAGGCCTGAACGCACCAGAGATGATTTGCCGCTCCCCGAAGTGCCTATGATGGAAAGGAACCGGCAGGTGCGCAGGCGGCGCAGTAACTCGTCGACCTCCTTCTCCCGGCCGAAGAAAAGGTGGTCTTCGTCAGCTTCGAAGGGACGCAAACCCGGGAACGGATTGAACATGCTCCAGGTCACCTCAGGGCTTTTAGACTTGAGATAAACGGAAGCAGAATATCCCGTGAGAACTCGTCCATCTGGAAAATTACGGGAGCTTCATGAGTTCGAAAACGCTCTTTCTCCGCGGTCTTTGTTCCCACGCACGCAATTGTGACGCTGGGCAGAGGACCTTCGCGCCCGTATCCAACGCTCTTCTGCAGCTCTCTAAGCTTTCTGCGAACCCAGCTTTCGTTCGACGAGCCAAAGAAAATTATGACCCCATCGCACACGCGCAAGTTCTCGTCGTGGCATTGTCGTACCTCCGCTTCATCACCTTCGAACGTGGGATGAAGTACGTCGAAGCCATGATCGAATAGAACATCCGAATACTGCGACGCAATTGCCGCGTCTCGCTGATCGTAGGTCAGATAGACCTGTAAGTAGGCCTCACCCCTGGTGTTCGAACAGGGTTGCTGAGCCGCCTTAGGCGTCTCTTTGAGGCGGCTATAAATGACAGTCTCCAGATCTTCCAGAAACGTTTCGAGCAGGTCCGCTCCCGTCTGCATTGTGGGATTCATGCGAAGCTGATCGATGACCCTGGCCTGTCTCTCGTCTATGACCGATTGTCCGGCGGGGATCCACAGAAGGCGCGCGAATCCGCCGCGCTTAAACCTTTCGATCGCAAGTTCGTTCTGAATTTCCAAAAAGGAAATACTGCTTCCCTCAGGAACAAATCCATAATTCCCGCCAATCGGATGGATGGACATCCTGCATTGCGCCAGGTCTTCCTCAACCGACGCCTCAATCTCGGATGCTCTGAGCGGCAGCCCACGAGCCGGTAACACCGTATACCCATGCTGCTGCAGGTCCCGGCGAATTGCATCCCGTTGCTCTTTGAGATCGGAGGTCGTCTCTGCCAAATAGATTGCCCCCCTTACGCTGGTCTGTGACGCCGGCACCGGTTCGTCTCGCAGGTCTTCCAGCAGCGCCACGATATCGTGGGCCAGATCATCCATTTTCATCCAGAAATCTCTCTGTGCCTGAGGGCCAAAGACCTCATCGAGTTCGCGTACCCGTCCAGTCTCGGGATCGATCTGAAAGAACTCATAGCCCAACAGCGGCTGCAACTCCGGCGGGTCCATTAGGCGCGGGATCGGGGTCTTCAATACCTTAAAGATGCGCGCCTTATCGTGAAACTTGACTCCACCCTGCGCTTCGGCAGCCTTCCAGAACTCGACCAGCTCCCGTCGAGTCCATTCCGACTTTACGTAGCGAGGCGAAACCACAGTGACGAGCACGGCCACGTGTTTGAGCTGATCCACCAGTGTATCCGCGAAACTATCGTTTCCGGTGAGCTTGGGATCGCGCCAGATCTCGGGTTTTTCGCCCAACAGCTGACTGACGCGAATCTCAAGCGCGCGATGAAGGTTGGAGATCCATCCCATTCCGCCGTCGACAAGGCTAACGTTATCAATGTGGGCATAACTGATGAAGGCATCACAATCGAAGCTCATACTGTCGATCCCCGAAATTATTCACGAATTCTTTTGCGCGAGCCAGGCGCTTATGAAAGTGAACTATAGAGCTTCGTCACTGTAGTGTCTATTGGGAATGGCGCGATGAAACTGAAGCGGCAACCTCACGAACCTTCTCCGCTATGGCCGTACTTGGCAGTGCAGTATGCACGAAGGGAAGAAGTGCGAAGGCGCGGCACAACGCGCAGAGACACTTTGCGCGCCGGTTCGGTGATCAGCAGCCCTCGCGGTATTGTTGAGGCGTGAAGGTTGGGAAGTTATCGCCGAAGCCTGCAATATTGATCGCCGTACTTTCCTGTCGCCACAAACTGATGTACGGAAGCACTATCAGGATTAAAGCGCTGGACCTCGGCAATCGTCTGCATAGCCTTTGCCTGGTCACCGATTCTGCACTCCAGAAAAGCAAGATCAAGCCCAGCGGCTGTCTGAGCTGGGTCGGCAGCGACCACCTTTTCCAAAAGCTTCACGGCCAGGTCGGTATGTCCTTGTGATGCATCAAGCACCGCCAGATCCGCCAGTGCCGTACTCTCGTAAGGGTTTTCCGTCAGAGCTACCTGATATTCACGCTGCGCCTCATCCAGCTTACCGGAAATCTGATCCAGAAAGCCCAGCCGAACATGAAGCTCGACATCGTTTGAGCCCTCATTCTCCGCCTTTTTCAGCAGCGATAGCGCCCTTTCTCCCGACTGACGATCGCCTCGCTCCGCTAGTTGTGCATAGGCAAGACCAAGTTCCCGGTCTCCCGCGCCTGCGCCGCCAACCGGCACAAGCTCGACAATTTGTCCGATGACCGCGCTGCGATCTTTTCGCGGGAATTTCTGGATGTTGTGGTCAGTGAGCTGCTCATGTGAGATATCGGTTGTCTCTCGCGTTGGCATGTGGCAAGCAGCGCAATTCTGCTGCTCAGGATGATGTTCCGTTGCCATTTTCTGGCCTGTATGACACGTCAGACATTTTTCGCGATAGAAGCTCACTCGCTCTGCCGCCGCTGGTGAATCGTGGGGATCGTGACAGGTCATACAGCTGAGCTTGTCTCCGCTTGCTCGTTTGCATGCGCTCTTGAGTAGAGCTTCGTATTGACTGGTCGCCCTGCCGCCGCCCTCCCGGTGGTTCGCGTTCACAAAATAAACTACGAATCTGGCAAGATCATCGCCCGGTTGATAAGAAACAAGAGATTCGCCCGCACGGTAAATCGCGGCTTCGCCTTCGAGATGGCACTGCAGACAAATACTGTCGCGATTCGCGGGCGATAATGCCGCCGGATTCACAATCGGCCCGTGTCCCTGCTGCGCGAGATGCTGCGCCGGGTCACCATGACACGCTGCACAGGTGACACCACCCGCCATGAAGGGGGCTACAGCATACTTGTTGCGCGCGTCCGGCAGCGCCCTTTGCACCTCGCCTGCATGACAGTGCAGACAATTTGAATCGACAGGAAGCGTGTCCGGCATGCTCCGTACCGATCCGTAGTTCGGGGCCATATCCCAGAGTTGTTTCT
>CAYVSQ010000539.1:0-9014 GCA_964453815.1 uncultured Acidobacteriaceae bacterium | reverse complement strand
CTCCGGCCTGCTGCTTGATGGCGAGATCGGCGAAGAACAGATGGTGGTTCACGATGATCACATCGCTCTCCGCCGCCTTGCGTCGCATTTCCGTGATAAAACAGCGCTCGTAGTCCGGACAACTCTGCCCCAGGCAGGCGTCGCTGCGCGCGTCAAGCTTGGCCCAAAGCTGGCTGCTCTCGGGCAGATTGTCGATCTCGGCGCGGTCCCCGGTCTCGGTCGTCTTTTCCCACTCGGCGATGGCGTGGTATTGCGAGATTTCTTCGAGGCCGGAAAGAATGGGCTGGCTTCGCAGGGCGTAAAGCTTGTGACGGCAGACGTAATTCGCGCGGCCCTTCATGTAGCAGACGCGCAACGGCCCCAGCAGCGACTCGAGGAAGGGAATGTCCTTGAAGAAGAGCTGCTCCTGGAGATTTTTGGTGCCGGTGGAGATAATCACACGTCGCCCCGAGCGCAGGGCGGGCAAAAGATAGGCCAGTGTCTTGCCGGTGCCAGTTCCCGCCTCGACGATCAGGTGGCGATTTTCATCGAGAGAGCGCTCGACGGCCTGCGCCATCTCCAGTTGGCCGCGGCGAAACTCATAGGGTAGACTCGAACGCGAGAGCACACCGCCGGGAGCGAAGAAGTCGTAAAGCGAGGGTAACGCGGTTTGGGTCATGGAGGACAGGCCGATTTCCCTCAAGTAGGCTTCTTAAGGATATCCGGTGTGCTGTGAAAAAGTTGGATCTCGCTCCTGCTTCAGCACAGGAGTACCGTTCTCCGTACTGAGTCGGTTAAGGGCCGTCGAACCCCTTCGCACGATAGAATCATGAAGTGCATACCATCGCGCCCATCACAGTCCATATCTGCGGCATTTGCCGTTGAGGGACGAATCTCGTCCCTGTCAGGTCGGCAAGCACGTTGAAAAAATCCAGTAGCAAGAAGTCGCGAATCAGGGAATCCGGACGGAGCGGAGACGGACAGCCCGTATTTGCAATCGTTGGGCGTCCTAACGTCGGGAAGTCGACTCTCTTCAATCGCCTCACTGGTTCACGACGCTCGATTGTGGGAGACGAGCCTGGCATTACGCGCGACCGCATCTACGGAGAAGTCGAATGGTCTGGTCGCGCTGCGCGGATCGTGGATACGGGCGGCATCATCCCCGACGATGAAGCGCTCATTCCGGCAGAGATTTTCCGTCAAGCCCAGGTCGCCGTACAGGAAGCCGACGCCATCGTGATGGTAGTCGATGGGCGCACAGAGTTGGCCTCGCCCGATCTTGATCTCGCCCGCCTGCTGATCCGCTCCGGCAAGCCGCTCTTTCTAGCTGTGAACAAGATTGATGTTGAGGCGCTCGACACCGCAGCCGAAAACTTCCGCCAGCTTGGCATCAGGAACCTCATCGCCATCTCGGCTGAGCATGGACACAATATCGGCGAGTTGCTGGACGAGGTCTTTGCTGTTCTGCCCTTCAATGATGAACCGGTAGAAGATGCAGCCACACAAGACGCGTCCGGAGAAGAATCTGCCGTCGAAGATGGCACCCAGGAAGCAGTGCATCGGACGCACGGCGAGTACCGGCAGCACGAAACGCGCCTGGCCATTATTGGCCGACCGAATGTCGGAAAGTCCACGCTGCTGAATGCACTCTCCGGAACCACGCGCGCCATTGTTTCACCCATCGCGGGGACCACTCGCGACGCGGTTGACGAGGTGATCGACTACCAGGATCAGCAACTTCGCATCATCGATACGGCCGGCATTCGCCGCAAGGGCAAGACGGAGTTGATGGCGGAAAAGCTGTCGGTCATCATGGCGCGCCGCCATCTTGAGGCCGCCGATGTTTCTCTCCTGATGATTGATGCCACCGAAGGTGTCACCGCCTCCGACGCGACGATTGGCGGCTACGCGCACGAGAGTGGCCGGTCGGTGGTGATTGTCGTCAATAAATGGGATCTGGTCACAACAGGCCGCACCGATGGCAAGCCTCCAGCGGACCTCAAGATTTTCGAGAGCCAGGTCCGCAACGTGCTGAAGTATCTCGACTATGCGCCAATCGTCTTTGTCTCGGCGGTCAAGGCACAGAAGGACAGCCGCACCCTTAACCGCGTGCTCGACACTGCCATCCGCGTCGCCAATGAGCGGCGCAAGCGGGTGACCACGGGCCAGATGAATCGATTCCTGGAACGCGTCGACTTCCAGCGCGCCGGAGTCCCGCTGTCCAAGCGGGTTCGCATCCTCTACATGACGCAGGCCGCTGTGGCTCCGCCCACGTTTGTGCTGTTCACCGACCGGCATGTGAAACTCCACTTCTCTTTTGAGCGCTTTCTCGAGAACCAGATTCGCGATGCCTTTGGCTTTGAAGGCTCGCCGATCTGGTTCAAAGTAAAGGCGCGGAATAAGTAGGCCAACTCGATCCAGTTCTGTAGATCAGACCTGTCGTAGACTCTTGGTATGAATGTCTCTGTTGATGAAACCAGCGAACAGCGAATCAAGCGCGAAATCGAACTGGGACACTTCAAAAATCCTGAGGAAATGATCGCCCATGCGCTCGAATTGCTTGACGGTCAGGAAACCTGGCTTCAAGATAAAGCACAGCTTTTCTCCGCTCGAGCGGGGAGAAGGGATCCAGAGCGATGAAGCACGCCGTATCCTTGAAGCGAGGAAACAGCGCCGCTAGTGACAAAGCCTATATCCACTCATCTCAAGCGGTCGATGACCTGAACGAGATTTGGCGATACATCCAGCTAGGTAGGGTTCATCAATCGCGGACCAGATCGAAGAAGTATTCTTCTAGACATTCGCACTTCTGAGCAGTTTCCGAGCGGGGCATCCGCGAGTGGATCTGACCTCCCGTTCTGTACTTTTCTTCCCTGTGCAGAAATACATGATCGTTTATCAAAACACGCCAGAGCGAATCATCATTCACGCCTCGCTCCATTCGCCGCGCGATCTCCGGCGAATTCTGAAGAGCGGCCAAGTTAGTCGCGTTTCATTCCGTCCTCAACGCCTGCATCGGTTCGATACTCGCCGCGCGCTGTGCCGGGATCACTGACGCAATCAGCGCTGCCGCCCCCAGGATTATCGTCGTGATTAATAAGATGGCAGGGTCGTAGGCCTTGACACCAAACAACTGGCCCGCCATGAACCGGCCGATCAGCATCGTGAAAACGACGCCGATCGCCAGTCCCACTCCAACCAGCAGAAACGCGCCTCGTAACACCAGGCGCAGAACATCCATTCGATCCGCCCCCAGCGCCATGCGAATGCCGATCTCACCGGTGCGCCGCGCCACGGCGTACGCTGTCACGCCATAAAGGCCGATCGAAGCCAGCACCAGAGCTAGCAACCCAAATACCGAAGTCAGGTCTGCGACCATTGCCTGCTGGTTGAAGTTTTCCTGCACTTGCTCTGCGAAGCTTTCGAAGTCGATAACCGTCAGGTTCGGATTGACCTGGGCGAGCGCTTCGCGTACCTGAGATTCGAGCCCGGGAACCGTTCGATTCGTCCGCAGTTCCCACGCGTTCAAGTGCATGTGGGAAAAGGTATCGCCCATCTTTACATCGGGGTCATCGATTCGCTGGTATTGGGGTGCTGCGACGAAAAACATCGGACGCATCTTGCTCGTCGGCTGCCAGTAGTTGGTATTTTCGGTGACACCGACAATCTCATACATGCCTGCATACTTTTGGTCGTCAGTGCCAAAGTGCTGGCCTATCGGATTCTGATCCTTGTAGAACCGCTTAACAAATTCTTGATTCACAACGGCGATATTGCGCGTGGTAACCGTATCCTGCTCAGTGATTGGCCGCCCGGCAATGATGCGGGTGCCTACCGCGTCGAAGTACCCGGCACTCCCACGCACCCACGATGCATTATTTTCATTGCTGCCCGGGGGCGGTGGCTGCCTGCCTTCAAAGTAGACCCCCGTGCCCCAGTTGTCGCCTTCCATCGGACTGTAAGTTGAATAGGCCACCAGCTTCACGCCGGGAATTGCAGCCAGCGCATCGTGCAATTGGCGATCCAGGGCATCGATCTGTTCCACCTTGTAGCCCGCCATCTGCGGATCGATGTGCAGAATGTACCGGTTCGCGGTGTCAAATCCGAAATCCTGATGATGCAGATTGCGCAGGCTTTGGATGAGCAGGACCGCCGCGCACAGCAACATCAGGGAAAACGCCGCCTGCACGACGACAAGAGCCTTCTGCGTCCACAGGCCACTATGCTTCATCGTGCGGTTCGCATCGCGCAGCGCATCGATCGGGTCCGCATGCGCCGTCACCCATGCCGGCGCCACGCCGAAGAGCATCCCCGTTAACAGGGAGACCGCAAATGCAAATGCGAGCACGGCCGGCGAGGGTGTGGCATCGATCGGCACATAGCTCTTGCCGGCAGCCAGCTGCACAATCAGCCGCGCTCCGCCGTATGCCACGATCAGGCTGGCGATCCCTCCGAGCACGGCCAGAACCACGCTTTCCGTGAGCGCCTGACCTACCAGCCGTGATCTGGGAGCGCCCAGAGCCGCCTGTATTGAGATCCTTTGCCTGTTTGCCGTAGCACGCACGAGCATCAGGTTCGCCAGATTCGCGCAGGCAATCAGCAGAACGGCCCCAGAGATCCACATCAGCAGATGCAGAGCATCCTTGAACTGCTCCTGCATGCGTTGCACGCCGCCACCACCCGGCGAGAGATGCAACGTCTGCTTTGGGATCAGCCCGGTGCTGCGCGCGTCAAGCTTTCGTATGGGGCTTTGCAGATATTGGCGCAATCCCACCTGCATCCGCGCCTCCATCTCCTTCTGGTTGGCTCCTGGTTGAATACGGCCAATCACGTTGAGCCAGTCGAGGTCCGGTGCGTCCAAAACACTGTTGGTTCCCAGTACGATTGGCTCTTTGTTCAGCGGTATCCAGAATGACGCCGGATCGCTCTCGAGCCGTTCACCAAAAAATCCGGGTGGAGTGATGCCGACAATCGTAAATGGCTGGCCATTGATCAGAAAGCTCGAACCAACGATCGACTGATCCTCTCCGAACTTTTGCTGCCAGGTGCGATAGCTCATCACCGCGACCGGAGGCGCGCCCTTCTCGTCGTCCGACTGCTTCAGCAGCCGTCCCATATACGCCCGCAGGCCGAGTGTGTCGAAGGCATTCCCGGAAACAAAGTCCCCGATCAGCGACTCCGGCGGATGATTGCTGCCCTCCCGGCGCACGCCGACCTGGTTGTGTCCGGCCTGAAACGCGGCGAGCCGCGAGAACCCCGGTGTATTGTCGCGAAACTGTTTGTACTGCTCATAGGAGAAGAGCGACCAATTGTCCTGCATGCCGCCGTTAATGCAGCAGTTTTCGTTGTCGCCGACGCGGATCAACTCGTGCGGATTCGCTACTGGCAACGACTTGAGCAACACTGCATAGACCAGAGTGAAGATTGCCGTCGTCGCGCCGATCCCCAGGGCGAGCGTCAGAATTGCTGTCGCTGTAAATCCCGGAGCCTTGGCAAACTGCCGCAGTGCGTAGCGGGTATCCTCTAAAATCATGCGTCTCGCTCCAAAAACATTGTGTTAGTTGCTGATAATCGTGGCAAGAACGTAGAATGCCTATCGGACATTTATACGCACTCTTCGCCGCTGCCGGTTCCGTAAAGCTTTTAGATAGATATTATCGCTGACGTACTTAGCACCGGAGTTTCAGAGCTCTCTAGCTCGCGGGCTGGTCTGCAACGGACGCCTCTTCAGGTTGCCGGCCGGGCTGACCCTGCCGGTAAACGCGTGAAATCGCGCGCATCAACGGCTTTTTGGGGACTTCGTTTCCGAGTTCAACCCCGTTGGTGTCAACAAAGATCACTTCTCCCACGCGCCGCGCCTGCGGGCGATAGTACCAGCGGCTGAATAGGCACTGATAGTCAGCGATCTGTTGCGGGCTTTTTGTCGACCGGACTGCCAGAGTGTTGAGCGCATCGTCGAGCCGCGACTCCAGTTCGTCACGCGCGGCTAGCCGGACCAGCGGAGTCTCTTCGAGGGGCACCGGCGCAAGGGCGGTTGGATGAGCGAAGAGCGACGACGATCCCGACTGCTCGTTCGGATGCCGCATGCCTGCCACGGAATAGAGTGCCGGTCCGGCGAGCGAGCCCCTGTTCAGCAGAAAAAGGGCCACGTGCTCAGGTTCGCTGGCCGGCTGCACGATTACCCCATTCAGTTCCGATAGAGAATGGACAGCGGGAGAGACGCCGGCCGCAGCGCTTTCCACCTTGGCGAGGCGTGCATGGACCTCAGCGGCCTTCTCGAAGTCAAGCGATTCTGAGGCATGTGCCCGTTGCCGAGCCAGTTCGTTTATCAGGCTCTGGCCTCGCGTTGCCAGAAATGCATGTACTGCAGCGGCTTCCTGCGCGTAGCGCTCATCGGTACAGCCTTTGAAGCATGGGGCCATGCACTTCTTCATTTCGGAATAAATGCAGCCTGGAAAAATCGGATCGGGTGAGAGATCCTCATGACAGCGGCGCAGTTCGAAGAGGTTGAGCATGCTTTCGAGGAAGGTTTCGGCGGCCGCGCGGGATGGGAAAGGGCCGAAGAGATCTCTTGCCGCCGACTTTGTAATTCGATTGGTTACATATACGCGGGGATAAGCATTATCCATCGCCATGCGTAGAAACGTAGACGGCTTCAGGTGCAGCCGCTTGCGCGCTCGCTCGCCAAAGGCTGCAAGCGAGACCTGATAAAGCAGCAGCCAGGACTCGAAGTCCGATCCGGTGAGGGTGTATTCAATGCGAACGACGCTTTGGGCGAGGCGCAGGCGCTTCGATTGACCTGGCTGCTCGCTAGGCCTCGCAGCCAGGAGCCGTCGCAACCGATTGCGCAGATTCGGCGTTCGGCTAAGATAGGGTTCGGCGTGCTCGTCTGCTGCGCAAAGGGCGAAGACCCCGGCACGAGCGGGGATCTGCGCCCACGGTGGGTTTTGCGGGTCAAATGCGACGGATGAGGAGAGCAACTGTGAGGAGTGCACTGGATATCACCACTCAGAAGATTACTCTCCGGCAATGGTCATGCCATCCACGCGCAGCGTTGGAGAAGCAACCGAGCCGCGAAATTCGAGATCGTTGCCGATGGCCGTGATGTTGCGGAAGATGTCCTTCAGGTTTCCTGCGATGGTGATCTCCTGGACCGGGTAGGTCAGCTCGCCATTCTCGATCCACACACCGGATGCGCCCCTTGAGTAATCGCCGGTGACCATGTTCACGCCCTGGCCCATCAGCTCCGTTACATAGAGGCCTGACTGCACACCGCCGAGAATCTCCTGCGGGGTTGCACTGCCGGCAACGAGAAAGAGATTGCCCGCGCCAATGCCGGGATTTCCCGCCAGGCCGCGCGATGCGTTGCCTGTGCTCTTCATGCCCAGCTTGCGCCCGGTGTAGGTGTTCAGCAGGTAGTTGGTAAGCACGCCGCGTTCGACGATCACCGTGCGCCGCGACGGCAAGCCTTCGCCATCGAAAGGAGAAGTCCCGAAACCGCCGACGATCGTTCCATCGTCGATGACCGTAACCGATGCAGCTGCGACTTGTTCACCCAGCTTGCCGGCAAAGAACGATGCGCCGCGATAGACGCTGTCTCCACTGGCCGCGTCGAAGATAGCCCCAATCACCGAACGAGCAATCTCGGGCGCGAAGATGATTGGCGCCTGCTGCGTCTTCACCCGGCGCGCATCCAGCCTGCGCACAGTGCGCCGTGCTGCTTCTATGCCAACTGACTCCGGTGTGTTCAGCTTTTTAAGCGAGCGCGCATAGGTGTACCAGTAGTCGCGCTGCATCTCATTGCTCTTCCCCAGAGCAATAGGGCTCGCTGAGATGGAGCAGGATGAGGCGCGGTATTCGCCGCTAAACCCGCGCGAATTCGCGAAGATTCTGCGCCCGGTCGCCGCGTCGAAGCTGCCGCCATCGCTATTGGTGATACGGGTATCGGCAGCCAAGGCCGCAGCCTCGGCGCGACGGGCGTATTCGATGCGCTCCGCGGTTTCGAGAGAATAGACGTCTTCGTGATACAGCTCGAGGTCGCCCTCAAGCTTGCCGAACTCGCAGGTCTCGGCGAGGCCGGCGAATGGGTCTTCCGACGTGACCTGCGCCAAAGCCAGCGCTCCACGCACCAGATGGTCGACGCCTTCCTCGGAAAAATCGCTGGTCGAAGTGCTGGCTACGCGATGGCCGTTCTCTGTCGCGATCAGCACGCGCAGCCCCATGCCGCGTGAGCCCGATTCCTTCAGCGTCTCGACCTCGCCCATACGGACCACGGTGGAGAATTCGTCGCCCTCGCGAATCGTCACTTCGGCATCGCTCGCGCCCGCGCGAACCGCCTTCGTAACAATGTCTGTAGCGAGTTGTTGAAGGTTGTTCGCCGCAAGCTGGGATAGGCTACTCACCAATGCTTTCCTCGTCCGGTTCGATCGGATTCGCCGCCAGTCGCTTCACACCGTCGAAGCAATCGCCGAGCGAGCAACCGCGGTTCTTGGCCCGGTGCTCCCCGCGATTCGGCATCGCGCCGTCTTCTGTTTTTCTGCGCAACGCGATCATCCCTTTGCATTCAGGACAGCGCAAACGCGGTTCGGGAATTTTCAGCGCCTCGCTGGCCGGAATGGTCTTCCAGGCATAACGGCGCGATCCATCCGCCGCAGATACAAACTGCTTTACATCTACTATTTGCAATTGAACTTCCTTCCTGTTTTTACTGTCCTGTGCCGCCGACCGTCATGCGGTCAAGCTTCACGGTCGGCATGCCGACGCCTACGGGCACGCTCTGCCCTTCTTTGCCGCAGGTGCCTACGCCTTCGTCGAGCTCCAGATCGTTGCCCACCATCGAGACGTACTTGAGAGCCTCCGGACCGTTGCCGATCAGCGTGGCGTCGCGCACCGGAGCGGTGATCTTGCCGTCTTCGATGAGGTAGGCTTCGGAGGCAGAGAAGACGAACTTGCCGCTGGTGATGTCGACCGATCCGCCGCCGAAGTTCACCGCGTACAGGCCCCGCTTTACGCTGCGGATGATGTCTTCGGGAGCG
>CAYVSQ010000538.1:0-10941 GCA_964453815.1 uncultured Acidobacteriaceae bacterium | reverse complement strand
TGCCGGTTCACTCCTGCGTCCAGGCAACTCTCGATCCGCGCCCAGCTTCTTGAAGAAGGCGGCGAGCGAATGTGGAAGGCATTCATGGCTGAGCTCAGAAGCATTCACATGGGAGCGCCCGTGCCGCGCCGGTCGGTCTGCGCCGAGCTTCACGCCGCTTTTGAGTCTGCAATTCGTCGCGAAGACAAGGCTCGAACAAGCGGTAAGACTCGATAGCATTGCACGGGCCCACCTATCCACGCAATATTTCTTCTACCCTCCGGAGGTCCTCTTCTGTATCGACGCCGATGGTGTCGTAGGGCGTATCAGCAACGTAGACATCGATTCCGTTTTCGAGAAAGCGCAGCTGCTCGAGTTTCTCGGCGGCTTCAAGGCTGCTGGGCAGCAGCCCGGGAAATCTCTTGAGCGCGTTTTTTCGATAGGCGTAGATGCCGAGATGTTTGCGGTATGCAAAGCCGCCAACGTTGTCGCGGTCGTAGGGGAGAGTGGCGCGCGAGAAATAGAGCGCGCGTCCATTGGCGGCGGCGACTACCTTGACGGCGTTCGGATTGTGGACTTGATCGGGCGAGCAACGGGTAGCGAGGGTGGTGACCTCCACCTCTGGTCGCGTCATGGGCTCCAGCAGCGTGTCGAGATGCTCGGGACGCAGCAGGGGCTCATCGCCCTGGATGTTGACGTAGATATCGGCGGCTATGGACTCGGCGACCGCATGTACGCGATCCGTGCCGCTGGCGCAGTCCTCGGGAGTGAACACGGCCGGAAGGTTGTGCTCCTGGGCGAAGGAAAGTACCTCTTCCGAATCGGTAGCGATGAGTACCTGGTCGAGGAGCGGGCATGCCCGCGCAGCGCGGTAGACCCAGGCAATCATGGGTTCACCGGCGATCTCGCGAAGCACTTTGCGGGGCAGTCGTGTGGAGCCGAGGCGCGCGGGAATGACGGCAAGAATGCGCTGTTTCCGGATTTCCTCATACGCGACACTGGGTTCAAGCAAAGACCAAATCCTCGAGAGTAGTTCGTAAATGCAGTGTAATTGATAGAATTGGCGGTCTTTCCCCTTGATGTCTATACGTATAGACAGGAAATCTCTTGCGTCGCCTTATGCTGAGCCGTTAGTGTGTCTTCTTGACGGCAAATCGATCATCGAGCACCGACACTTTCCAATAAGGCAGGCACATGGCTTCTTCGACCACCTCCGACCAGCACCTCGATTCGATTCTCAGGGAGAATCGCGTCTTTTCCCCACCGTCTGAGTTTGCGGCGAAGGCGCACGTCCGCAGTCTCGCCGAATATGAGGCGCTATACGCGCGATCGATCGCCGATCCCGAAGGGTTTTGGGAGAACGCCGCGCGAGAGCTGCACTGGTTCTCGCTCTGGACCAAGGTTCTGGACTGGGATTTGCCCTGGGCAAAGTGGTTTGTAGACGGGAAAATCAATATTTCCTACAACTGTCTGGATCGCCATGTGCATAACGGCAAGCGAGACCAGACGGCAATCCTGTGGGAGGGTGAGCCGGGCGAAGTTCGTAAGCTGAGTTATGGCGAGCTGCTTGCCGAAGTGCAGAAATTTGCGAATGCGCTCAAGTCGCTGGGCATCAGGAAGGGCGACCGGGTTGCGGTCTACATGGGAATGACTCCAGAGCTGGCGGTGGCGATTCTGGCCTGCGCGCGCATAGGAGCAATCCACTCCGTCATCTTTGGCGGCTTCGCCGCAACTGCTATCGTCGATCGCGTGAATGACGCGCAATGCGTAGCCATCCTCACCCAGGACACGTCGTATCGCCGGGGCGGTGAGGTGAAGTTGAAAGCGACCGTCGACGAGGCGGTTATAAAGTGTCCGTCCGTCAAAAATGTTGTCATCTATAAGCGGTCGGGCTCGGCGGTTAACATGGTTGCCGGACGCGATCACTGGTGGCACGACCTGGTTGCCGCGGCTGACGCCGATTGTCCCGCTGAAGAACTCGACTCTGAAGATCCTCTATACATCCTCTACACCTCGGGGACAACGGGCAAACCGAAAGGCCTGGTGCATACGACGGGTGGTTATTCTGTCCAGACGTATCTGACGAGCAAGCTGGTCTTCGATCTGAAAGACGATGACGTTTACTGGTGCTCGGCAGACATCGGCTGGGTTACAGGACATTCTTACGTTATCTATGGAATCCTGCAGAATGGTGTAACCACGCTGATGTACGAAGGCGCCCCCAACTTTCCTGAGCTCGATCGCTTCTGGAAAATTATCGATGACCACAAGGTCACAATTTTCTATACGGCGCCGACTGCAATCCGCGCCTTCATCAAGTGGGGCAACCATTATCCCGAGAAGCACAGCCTGGCCAGCTTGCGTCTGCTGGGCACGGTGGGCGAGCCGATCAATCCCGAAGCGTGGATGTGGTATCGCGATGTGATCGGCAAAGGCCGGTGTCCGATTGTCGATACGTGGTGGCAGACGGAGACAGGCTCCATCATGCTGACTCCGCTGCCCGGCGCGATTCCTACCAAGCCGGGTTCGGCGACGCGACCATTTCCAGGAATTGTGCCGGAGGTTGTTACAAAATTCGGCGAGCCGGTCGAGGCCGGGCAGGGCGGACTGCTAATCATCCGCAAACCATGGCCTTCGATGGCTCGAACCATCTACAACGATCCAGAGCGCTATGTGAAGCAGTATTGGAGCGAGATTCCCGGCTCATATTTCACCGGTGACGGCGCCCGCCGCGACAAGGACGGCTACTACTGGCTCATGGGACGAGTAGACGACGTGATCAACGTGAGCGGCCACCGGCTGGGCACGATGGAGGTCGAATCCGCACTCGTGGCCCATCCCAAGGTGGCCGAGGCGGCCGTGGTGGGGCGTCCGCACGAGATGAAGGGCCAGGCGATCGCAGCGTTCGTGACGCTTGAAAGCGGGCACGAGGCGTCGCAGGAATTGAAGGACGAGTTGCGCGCATGGGTGGCGAAGGAGATCGGCGCGCTCGCACGTCCCGACGATCTTCGTTTTACTGACCAATTGCCAAAGACGAGATCTGGAAAGATCATGCGCCGTCTGCTGCGTGAACTGGCCACCAGTGGCGAAATCAAGGGCGATACCACCACGCTCGAAGACTTCACCATCATTGCCAAACTCAGGGAGCAGGACGAGTAGGGGACCACGCGTCCCAGCGATATGAGGCTGAAGCAAAATAAAGACAGACGAAGTGGAAAATCTCCTCTTCCGCACCGTCTCTCTACCGGTAGATAATTCTTTGTCGCGGGAGGCGAACTATGAAACTCAAACTGTTTATTGCCGGATTTGCTGAGATCGCGTTGAGCGTCGCTGTCTTCGGCCAGGCCGGTGGCGGTGGTGGAGGCGCTGCTGCTGGCTCCACTGCTGCGAGCTCGAACCATAATGCGGAGATGTCGAGCGGCGTGGGCAAATATGCCAATTTCGATCAGACACTGGCACATCAGCACGGCGGGATGTACTTTTCGGGAAAGGTCGCGGTTGAAGGTGGCGTTTTACCCTGGGATCCCATTCCCGTTTCCGTCGATTGCAACGGTGCCGTCCGCTACAACACTCTGACAGATGCCAAAGGTGGCTTCACCATCCAGGACGCGGGCCGCATAACGACGGCTTCTGAAGTCGCCCCTCAAGTGGGTGCGAAGGCCCTGAACGCTGGATCGCTAGTGGGTTGTCAGGTTAAGGCATCGCTGGCGGGTTTTCAATCGAGCGCTGTCACGATTAGCAATGGCAACCTGATGGACAATCCGGACATCGGCACCATCACACTTCATCTAAATGAACATTCCTCGGGCTATGGAGTAAGCCCCACCACCGCAACGGCTTCAAAAGACGCGTTGAAAAAGTTTGACAAGGCCCGCTCCGAGGCCCTGAACAAGAACCTTGACGGCGCGCAGCATGATCTGGAGAAGGCAGTCCAGATTGATCCCAAGTTTGCTGAAGCGTGGTACCAGCTCGGGAAGCTGCAGGCGACGACGAAGCCGCAGGATGCTCTCGCTTCATACGAAAGGGCGGTGGCTGCTGATCCACAGTTTGTGGCGCCATACGAGCCCATCGCCGAGCTGGCCGCACAGCAGAAAAAGTGGCAGGAAGTCGCGGACGCGGCAGACCACTACCTGAAGCTCGATCCCGTGGGAACACCGCAAATCTGGTATTACAGCGCGGTCGGGAATTTCAACCTCGGCAAAGGTGAAATTGCGGAAGAGAGCGCAAAGAAGTCTCTGGCCATGGATCCTCAGCATCTGGCGCCGAACACCGAGCAGTTGCTCGCTGTCATCCTTGCCAGCAAAGGCGAATTGGCCGAAGCTCTCGACCATCTCCGAAATAGCCTTGCATATACCCCCGCCGGACCAAATGCGGATCTGATCAAGCAGCAGATCGCGCAGCTGGAAAAGGCCATTCTTTCAGCGAAATAGGAGAGACACAGCGGAGGCTGCGTCTTTTTTCCTTGACGATATATATCTAAAAGATATATATCATGCGGATATGGCAAGATCGAATCAGAGCCAGTTTGCATTGCTGGGCTTGCTCAGTTTCGGGGCGATGTCCGGATACGACCTGAGACAGTTAAGCGGCTGGTCGGTTGGGCATTTCTGGCGCGAGAGCTATGGGCAGATCTACCCGACGCTCAAAAAAATGGCGGCGAAGGAACTGGCGCACAGGAAGACAGAGGTCAACCCGGGCAGGCCCGACCGGCATATTTACGAGTTGACAGCCGCGGGGCGCAAGGAACTGTACAGGTGGTTAGAGAGACCGCCCACGGTCGAGGTTCCGCGGAACGAACTTCTACTGAAGCTGTTTTTTGGAGGGTTGGTTTCGCCTCGGGTGAGTGCGGAACACGTGGCGCAGCGTCGCGAGCAGTGCAGGCAGGAGCTGGCGACGTACAAGGCCACGCGCGAGCGGCTGGAGAAGGAAGCGCCCAAAGATCCGCAGAAGCCGTTCTGGCTGATGACGCTGAATTACGGCGAGCACATCGCCCGCGCAGAGGCAAATTGGTGCGATGAAACGCTGAAGGAACTTGGAGAAAAGAAGAGTCAGACAAAACGTAACTGACGAGGTGACATATGCGAGACCCATTGTGGATGCATGCATTTCTCGCAGTTCATATCGCGGCGGGATCGGGGGCATTTGTGCTGGCTCCGCTGGCGCTAGTGACGGCGAAAGGCGGTAAGGCTCACCGGTTGTGGGGAAAGATTTATTTCTGGTGCATGACGGTTGTTGCCTGCACAGCGTTGGTGATGGCGCTGTATAGACCGGTGCTCTTTCTGGCGCTTGTGGCCATATTCAGTTTTTACTCCGCGTTTGTGGCCTACCGAGTGCTGGGACAGAAGGCGGCGTGGAAGGGCGAGCCGGTCGTCAAACCCCTGGACTGGATTGCCGCCGTAGTCTGTTTCCTAGCGAGCGCGGCATTGGCGTTGCTCGGGGCGGTAAAACCAGTGCTGGTTCAGAACCTGGCGATTCCCGCGATCGTTTTCGGCGTTATCGGCATGCGCATCGCGGGCACGGCAGTGTGGAATTTTACCCACCCTCCAAAGACAAAGATGTTCTGGTGGTATGCGCACCTTCAGGGCATGATCGGCAGCTACATCGCTGCGTGGACGGCCTTCTGCGTGGTGACGATTGGGCCGCGGCTGCATGGCGCGTGGTGGCTGTGGGTGCTGCCGACGGCGATCGGCGTTCCGGCGATCATCGCTACAACGGCGTACTACAAAAGAAAATTTACGCCGCGGCTGAAGCCCGCGGTTCCATGACAAATGCGGATGCCTGGCAGCTCAGATTGCTGTTGCTAATGGAAACCAGGCGGCATAGTCTGCTGCTACTGTTTTCGGAGGCTGCTTATGCGTGTGGCGAAGACCCTACCTCTTGCCGCTTTGCTCGTTCTTGGTTCCTGCGCCATGCTTTCCGCCGGACAAGCGCAGCAGGCTGCGACTCAGCGCCGCGTAGCTCATGTAGAGGACGGCGGAATGAACGAGGTGCTTGAAAGCATCGCTATTCCTTCTACAGCCCACGCTCCCTTTTACGCCACGCTTGATACGGAATGGGCGCGTCCTCTCGTGGGCGGTGGCTCTTACACGTTTCAAAATGAGCGGCACATTGCGCGAGACAGCTTCGGCAGGGTGTATCAGGAGCGGTGGTATCTGGTTCCCAAGAACGGCAAAATCAAAACGCAGATGTATTACATACAGATCTTCGATCCGGTGGCCCACCAGTCATATTGGTGCAGCGTCGCTGAAAAAGCGTGCGCATTGAGGATTTACCATCCGGCACCTGAGGTTACGTTCGGAACGGAAGTCGGGGAGAAGGGAGTTCTGCCGGACGGATGGGGCTTTGTCACGCAGGAAGACCTGGGAAAGCAGAATGTGGCCGGCGTCGATACAATTGGCGTGCGCGAGACAAGCACCATCAATCCATGGATGGCGGGCAATGACCGGCCCATGAGTATTGTGCGCGAATACTGGCACTCTGCAGCGTTGAATATCAACCTGCTGTCGACAGTCAGTGATCCGCGGCTGGGTACACAGAACTTCACGATTACCGAGATCAGCACTACGGAACCGGATGCGCAATTCTTTTCTCCGCCGGCTGGATACAAAATGGTGGACCAGCGGAATTATTCAGCACCGGAGAATTAGGTCCGGTTAACAGGCCCTAGAAATCCACGTGCATGCGCACGCTGGGTACCCAGACTGGACCGCGGTCGCGGTTGTAGCCCGGATTGTCGATGTGGGTGAGACCCAGCGCTGCAAAGAGTCCCGTATGTATGTGGCAGTTGTAATAGGCCTCCACGATATTTTCCCGTCCGTAGTTAAGCCGCCCGTCGCCGAGAATAAAGCCCAGTCCACCATATTTCAGATAGTTCTGATGGTCTTTCTTGATGGCGTTGCTCACAAAGGCTACGCCGATCTTGTCGACTGGACGATGCCACTGGGAACCGTTGTAGTCGCCGCCGAAAAGGACGGTTTGGTCGACTTCAGTGTAGGCAAACGATTCGTGCTGGCCTTCGTTCCAGCCGAAGCGGCTGAAGATGCGCAGGCTGTTAGTGACTTCCTGTTCGTTGTTCCAGCCAAAGCCGTACTTTATTGTTCCGAAGGGTGCGTTGTAGGCGATTTCCGGCGTCGGAGTGATTCCAGCAAAATAGTTGTTAACGGCATCGCGGTATATGCCCATGTGGGCCTTGTTCACGAAGCTCAGAATACGCGTGGTGCCCTGACGACCAGGGACGAAAGAGTGGCGTAGGTCGAACTCCATATTCTGGCCATTGGCGCGCGAAAAGGCCCAGTCGAGATCGATGCCATTGGCGACGGTGGGCATGGCCATGAATCCATATCGGGCGCTCCAGTTGCGGTCGTCGTATTCAAGTACTGCCCCCACGGTATAACCGCGCGTATCGGCGGCATAGTCCCATGCGCCATTGTTGTCGATCGTCCAGTTGGTGAACTGCAAATGACTGTCGCTCCCGACGGAGTTGACGTCGAAAAGATCGGGGAGGGTCATTTTCCCAATGCGAAGTTCAAAGCGCCGGACCGGAACTTTGGTAGCCAGACTAAACGGCGTTCGATCTGCGTCTACCATCTCGTTTGTCAGGCCGATCGTCTGGTGAATCTCTCCACGCGCCAGGTAGGGCGCAGAACCGAGATTAGGATTGCGAACGACATCGAGATTCGTGAATCCCGCGAGACCTAGCGCCTGACTGAGGCCGCGGCCGCCGGCACTTTCGATATTGACGATAAAATCGGTGTTGTAGCGCAGATTTCGATGCGGCTGATACGCACTGTAAAAAGTGCCGACCAGCGATACCTTCGGCTCCACATCGGGCAGGAAGCTGTTCGTTCCCTGGTACGGTGAGTGAAATCGCGCATTCACCTGGCCAATGCTATTCGCCTGCCCCCCCAGGTAGTATCGAGTGTTATCCGGATGGGGAAAGACAGTGACATTGCCGGCCTCGGTCGGGGCAGGCTCTTCGTTCGAGGTGCCGCCGGAGCTCGATGCCTCGCTTTGAAAACCTGCCAGATCATTTGGCCTGAAGGCGTCGGAAAGACGCATAGCCGGCTTCTGAGAACTCGGGGCGTTCGGCAACGCCGCGACCGACTGTGCACCGGCAGGATGCAGGCACAGCAGCAGGCAGGAGATTGCGACGATAGAGCGCACGGCTTACCCCGATGACGCGCCGACCTGCGGCGCTCAGGCTGAATGGATGCAAAGAACGATGATCGTTCCCCAAGATTGCAGGGTTGTTACAGCTGATAAAGTATCCCCGCAAGATTGAAGCACTTGCTAATACATAAACTGCAGCAGGCGGGTGGGGCTCAGCCAAGCTTTACATGTTGCCTCGTATTTTGTACCATACCCCCCTATGGTATAGGCAAGGGAAAAATCATGACACATACGGACCGGGATAAACAGAAGCTGGTGGCGCGTATCCGGCGAATTCGTGGCCAAGTGGACGCAATTGAGCGGTCGCTTTCGACAGGGGACGACTGCGCGGATGTGCTGATGTTACTGGCGAACGTACGCGGCGGCATCAACAGTCTGATGGCGGAGGTGCTTGAAGACCATATCCGGCACCACATGCTGGCATCGGAGAAGAGCGCGATGGCGCCGACAGAACTGGCAGAGGATTTGATCGATCTGGTACGCGCCTATTTGAAATAGGCCCCAAGTCGAGTGCAGTTACTGTATGTCTGCCGCCCTCTCCCGGCCAGAATCACGGGCGGAGCTTTTCAAGGGATTGCATCAATGAGGCTGTGAGTATGCGCTGTGTGGTTTCATCGAGCTTTTTGCCGGCAGAGGTGAGGTAAAAGACGTCGATAGCCATCTCGCCTTCCGTGTCGATGAGAGCAACCTCGATGTTGCAGCTGCACTCAGCGAAGCCCTTGGCGATTTCGCGGAGCAGCCCTGTAGTGTCATGTGTTACCACCTGCAGAAGCGTGCTATGGGTTGAGGATTCGTTATCGAACTCGATGCGCGTGTCGACCGAGACCCTAGCCGGGGTGCGCCGGCCGGAGCGGCTTCGGGAGAGCAGAAGGTTTTCGAGCGGGACGCGCTGCGCGACCACATCACGAATGCTCTGGAGAAACCGGTCGATTTCAGAGGGGTTAAGGGCGAGGGTCTGGAAGGGGTCGGTAAACTGAAAGGTATCGACGATGATACCGGCAGCGTTGGAGAAGGCATCGGCCTTGACGATGTTCATTCCCCAGGAAGCGAGGACGCCGGCCATATCAGCAAAAAGCAGCGCGCGGTCCTTTGTGATGAGAGTGATCTCATTCAACTGGCGCACGGTGCGGAAGGAAATCTGAGCGGGCTCGAGCGGCAGATCGAGCGCCATCTGGAAGTGGCTGCGTATCTGCTCTGGCGGGCGGGTTTGCAGATAGCGCTGGGGTAGCCCTTCCAGGAAGATTCGCAGTTCCTCGGCCCGGTCCGGAACAAGCGCGACGATGCGATTGAGGAGAGCCGGATCGGAATCAACATGATAGCGAACCTCATCGACACTGCGGTCGAGAAAATTCGACGCGCCGATGTAGAGTTGCCATAGATTTTCAGCCTTCCACGGCGTTAGCGTTTCGGGCGCCACCGATTTGATGTCGGCATAGGTCATCAGGGTGAGCATCTTGAGCTGTGATTGAGAGCCGATTTTGTCGGCGAAGGCGCGGATGGTCTCGGCTGCCAGGATATCGCGGCGCATGGCGAGGGACATTTCCAGGTGATTGCGGATGATGCGACGGACGATTTCGCGCTCCTCAGAGTCGAATTCGAGACGGGCAAAGACGCTTTCCGCCAACTCGACGCTCTGATTGGCATGGTCGCCGGTGCGGCGCGCCTTGCCGGTATCGTGCAGCAGCACGGCGAGGAAGAAGAGATCGAGACGTTCGATCTCGGGCAGCAAAGTCGCGAAGCGCTTTTCCCAGTCGTGATGCGGTTGGCGCAGCTGGTGAACGTTGTCGATGACCAGGAACGTGTGTTCGTCGACGGTGTAGCGGTGGTAGGAGTCGCGGATGACGAGAGAGTCGATGCCGTGGAACTCGGGGATGAGCAATTCGAGGATGCCGAGCGCGTGCATGGTGCGCAGGGCATGGGCAGCGTAGGGGCCAAGCAGAACTTCACGCAAGCAGTTCCACAGGAACGGGCCTTCCGGCATCTGGACGGCGAGCACAGGGAGGCTCTCGGCAATGCGGTCTTCGGTATGCTGGCTTAATTTGTAACCGTGCAGGGAAATACTGCCGAAGATGCGTAGAATTGCATCGCCATCAATGTCGGTAGCCGATTCGTCGAGATCGAGGCGGCCACGTTCGATAAAGAAATCGGTACCCGCAATGGGAACGCGCTTGCGGCGAAATTGTTTGTAGAAAGAGCGCCGGGCGGGCGGCAGGTCATCGATCAGCAACGACGCCCGGCGATAGATGGTGCGCGCATGACGGTAATAGGTGCGCATCCAGTAGGCAGGATCTGCCGATCCGAGTGTCTCGAGGCCGATGCTCTGAGCGGCGGCTTCATCCTGGGCGTGCCAGTCGAGGATATTGTCATCGCGGCGTTTGCGGTAGTGGAGAAAGCACCGGGCGGCGGCGAGGAAGTCGAAGGCCGATTCGCGCTCGTCGTGAGTCGCGTAGAAGGAGTTGCCGGCGGGCTTTGGCCAGGCTTTGTCCGCCTTCAGCGAATCGAGCATAGAAAGCCATTGTGCAAGGTGGTAGTCGCGGAGGCCGCCGGGACACTCCTTGATGTTGGGCTCGAGATGGAAGATGGTATTCCCGTATTTGGCGTGGCGGGTGCGGGCGATTTCGGAGAGGTTCTGCACGATGGTGTCCCAATCGCGCAGGGCGAGAACAGGCAGCAGCTCCCCTTCAAGACGCTTATAGAGCGCGGAGTCGCCGGCGAGAAAACGGCGGTCGAGGAGCGAGACGGTGAATTCGAGGTTGTCGGGATCGACGCGATCGCATTCCTTCAGAGTGCGCG
>CAYVSQ010000537.1:0-2568 GCA_964453815.1 uncultured Acidobacteriaceae bacterium | reverse complement strand
TGGCCGAAAAACTCCCAGCGCAATCCCAGATTGAGCGTGAGGTCCGGGCTGACCTTCCAGTCATCCTGAAAATAGAGAGCGACGTCATTTTCCGTAAAAGGGATCGTCGGGGTGCCATTGGTTAAACTAAGAGAACCAATCCCTTCAAGAAAGTTAGTGGCTGGATTCGTTGGGGTACTTACCTGCCCCAGGCCCTGGAAGGTATAAGAACCATTGTAATTCGGCAGATAGGTGCTGGGAGAATTCTGATACTCGAATGCCCCGCCGAACGCAATGTTGTGATTGCCGTGGCTCCAATTCGCATTGTCCTGGATTTGGGTTATCTTGATAAATTTTTCCTGCGGCAAATTGGTGGCGTAGCCGTAATCGAAATCGGTGCCATCCGAGAAGGAGACGGCAGTCGGGCAGGCGGTGAAGTCGGATATGGTGCAATCGGGGACGCCGCCCCCCTCGAAGCCGCTCACCGCCTGCTGAAAGCTGTATCGCAGCTGATTGATCCAGCGAGGTGAAAAAGTGTGTGTCCAGTCGGCGCCGATGGAGTGGGTTCTGCCGGTTATATTAATGTATCCACCGGCTGCGATCGCCGTTGGACCATTCGCCAGACCGCCGGTGGTCAGGTCGTTTTGATAATAGTAGCGGACGAAGAAGCGGTCTTTTGTCGTTGGCTCCCAGTCCACGCGTCCCAGCTGCTCTCCATCGTTGAACAGGGCAGGCACTGTTCGCGCAACCCCGGCAAATTCTATCGGAGCGGAGGTGAAGCCGTCTGTCACCACTTGTGTTGTCACCGAACTCGCTATCGGTGTGGGATTCCCAGCCTTGATTCCGTAGGGGCCCTGGTTCACTAGCGAAGCTACGGCTGGGTTGCCGGGAAACGCCGCCTGCAACTGGGTCAGGCCATTTGGCGTCGGCGTTACGGCGCCTTGTGAGGTTGCCAAGGAGCCGCCCTCGCGGGTGCGTTCCCAATAGGTGCTCCAGAAAAACCACAGCTTGTCCTTGAGGATAGGGCCGCCCAGCGTCCCGCCGAATTTATTATCGACATAGCGGGGCACCGTGACCGGGGTGCATCCGGTCGTCTCTGGATCCTGCCCCGAAGTGCAGAATCCGAACAGCGGGCTCTTCTGCCCGTTTTGCAGGGCGCTGCCCCAGGAGCCGGTGTAATATTCAAATCCGCTGCCATGGAAGCTGTTCGTGCCGGACTTGGTTATATAGTTCACCACCGAGCCCATATTGCGGCCGTACTGCGCTCCGAAGTTGTTGGTGATGATCTGAATTTCGGAGATCGCGTCCGCGCTTCCGAAAAAGGCCTGCGGGCCGCCTACGTTGTTGTCGTTGTTATCCTGTCCATCGATCTCGAAGTTGTTGGAGCGGCCGCGCTGGCCGTTGGCCGAGATTCCCACTCCATTTGAATTGCTGAAACTTGCATCATGGGTCTGTACGACGCCGGGCGCGAGAAGAGCCAGGTTGTCGAAGTTCGCATTGAGCGGCAGGCTCTGAATCGCAACCGAATCGAAGGTAGTGCTGACCTGCGCTTGGCTTACTTCCAGAATCGGCGCAGATGCCTCCACTGTAACCGATTGCGATGTGGCGCCCACGGTCAGCTTTTCGATTCCCAGCTGCGTTGTTACGCCGGCCATCACGCGAACGTCCTTAATACTCAACGGACTGAAATTCCCGCTCTCCACTCTCAACGTGTAAGTGCCGATGGGCAGGTCGTGGAAGATGAACGAGCCGTCGGCTCCGCTTTCCGTCTTGAACGTGGCATGGCTTGCAGTTTCAACCGCGGTAATCGCGGCCTGCGGCACCACGGCGCCTTGCTGGTCGGCGACCGAGCCTGCAATTGATCCCGTTGTAATACCTTGTCCAACGGCATTCTGGCTTGCCAATATCGTCCCGGCTAAAACGGCGAGTAACAGAACAGCGTTCCATACCGCTCGACTCGATCCCATTTGCTGCCTCCATGTGGTGTTCTTCGAATCTTGCGGGTAGGGGTCTGCACAAATCGGAAACCGGGTGCGGCAATCGTTAGCCCTCTGCTGCGCTCTCAGCGGCGATCCGCGAGGACCTGCTCTCTGGAGCTGCGTGGCCGTGTTCCACCTGTGCTCGACATAGTGTCACTGGCCTCCTACCCTGAACCAAGTCATGCAAGCCGATAGCCAAACCGGGAATCTTTGCCCATCTATGACTATCTATGTGACAGACACACGGGATAGAGGTGAATTGGTAGGCGGTCTATCACGCACGAATCGCTCTTAGTGAGTGACCGATGGGAATATCTCCCGAATTCTGAATAATCGGGAACTTTTTGATACCAGTTTTAGAAAGCGTGACAAGCTGCGTATTTTCAGTGACCAACGATGATATATGAGTGATAAATGTAAGCCTAGGCTAAGAAATTACCTTCTTGCGTTTTTCTGACCCTGTAGGTTTGGTATAAGTCAAAGGTGGATTTCCAAATTTGTGACGAGGCAGATCATCCTCGGGACAAGAGACCGTTGCTCATTCCTATGTGATGTAAGGGCAAGTTGCGGGCTTTGGAGTGACCGGAAGCGGCGAAATTCACGGCTTCCT
>CAYVSQ010000536.1:0-13574 GCA_964453815.1 uncultured Acidobacteriaceae bacterium | reverse complement strand
CTCGCGGGTGGAAACGTCAACACCTTCATTCCCACTCAGGACGGCGTGATCATCGGCGTACCGAAGCAGGAAAAAGGTATCCGCCCCGCGCGCGCCTTGCCCTATGAGTTGGATGTTCACGCGTCAGTCGGTGCTTCGACTGTAGTGCTGGCCTTCTTGAATACCGGCCGCGCGACCGTGGTCTTTCAGGTACGCTCCGGCAACGCTGCGGATCCGGTGCGCAATTACACGGTGGAACCGGGCAAAAAACTTGCTGACACGTGGAACGTTGGGTCATCCTATGATTTGTCGGTTTACGGACCCAATGGCTTCGTACGTTATTTCAATGGCACCATCGGCCGAAGCGCCGCAGTCCTCGACGTTCGCTCCAGCTATGAATGTGAAGTTCGCGGCTCAATCAGGTTGAAAATCACCAATGTCGCCGCTACTCACACTGAAGTAAGCCTACTCAATGCCTATTCAGGCAACGTGAGCACGCGGCTTCTCCATCCTCACGAGACGTTCGAAGACGAGTTATCGCTGGATAAGTTCTTTAACTGGTACGACCTTATCGTCACGGTTGCCGAAGACCCAACTTTCAAATATCGGCTTGCGGGTCACGTCGAAACCGGAAGGGACAGCTTCTCGGATCCGGCTCTCGGGGGTCTTTCCCTCAAGGGCTGATGCGAAGGCGGCAGGTGGCGTGTCCATAACGAAAAACCGCAATCGATGATGAGATCAAGCGGTGGGGCTGATGGCCCTGCCGCTGGGTCGTTGGAAGAGGCGGTCCCCGAGGGCTACGACTTTTCCCGGATATTTATAGGATCAATTCCCATGAATGGCTATCTCGCCAGCCTTGAAGCGGAGTCCATCGAAATAATCCGCGAAGCGGTAGCCCTATCGGACAAGCCGGTCATGATGTATTCGATCGGCAAGGACTCCTCTGTCATGCTGCACCTGGCGCGAAAGGCATTCTGGCCGGCGGTGCCTCCACTCCCACTTCTTCACATCGATACAACATGGAAATTCCGCGAGATGATCTCGTTCCGCGACCGGATCTCTGCCGAAACTGGGATAAAGCTACTTGTGCACACCAATCAACAGCGGCTTGCCCAGGGTGTGAACCCGTTCACGTATGACTCCGAGCGTTACACCACAATGATGAAAACCGAGGCGTTGAGACAGGCTCTCGACGCATGGGGCTTTGACATCATTCTCGCCGGTGCGAGGCGCGATGAGGAAAAGTCACGCGCCAAGGAGAGGATATTTTCCTTTCGCTCGGCCGGGCATAGATGGGATCCAAAGATACAAAGACCGGAGTTATGGAATCTTTATAACGCCCGAATCCATCCTGGAGAAACAATTCGGGTGTTTCCGCTTTCCAACTGGACCGAGGCCGATGTCTGGCAATATCTCGCCGAGGAGAATATCCCGATCGTGCAGTTGTACTTTGCCGCGGCCCGGCCGGTGGTCAGGCGTTCGGGACAATGGATCATGGTCGACGACGACAGATTTCCGCTCAATCCGGGTGAAACACCCGAGATGCGAGTCGTCCGGTTCAGGACCCTCGGCTGTTATCCGCTGACCGCCGCGATGGAGAGTACGGCAAGCACGGTGAGCGAGATTGCCCGTGAGGTACAAACCGCCAAAAATTCGGAGCGTCAGGGTCGATTGATAGATTTCGATCAGGTTGCTTCCATGGAGCGGAAGAAGCAAGAGGGCTACTTCTGATGCGGGATGCTCTGCATTTCGTTACCTGCGGCAGCGTCGACGATGGCAAGTCGACTCTGATCGGGCGGCTGCTGTGGGAATCAAAGCAGATATTCGAGGACCAGCTTTCGGCCCTGGCCAAGGACTCCACCCGCTACGGAACACAGGGCGAGGCGATGGATCTGGCGCTGCTTGTCGACGGCCTACAGGCAGAACGCGAACAGGGCATCACCATCGACGTTGCTTACCGTTTCTTCACCACGCAGCGGCGTCGGTTTGTCGTGGCAGATACACCCGGGCACGAACAGTACACGCGCAATATGGCCACCGGAGCTTCGACTTCCGACCTGGCAGTCCTGGTGGCGGATGCAAGCAAGGGACTACAAAGCCAATCCTATCGCCACGCAAGGATCGTCGCCATGCTCGGCATCCGGCATCTGGTGATGGCAGTGAACAAGATGGACCTCGTGAACTGGGATGAAACTGTCTTCGGCGAAATAACTCGGGAATTCCGGCAAGGAGTGAGCGGGCTTGGATTCGGGTCGTTTCAGGCAATTCCGGTTTCGGCCCTGCATGGCGACAACATCACCGAGCGCAGTTCCGCCGCGCCCTGGTACACGGGTCCAAGCCTCCTCACATGTCTGGAGGAGATTGACGTGAATTGCAGCGCAGCGGAGCTGGGGTTTCGTATGCCTGTGCAATGGGTGAATCGGCCGAGCCAGGATTTCCGCGGCTATTGCGGGCGCGTCGCCAGCGGGCAAGTGAAGGTCGGTGATCGCGTACGAATCGTGCCGGGCGGAACGGAGAGCAAAGTTCGATCCATTGTTACGTGGAAGGGGGAGCGGCTGACGGCCCTGGCCGGAGATTCCATCACCATCTGCCTCGAGGAAAAGATCGACGTAACTCGCGGAAATGTAATTGCATCAGCGTCCGATCCCGCACAGTTAAGTGACCAATTCGAAGCAACGTTGTTGTGCCTCTCGCCACATCACCTGTTTGCAGGGCGGTCCTATATATTCAATCTTCATACGTGCCAGGCGGTAGCGACGATAACCGCGATCAAGTACCAGGTTGACGTTAGACTCGGAACACGTCTGGCAACGCGATCTTTCGGATTGAACGACATTGGCGTCGTCAACCTCTCGCTTGACCGACCTGTACCCTTTGAAGCGTACAACCGATGTAGGCGCCTCGGCAGTTTCATTCTGGTGGATCGGCTTGAGAACCAGACTGTCGGCGCAGGGATGATTGATTTCGCTCTGCGCCGGGCCGCGAATACCCATTGGCAGGCGTCCGAAATCAACAAAAGCGCTCGCGCCAGGCAAAAGCTGCAGAAGCCCGTCTGCCTTTGGCTCACGGGGCTTCCCGGATCTGGAAAATCAACCATCGCAAACCTCCTTGAAAAGCGCATGTTCGCAGCGGGAAGGCACACTTATGTACTCGATGGCGACAACGTTCGCCACGGTCTGAACAGAGACCTTGGATTCTCCCAGGCCGATCGTGTTGAGAACATTCGGCGCGTAACGGAAGTCTCCCGGTTGCTTGTGGACGCAGGGCTCGTGGTGATCGTCGCGTTCATTAGCCCGTATCGGGCCGAACGAGAAACTGCCCGGTCGCACTTCGAAGCTGGAGAATTCTTGGAGATCTTCGTCGACACTCCGCTCGATGAATGCGAGCGACGTGATCCAAAGGGACTTTACGCCAAGGCACGACGTGGAGAATTGGTGAATTTTACGGGTATCGACAGCGAGTACCAATCTCCGATGTCACCCGAAGTTCGCCTCGACACCGTCGCCCACAGCGCGGAGGAGTGCGTTGATCGCATTCTGCTCGCCTTGGAGCAGAGTTCGTTGCATGTACTGCAGGAGCAGAATGATGGGTCTTAAAAATGGAGAACTGGCTCGGCGATTCGCTCAAACAGGTAGTTGCTTTGGCGCGCTGAGATCCATGGCCACTCCAGTCTGATCTGTCTGGCACTGCCGTAAGTAGCTCGGGGATGCGCCCCTGCAGCTCTCTTTGAAGAACGGCCAGACGGAGAAGTAATGTCGGCAATCTTCCGGCGGTGCTGGCAAATGAATTCTTCATTGAAACCACTTATTCACATTCCTGCCCATACGTGGACCGTAAAATCTTTAGCGTCACAGGAAGCTGCGGAAGCAGGCATCGGGGAAAAACCTTATGGCCACAACTGTCTTAGCATCGATTGGCGATCACGGCGTTCTCAACGCGGCTTTATCACCTGCCCTGCCCGGGATTTGGATCGACAGGGACCTGAGCTGGCTCGACTTCAACGAGCGCGTGCTGGCCGAGGCTCTCGACGAACGTACACCGCTGCTCGAAAGAGCCAAGTTCCTCGCCATCTTTACATCGAACCTCGATGAGTTCTTCATGAAGCGCCTGGCTGTGCTGCGCCATGGAGCCAGCGAAGCTGAGCGTGCGCTCTTGCAGCAGGTTCGCGAAAAATTGCTGCCCCAGCTTGAGCGCCAGGCAGAGTGCTACCGCAACGTGATCATTCCCCGTCTGGCCGAACACGGGGTCTTTTTGCGTTATTGGTCCGAGCTCACTCCGCGGCAACAGGAGGAGGCCAGCAGTTATTTTGATTCCCAGTTGTCTCCTGCGTTGACGCCATTGGTCATCGATCCCGTCCATCCCTTTCCGTTTCTTTCCAACCTGTCTACCTCATTGGTGTTCCGTGTTCGCGATGTGGCCAAGGGTGAATCGATGTTTGCCCGCGTGAAGGTCCCCGGAGTACTCAAACAGTGGATCCCCGTGGAAGCGGACCTTGAATCCGGTCAAAAGCTGCTGATCCCGCTCTCCCAGGTAATTCGAGGCAATCTGCACAAACTTTACAGCGGCATGGAGATCAGCGAAATCGCTGTTATGCGGATCACCCGCGATGCTGAGGTCGAACTTGACGATGAATCCTCGGCTGACTATCGTGCGCAGGTAAAAGAAGAGATTCGCCAGCGCCGCTATGAGCCGGTGGTGCGGCTTGAGTTTGGGCCCGGCGCAGATCCGGGAATCGAGGAGATGCTGCGCGAGCGGCTCGATCTTGAGAAGACGGATCTCTACAATCTAAAGGAGTTGGCAGACTATACTACCCTCTTTGAGCTTGTAGGTCTGCCAAGACCCGCATTACGCGACCGCGAGTGGACACCGCTGACACCCGCATTCCTCTCAAACGGCCACGAAGATATCTTTGCTGCCATTCGTGCGGGAGACTTTCTCGTTCATCACCCCTACGACAGCTTTGATGCCACCGTCGAGCACTTCATCAGCTGGGCGGCCGACGATCCACAAACGGTCTCGATCAAGATGACCGCCTACCGCATCGGCGACGATACGCCTTTCGTCAAATCGCTGATCAGGGCAGCGGAACGGGGCAAGCAAGTCGCGTGCGTCATGGAGATCAAGGCGCGCTTCGATGAAGAGCGCAATCTGCATTGGGCAGCCGAACTCGAACGTGCCGGCGCCCACGTTGCTTTCGGGGTCAGCGGTTTAAAGACGCACGCTAAGACGGCACTGGTAGTTCGTAAAGAGGCAAACGGTTTACGCTGCTACGTGCACATCGGCACCGGGAACTATCACGTAAAGACAGCCAGGCTCTATGCTGACGTCGGCTTGTTCACGTGCGATCATCGGATTACCAGTGATGCTGTGAATCTATTCCACTATCTCACCGGGCACGCGGACCAGCCCCACTGCGCCTCACTCCTGGTCGCTCCACTAACCATGCGGCCGCGGCTGCTTGATCTCATCCACCGCGAAATTCAGAACAAACGCGACGGACGGCCCGCGCGTATTGTCGCCAAAATGAACCAGCTGGAAGACCCGGACATGATCGAGGCCCTGTGCGAGGCCTCGCAGGTGGGTGTACCGATAGATCTCATCATTCGCGGATTTTGCTGCCTCCGTCCAGGAGTGCCGGGCCACACCGAAAACATTCGCATTCGTTCCATCATCGGGCGTTTTCTAGAACATTCGCGCATTTTCTACTTCGCCAATGGCACCGAGGACCTTGCGGAAGGCGAATATTGCATTGGGTCGGCGGACTGGATGTTCCGTAATCTGTCCAAGCGGATCGAAGTGGTCACGCCTGTATTTGCTGCAGGTCCCAAGCAGCGCCTTTGGGAAATCCTCGATGTCTGCCTTCGCGACGAGCGGGAGGCATGGATTCTCGGATCTGACGCCAACTACACTCAGCTGCATCCGGAAGATGGAGCAAGCGGCCCCGAAAGCATCGGAACTCACCAGACACTAATGAACCTGGCCCTCGAGCGAGCAGATATCTGACGACTAAATCAATCAGGGAGAAGATATCAGGCAAGCGCATTCATGACGATCTGCTGAGCTTCATCCACTATGCTGTCAAGATGGGCTTCGTTCTTGAAGCTCTCCGCGTAAATCTTGTAGAGGTTCTCGGTGCCCGAAGGCCGGGCTGCGAACCAGCCGTTTTCAGAGACGACCTTCAGGCCTCCGATGGGCGCATTGTTGCCGGGAGCATTGGTCAACCTGGCTATGATTCGCTCGCCAGCGAGGTGCGATTCCTTCACCGAGTTGGGTGACAGCTTGCTGAGTCTGGCTTTTTGCTCGGGGCTCGCGGGCGCGTCGATACGCGTGTAGTAGGGCATTCCGAATTTATGAGCCAGCTCGGAAAAGTGCTGGCCTGGATCCTTTCCGGTGCACGCAGTGATCTCCGCCGCCAGCAGATCCATGATGGGACCATCCTTGTCCGTCGTCCACACGGTGCCATCGCGGCGCAGCAGACTCGCCCCGGCGCTCTCTTCACCGCCGAAGCAGAACGATCCGTCAAAAAGACCCGGAACGAACCATTTGAAACCGACGGGCGTCTCTGACAGTTGCCGGCCGAGGCTGCTGACGACCCTGTCGATCATGCTGCTGCTGACCACTGTTTTGCCGACAATGACGCTCGCAGGCCACTCCGGACGATGCGTGAGCAGATACTGGATGGCAACCGCCAGATAGTGGTTGGGATTCATCAGGCCCGAGGATGGAGTGACGATCCCGTGGCGATCGGAATCGGGATCATTGGCGAAGGCGACCTGATACTTGTCCTTCAGGCGCACGAGGCCGGCCATGGCGTAAGGGCTGGAGCAGTCCATGCGAATCTTGCCGTCGTGGTCGACTGTCATAAACGAGAAGGTCGGGTCGATGACGGGATTCACAACTTCGATTTCAAGCCCGTAGATCGAATTGACCTGGTCCCAGTAAGGCGCGAATGCGCCGCCGAGCGGATCCACTCCCATCTTTAGGCCGGCGTGTTTGATCGCGTCCATGTCCACAGTGTTTTTCAGGTCCTTGATATACGGCAGGACGAAGTCTTCCTCGTGAGTGGTGGCAGCCTTGATGGCTTGCGAATAAGGCACGCGCTTTACGTCGATGTTGTTAGCCCTGAGCAGATCATTCGCGCGCTGCTCGACCCACTTAGTGACATCGGTGTCGGCGGGACCGCCGTTTGGAGGGTTGTACTTGAAGCCCCCGTCCTCGGGCGGATTATGCGAGGGCGTGATGACGATGCCGTCCGCGAGATGGTCTTTGCGGCCTCGATTATAGGCAAGGATCGCATGCGAAATGACGGGCGTGGCGGTGACGCCGTCGTTGTGCTGGATCATTGTTTCGACGCCGTTGGCGGCCAGCACTTCGAGAGCCGTGGTCTGGGCGGGCGCGGATAGGGCGTGGGTGTCCTTGCCCATGAGGAGCGGACCGTCGGTGCCTTGCATCCGCCGGTAGTCGCAGATGGCCTGGGTGATGGCCAGAATGTGTGCCTCGGTAAACGTCCCTTTCAGGGGCGTGCCCCGGTGGCCGCTGGTTCCGAAGCTGACCATCTGAGTTGCATCGCTTAAGTCGGGGCGGCGTTCGAGATATTGCCGGTTGAGATCGTCGACATCAATCAGCATCTCTTTCGGAGCGGGCTTCCCTGCCAGGGGAGAAATACGCGATTGCACTTTCGCTTCTGTCGCCATTGAATGCTCCTAAAGGTCGGTGCACCTTTTCAGGAAGAATATAACCATATCTGCTCCCCTGGCACGGGCGGGTCATCCGCGGAACCGGGCCCGTTTGACGATACAGCCTAGTCAAGTCCCTTTATTCGCCAGATGTTCTGGGCATAATCGCGAATCGAGCGGTCGGAGGAAAACTGTCCCATCCTGGCAGCATTCAGAATCGCCATCCTGGACCATTTTTCCTGGTCCCGATAGGTTTTGCTCACCTGATCCTGGCAATCGATATACGACTGGTAGTCGGCGAAGAGAAGATATGGATCGTGGTTGAGCAGCTGTTCTAGAAGCGGGCGGAACAGGCTGCCATCGCCATGCGAGAACCGGCCCGATGCGAGGGCATCGATGATCTCCCGCAGGAAGGGGTTGGATTCGTAGATCGCGCGGGGGTGATAGCCCTCTGACAGCCGGGACGACACCTGATCCGCAGTAAGACCGAAGAGAAAGAAATTCTCGTGACCCACAGCATCCCTGATCTCAATGTTTGCCCCATCGAGGGTTCCAATCGTGAGCGCTCCATTCATGGCGAACTTCATATTTCCTGTTCCAGAGGCTTCTTTGCCGGCAGTCGATATTTGCTCGCTGAGATCCGCAGCCGGATAAACTTTCTGTCCGAAAGTAACGTTGTAATTGGGGAGGAAGACCACCTTCAAACGGTGCTTCACATCCTGATCATTGTTGATGATCTCCCCGACGGAGTTGATGAGCTTGATGATCAATTTAGCCATGAAGTATCCCGGCGCTGCCTTGCCACCAAACAAGAAGGTCCGCGGCGTCATTTCCAGGCTGGGGTTCCGCTTTAGGCGGAAATACAGGGTAAGGATGTGGAGGACATTCAAGTGCTGTCTCTTATACTCGTGGATTCGCTTGACCTGAGCGTCGAACATGGAGCTGGGATCAACCGAGACTCCAGTCTCCTCTAATATGTAACGCGCCAACCGCGCCTTGACATCATGTTGCACCTTGCGCCAATCGGCACGAAAGGCCGCGTCTTCGACAAATGCTTCGAGCCGTTTGAGTTCGTCCAGATCGCCGATCCACGTATCTCCTATGCTGCGGGTCATCAGGGTCGATTGCTCCGGGTTGCTCACTGCAAGCCAACGCCGCGGCGTTACTCCATTCGTTACGTTAATGAATTTTTCGGGCCACAATTCGTAGAAATCGCGGAGCACATCCTTCTTCAGTAGCTCCGTATGCAATGCAGCGACACCATTCACCCGGTGACTTCCAACACATGCCAGATTTGCCATGCGCACGTGTTTCTCGCCCTGCTCGTCGATGATCGACATCCGCGAGACCCGTTCCTGATCACCGTCAAAATGTTTGCGCACGAGATCCAGAAAGCGCGCATTGATCTCATAGATGATTTCTATGTGGCGGGGAAGAAGCGAGGCGAACATGGGCAAGGGCCAACGCTCCAGCGCTTCCGGAAGCAACGTGTGATTGGTATAGCTAAAGGTGTGAGACGTGATCTCCCACGCTTTCTCCCAAACCAGGTCGTGCTCGTCCACCAGCAGCCGCATGAGTTCCGCGACACCGATCGAAGGATGCGTGTCATTCAGCTGAATCGCCCACTTCTCATGAAAGCTTTCAATCGGCCGGCCGACACGCAAATGGAGCCTGATCATGTCCTGTAGGGCGCACGAGGTGAAGAAGTACTGTTGCTGGAGGCGAAGCTCTTTGCCCTGAATCTCTTCATCATTCGGATACAGAACCTTGGAGATGTTCTCAGCAAACACCTTGCCGGCAACAGCGCCCTGATAGTCGCCACTATTAAAGCGATCGAAGTAGAACGACTCTGTGGATTCGGACCTCCATAGCCGCAAGTCGTTGGCTATACCCGAGCGATACCCCAGAATTGCAGTGTCGTAGGGAATCCCCCTCACGGGGTGGGCGGGAACCCAACGCACCTTGTATTTCCCGGTCGAGTCCGACCAGCCTTCAGTGTGACCACCGAAGCCCACGTTTACCGCTTCGTGCGGCCGCCGGATTTCCCAGGGATTTCCATATCGGAGCCAATAATCGGTGAGCTCCACCTGCCAGCCGTCCTGGATTTTCTGTTGGAAGATGCCGAACTCGTACCGAATACCATACCCAATTGCAGGAACCCCCTCGGTGGCCATGGAATCCAGATAGCAGGCCGCCAGCCGGCCCAAGCCGCCATTGCCCAGGCCCGGTTCGCGTTCCTCCTCCACAATGCGATCAAGGTCACGGCCCAATTCGGCAACTGCTTGCCGGACGGCAGCCTCAAGCTGGAGGTTGAGGAGGTTGTTTGCAAGATAGGGGCCCATCAAAAACTCAGCCGATAGGTAGCACACAACGCGGACGTCGTGCTGCTTGTACCTTTCCCAGGTCGAGAACCATCGCGCCAATATGCGGTCCCGCACCGTGTATGCGACTGCCGTAAAAAACTCCTGATCACTGGCAGTCTCCTGGCTCACTCCCACCAGGTAGAAGAGGTTGTCCAGAATGGCGTGTTTCAAGGCCTCCACACTGATTGCAGTGCGATACTCTTCGATCTGCACCGTTGGTTCCGGGATGTCGGCGTCTGCATGTTGCACCTCGCTGTTCGTATTCCCACTTCTCGACGCGGTTCTGTTGATTAGGAAGGCAGACCCCCGAAACGGCACCTCTGTGCGCGGATCAGCCTGGAAGGGCTCTCAGAAATTACATGCTAGGAGCCATACCCCTTGTGAAGCAAGCGCTTTGGTGTGAATTCAAGGATCTGAAACCAAACTTTAATGGCGTATAAATTCACCAAATCCCCTTGAAGGTCAAGCGAGGAAGGCAGTATGCAATCTCGCCGCCCCACCGATCGAATAAACAAAATCGTGGTCGCCCGAGAGCACCAGAATTCTGAGCCATCAAAGGTCTAGCGGCAGCGCCGTTACGGATGCTTCCGCGCTCTAGGTTCTATATTCATCAAATCTGGGAACTTTCCGGTGGGCCCTGGCCAACGGGAAGTTGGCCGGGAAACGGGCTTAGAGGGCATCAGCCCGTGAATCGCACTCAGCCGGGTCACAGTTCCTCAAAGCTGACTTCTGGCTCTTCTCGCCGACAAATATCCGCAGATGGGCAAAGAACTTGAGGTGCTTGCTTATCAATGGACGAATGGGATGAAGAGATCATGGATGACTATAGGCGAGGTTGTCGAAGCGCAGTGCTTGCCCGTTTGTAAAGTTGAAGATCACTTTGGAACTCGGATCATGCCATCCGGTCTTTATACGAAGAAGTTCTTTGGGCTTGATCGTGTAGGCGACCTCGCGAATCTTAGGCGAACGAATCGTCATGGTTGCATTGACATCTCCGTCGTTATAGACATCCACACCTGCGAAGATGCGTGGCGCGTAAAAACTCAGTTCCCCCCGTGTTGTTTTTGGATCCGACCGTCTCAGCGTAAAAGTCCCGAATTTTCCAGAGGGCGTGCCTATCTCCCACTCACCGCGGCCCCAGTCCACCAACCCCGAGGGATATTGCCCGAGCAAGGGTGTTCCGGCAGGAAGATGCGGATCGTCAAAGGTGATGAACGAAGGCGGCACCTGATCGCTCTTTCCCTGAATGTCTACATCTCTGGAACTTGTGTGGCGAATCGAGAGTGTACGGGTCTTTTCGTCGAAGGTGTATCCTTCGTGCTGCAAATCATCGCGGCGAGAGACCGGCCTTCCTCCGACACTGATTGAGTCCGGAACAAAGTTGAGGCGAAGCACATCCGTCGAGTCCGCATCGAAGGTCGAGTACGTGACTCTGCCCGCACCGTATGCGATCTTCGTGACTACAGAGGGAGAGCCGAGAAGATGCGACTCATCGGCTGGAGCCCATTCCGGCACCGCCCAGAAGGCATCCATCATCCTGCGAGGCCCATCCGCAAATTCATCGGTAAACCACCACTGATTGCTGAAGGGAGCATGAGCTGCGGCAGGAAGTCCCTGAAAATATGTGACCCAGTTGTAGGTTCGGTATGCAGCCTGTTTGTAATCGATGTCTCCGGTTTTGGCGTAGTAGATGGCTTCGACGGCAGCAAGTCTTGAGCTGTGGCTGTCGCAGCACTGGTTCGGCGAGTTGCAACAGAATTCCTTTCCGTTGCCCTGCTCGGTTGTAACCATTGCACCGTGCACTATATATTTTGGCCACTTTGGAGTGGTCTTCACCCAGTCAATTAGCTGCCGTGAATGCACGCGCCATTCGGGGTCCTTCTCCGGATGCAGCAGGACATAACGCGCAAATTCGAGCGGAATAACCTGGTTCATATTATCCATGCTGCCCTGGACGTCTTCGAAGTAACCAACCCACACATTGTTGCGCATCGGGTATTTCATCAACCAGTCCCATGCGCCTTCACGGACCTTTTTATAGGAAGCGGTGTCTCCCTGATCGATCCGCATCAGTTCGTCGAACAGCATGATCGGCTCGACGACGTTTGCGGAATAAGGGAACATTCCCTTTCCGTTTTTTAGGCTGCCGTCGCGCCCATGGCATCGATACGGCCATGGTGAGTTGCTTTCATCGCCGGGCTTAAAATTCTTGGCGAGCGCGTTGGCGCAGCGAATCGCCGCGCGCAGGTACTTCGTGTTACCCGTCATTTCATAAAGCCGGAGATAGGCATAGCCGTCTTCGCCGACTACGTGAGGCTCGACAAAATCGTCCCCATGCTGGCTCCATCCTGTGTAGCGCTCGCTCCCCGGATTCGCAGACGGGTAAGGCACCTGCGACCACGCATAGCCTTCGGGAGTTAATCCATTTTCCAGTTCGTAATCCACAAAGTTCTCGAGGAACTCAAGAGTGTGCGGATCCCCAGTATAGGAATAAAGGCGTTCGATAAAGCCCTGCATCATCGCACGTAGATAGCCCGTGGAATTGACCCAATGGTGGTCCGGGATCAATTCAAATGTCGTGCGGTCGAAATCGAAACAGCAGAAATAATAGGGCAGCCTCTGACGGTTATATTGGTCCCAGACAATCGTCCATTGCGAAAGGAAATATGCAGAGTAGGAGTATCCGATGTTATCCGGCATCGGCCACGGGAGGAGCTTTCCCTCATTGTCCAATGCAACAGGCCGCCCCGCGATGGTCGACGCGTCTACCGTCGAGATGACTAGGAAAGGCTGCTGATCGGCAGCCACCGAAACGCATAAAAAGGCTACGACGAATACTCTTGTCAGTTCAATAAACTTCTTCATAGCTGGGTCAGCATCCGATGCTGCACGCTTGGTCGGCCCTTTGGCTCACGGTGATGGAGTAGAAGTTGCGATCTGTGGATATATAGTATTCGTCCAGGGTGGAAGGACAACACCTCAGATTGGGTTAGCTCCGATAAGCGCAGAGGGTTACGAATCCGGCGCGGGCTTGGTCTCCGGGTCGGAGGTTGCCGGCTTACCTCGGCCTTCGCTGCGTGTCTTCGAACGCGCCCACTTGAAGTGTGCCTCGAGCTCGAAAACTGCTCCGGCAAAACCCCTTTCACTCGCTGCGACGAAAGGAACCTCCCCCTTCGGACTTGCCTTACCCCACCCCACCAGGCGATCGGCCACCTCTCTGTCTCCCTTGGCTGCCTCCTGCGCTCACTCTGGCTGTTCAAACCCCATAGCGCGAACATCTCCCCGACCGCCGACGCCTTCCTTCATCTCCCTTCCTCCGGCGAACCAATTACTTTGATTCGGATAAATAGCTGTTTTAGCCAACTCATGAAATAAATTGTTGACTCACCGATCCCGGCAATCAGCAATTGGTAACTAACCGTTAGATTTCTACCAATCTTTGGTAACACCATACATCCAAGTCGAGAATAGACGTATTCTCTCAAGCATGACGCGTGTCCGGCAGCATTGCGCACCCAGTTGCCTGGTGTTTTTGCTCATTATGGCAGGGCTTTAT
>CAYVSQ010000535.1:0-3333 GCA_964453815.1 uncultured Acidobacteriaceae bacterium | reverse complement strand
GTTTGTGGAGTCGGGGAATGCGCAGATTGGGTTGATCTCGTTGACGGCTGCGAGTTCACCGCACTTCAAGGACGTGGGGAGCTATGTGCTGGTGCCTACGAGCCAGTATCCGCCCATTGTGCAGTATGCGGTGGTGATGGCGAAGTCAGAGCGGAAGGCGGATGCGCATGCGTTTCTGGATTGGCTGCTGACTTCGGCGGTGCAGGGGAATATGACGAAGGTGGGGCTGGCTCCGGTGCAGTAGAGTGATACTCCCGAGTAGCCCGTCATCCGGTTAGCATCCCAAACTTGTGAACGACAGACTCGTTAATATGCTTCTCGTCTGCGTGGCCACATTACTGGAAATGGTTACCGGCCAAGTTGCGCGACGGCAGCACGTAATGTGGCGCTGGAGATGTGAAGCAGTCCCACGTAGGGAGAGTACATTTCCAGGATCAAGAGGATAGCGCTCGAAACCGCCAGCGCGGCGGCGAAATAGCTGGCGGCGACAGTGAGGTTTGCAGGTGCCAGGAGGCCGAAGCTGATGAAGACCGTGGTGAGCCACAGAATCAGCACGACCAGCAACGGCACGGAGACCGGTTCGACTGTTTGTTCGTACATCAACCAGCGTGTTTGTCCGATAGCAATCATGATCGTCAATGCCTGGGCCTTGAGCGAGCGCTGTGTATCGTCCCTGGGCGTGAGTGCCTGTAACTTGTCGTAGAGAACTTCGCTGCCAGTCGGAGGCTCCAACCGCGAATGGCCACTGTCTTTCGACCATGTCTGATCGAGAATGCGAGTCGCCGCGATGCGCAGAAGATCGCGCACTTCCTTTGTCTCCGGCCCGTAATGGGCCAGGATGCGGTCCAGCAAGACGATCTTGCTGGACATATCTGTCATTTCGTTGCGCTGTTGGTCGTAGGAAGACTTGGCGGAAGCGACCAGAAGGCCCAGGACAAGCGCTGCCATGGTCGCGACTAAGCTCATCCCCACCTTTACAGCATCCTTCGTGTCAGCACTCAGGTGGTGCTCCGGCAGAACGGCACGAAGACCGAGGCCCAGCAGCGAGCCTCCAAAAACGCACACAAAAGCGATCGAGCTGACTTCCAAGGAACTCATGATCGGGGGCCTCCTTGAGGGGGCCGGGCACTTATAGGAGAAATCCATGAACGACAATAATCTCCTGCAACAAGAAATGCATTTGTCTCGACCTGACCGGCTCAACTGCTGAGCGGTTGGCCATCCGGAAGTAATCGGTTGAAGAGGGTCACTTCCGGATGGACCGTTATCCGGGAGCGACCGCATCGGCGAAGCTAATTTGGATATCCGGTTACCATCTTCTGCATGCCGCAGTTCTCATGGGCGTTGTTCCTCTCCGTTATGGTGGGGACCCTCGCCCTCCAGGCGAAGGCTCAGCCTTGCGGCTCCAACGCGCAAAGTACGATTGCCACAGATCGGCCGCAGGTCACAAATTCGAGCGTTGTCGTGCCGTGTGGAAGCCTGCAGTTTGAGAATGGGTTTCTGGAGACCAGCAACGGAGGCCAGCGGAGCTTTGATTTCCCGGAGACGTCGGTGCGGTTTGGAATCGCCCGCAAGACAGAGCTTCGTCTTGGGGTTCCGGACTACTTTCATAATGCTGACACTGCGTCCGGATTCGCTAACGGATTTGGTGATTTGAGCCTGGGGTTCAAACAGCAGTTGGGGCCGACGCGGGGCGGATTCGATGTTTCGCTCATACCGTCCGTGAGCCTTCCGACGGGAGCGAGCCTGATATCAAGTCATGGCTATGATCCGACGGTGCAGCTGCCCTGGTCGCGTGCGTTGAGCAAGAACTGGACAGTCGCGGGGCAGTTCTCCGTGATGTGGCCAACCGAGGGAGCGCGGCGAAATGTGACGGGCCAGTCGAGCGTGTATTTTGACCGGCAACTTACGCAGCCCTGGGACGTTTACATGGAATACTCCGGCGCCTTTCCCCAACGCGGCGCTCCGCAGCATCTGATTGATTTCGGTACGGCATACAGGATTTCGACGCATCAGCAGCTCGATTTTCATTGGAGCTTCGGCCTTTCGTCGGCAGCGCCCGATCGCTCGATCGGCTTTGGCTACTCCGTCCGCTTCCAGGTCATCCGGCCCAGGTGACGAACAGCTGATCCGAATGGCAGACCCCCAGTAGGAATCTGCGGAGTGCGGAGTTGGCTCCAGTGCGTAGCGCTACTTGGGTACGTCGGGAGCAGCGGCCTGGCACCCTGTCGCAGCAGTACAAGTGGCCCATGCGCCGCTGGAGACACCGTTTGAGCGAAATCCCGGGGCAAGGCGGGGGTCTGCCTCCTGAACCACGACATGGCCGCCAGGATCCATGCCCGCCGAGATACTCGATTTCGGGAGGTTGTAAGTGAACTGCTGGTCTACGCGGAAGCTTGTGGGCTGTTGACCGATCTGCACAGGGTCATATTTCCACTGGCGAACTGCTGCGAGCACAGGGGCCTGGAGCAGGGATGGTCCGCTGGTGGCGACCGCGCTTTTAACGAGACCATCCGGACCGACGACGATCCTTACCGTGACCACACCACTGACCTGCGCGGACCGTGCTATGGAAGGGTAATCGGGGCGTTGGGATACGACCGGCTTTGGAGTCTCTCCCTTTGTCCAGGCTTTCTGCAACGTGTAGCGCGCGGCTGCATCATTCTCATCGAGCACTGCTACGTGCGTCGCGTGTTTGATCGTGCCATCCGGCTGCGACTCGACCACATTCACAAATCCGACTGCCCATTCGCAGACGAGCTTATCTTCCGGGACGCGATAGATGACGACTACACAATCCACGTGGGCCAGGACGCAAACCTTCGGTTGTCCGCTGGGAAACTTCGTTACCGCACCCCATGTGCCCGTTGTGAGCATCGGTTTGCCAGTGGCTTCTACGTTTACCGCATCGTTGGGCGTAAACATCGAAATCACTGCGTCCACGGCAGCTTTGGGAGTTTCGGCAACGGGTGAAGGCGTGGCCTGCGATGTTGCGGGGCCGGGCTCAAAAAGGCAAGCAATAAGAGCAATGGATGCAATGGAAAATCGAATACGTGCCATGGGGGATCATTTTAGCCTGCACACAATACCTCCTAGATTTTTTCGTAAATGAATCCTGATATCGAAACTAGGTTTGCATGCTTCTTCGATGTTCCCGCATATGCATGGAGTGCTGCTGCGTTAGGCTGTTCGTCATGGATGTGCAGGCGCTTTGGTTGACGCTGCGGTTGGCGGGAAGCACTACGGCGATTTTGCTGGTGGTGGCGGTGCCTCTGGCGTGGTGGATTGCTTCGGGGCGTGGGGTGGGGCGGGCGCTGGTGCAGGCCGTGGTGG
>CAYVSQ010000534.1:0-8295 GCA_964453815.1 uncultured Acidobacteriaceae bacterium | reverse complement strand
CCAACGCCGCCCAGGCCGCCACCGAAACGGGCGACGTCCTCGTTATGGCCACCGCGGCCACCGTTGACAGCCACGCCTACTCCGCGGCCTGCCACGAGCGCGGCCTGCGCGCTATCGAAAAAGCCTGTCCGCTCCTGGTTCCGCTGGTTGAAGAAGGCTGGGTCGACCACCCTGTCACGGAAGAAGTCCTGCGCATCTACCTATCGGAACTGCTGGAGGAATCCGCCCAGGCTGCCATCCGTCCAGACACGCTCGTACTCGGCTGCACCCACTACCCGCTTTTGCGCACAAACATAGAGCGCGCTCTGCCCGCATCTATCCGCGTGATTGACTCAGCCGAAGCTACCGCCGCCCAGGTCGCGGCCGCCCTTTGCCTACCCAACAGCTCAGACAACCCGGACGGAAATCCGCACACCCGCCGCTTTTATGCCACCGACTCCGTGACAAAATTCCGAATATTGGGCACGCGCTTCCTCGGCCAAGCTATCGCTCATGTTGAGCTGATCGATTTGGGGGGCTGAAAATCGGCGGTGGCGTGGGTCTTAGTCAGTCAGAACCTTTTCCAATCACGCGGCTGAAGAATCGTCTGGCTCGCAACGTCGATCGTATTCCGCCCCGCGTTCTTGGCCCGGTAGAGAGCACTATCGGCCGCATCGATCAAATCATCGAGGTTTGATTCCGTTTCCGGAGCCTGGGTGGCGCATCCGATGCTCACCGTTACCACTCCGTGCGGGTGGCCTTCATGGGAGATGCCTAACCCGTGCACGGCGCTCCGGATCCACTCCGCGATCTGTCTGGCCCCGGACGCAGGCGTATTTGGCAGAACCACCGCGAACTCTTCGCCTCCATAACGAGCCACGAGATCTGCGGGACGGCAAACAATTTCCAAAATCACTTTGGCAATCTGGCGGAGGCAATCGTCGCCCCGCAGATGACCGTTAACGTCGTTGTACGATTTGAAATGGTCTACATCGATCAGTAGCAGCGAGATGTCAAAACGGTTCCGCATAGCGAGCCGCCACTCCTGCTCCAGAACCTGATCCAGGCGGCGGCGGTTGGCAACTTCAGTAAGCCCGTCTATGCTGGCAAGGCTCTCGACCAGCCGGAATGCCTTTTTCAGGTCTTCCTCCGCTTCCTTGCGGCGGGAGATGTCCCGAACGACGTTAACAAAGCCAAACGGCTTCCCCGTTACCGGATCGTGATAGAGGCGCAGATTCGACTCCATCCACAGATAACTACCGTCTTTCTTCCTACATCGGTACGGGAGGCTCGTTCCCGTCCTTCCTGATCGGCAATCCTCTAATAGTGCGGTCCACTGACCCAGATCCTCCGGGTGAACGATCTCACGGTAGGTACCGCCCAGTAACTCCTCCGGCTTCCAGCCGAGAAGTTCAGCTGCTGCCGGAGACACATATCGCCGCTCGCCATCAAGGTCGGTCAGCACAATAATGTCACGCGAGGTCTCGGCCAGCAGCCGAAAATACGCCTCGCTGGATTGCAAATTCTGCTGCAGCCGCCTGCTCTCCGCCATTGCGAGCTCGAGCAGGTAGAGCATCAGCATCGAAACCGCGATAAATAGCTGAAAGATCAGAATGTGCGCTTCCTGCGAGTTTGTATGCATCAGCACCAGCGGACCGCGACCGCCCGTGGTGAGAAACCCGCCGATCACCGAAACCACCAGCAGTCCCAACGCCGAACCCGCAAGCCCCGCGCGAAGGCCCAGCATTGTCAGGCACGGAAGAATCAGGAATAAAAATGGAAAATCTGATTGCCAGAAAACATAAACAGTGACTGCACAAAGCAGCGCGAAAGGCCCCAGAAACCTCAGCAGCGAATCCCTTGAGAAGCGTTCTCCCTTGCTGAAGGAAAGGCAAAGGGGCGTTACCGTCGCGATGCCAAGCGCATCGGCGGTAAGCCACGGAATGAAAATATGCGCCACCGCCAAAGAATGAAATCTCTGAAGCGCAAACGACGCAAGAAAAGCCGCGGTCACCGGCGCCACAATCACTCCGTACGTCAGGAAGCTCCGTAATTGCCGCCGTTGGGTCAAATCCGGATCAGGTGCAATCGTCCTGTATAAAAGGAGCGCTGCCACCAGGACCTCGATCATGTTGCAGCCAGCCAGATAGATGGAGATCAGGCCAGGGTTCGACAGGCTCAGGTTAATCCCCAGATCCACCGCAAACGCCACCGCAAAATAGGCCAGCCATTGCCGTCGAGGTGTAACCAGCAGCACCCCCAGCAAAAGACCATTCGAAGGCCATACAACGGAAATGCCGCCTGAGCGCGCACTTAGCAACAAAGAGCAATACGACAGCAGGCAGAGAATTGCTCCGATCCCCGCCAGCCACCGGATCGGAGGAAGGCGGCTCATCTCCGGTTGAATATCCTCTGCAGTCATTTATCTCTCGAGTCAAGAGTAGCGAGCAAAGCGAGCGTAAACAAGCACATACTTCTTCCCAAAGTGACCATGGTGATCGACGATAAATCCGCGCAAATACATATCAGCGTAGATAGGCTAGCAGCGCTATTCCGAGTACTAAGACAACAACCGGAATCCAAAACTGTGTGTCCGTCAGAATTGCCTTAAGCACAACCACCTCCGACCGCCCACGACTGACCGGTTCGATCCAGTCACGCCGTGCCGGGCAGATACCACTCTACCCCGAGGTCGGCGTATGGGAACAGGAAACATGAGCTTTGCTTTTCACAGCTGTTAACACAACCGTTGATCAATCGTCCTAGAATGAATTTGTCAAAACTTCGACCCGGGTTTAGGTTACCGATATAGGCTGAGCTTGAGGAAAGCCTTCTCTCCGCGGAGGTCACACCATGAACACCACTCTCAGCCCGGCTGAGATCACGCAGGCAGCTCACATTGAAGAACAGTGGGACGACTTTGTGAGTGGACGCTACAAAGAGGGTAAGAGCGAGTCGGAATTTCGCAATTACGATGCGAAGGTTGTGCCGACTGTCGCCGAGTTCTACAAGATCAACCACGAGAAGCAGACTCTTGACTTCGTTCTCCGCAAGGAGACGGAATACTTCCCTCTGCAAATGGGCGAAAAAACTATCTGGGAAGCCGCAGAATTCCTGAACACGCTTGTCGATGACAGCGATCCCGATACGGACCTCACGCAGATTGAGCACCTTCTCCAGACTTCCGAGGCGGTTCGCAGGGATGGACACCCGCGATGGATGATCGCGGCAGCTTTCGCGCATGACCTGGGAAAGGTTCTATGCCTCTATGGAGAGCCGCAATGGGCAGTTGTCGGAGATACCTTTCCTGTCGGCTGCGCCTATTCCGATAAGGTCGTTTTCCCAGAGTACTTTGCCAATAATCCCGATATGAATGTTCCCGAGTATCAGACCCTCTATGGCATCTATGAACCAAACTGCGGCCTCGACAATGTGCACATGTCGTGGGGACACGATGCCTATATCGCACATGCGATGAAGCCTTATCTGCCTGAAGAGGCTCTCTACATGCTGCGCTACCATTCTTTCTATGCAGCGCACCAGCACGGAGCTTACACCCACCTGATGTCAGCGCATGACAAAGAGATGTTCGCGAACTGGGTGCTGAAGTTCAATCCCTATGATCTTTACTCCAAGGGACTGGCGAAGCCGGACATTGCAGCCATCAAACCTTACTACGACGATCTCTTCGCAGAATTCTTTCCCGGTAAGATCGCGTGGTAACGCCGGCTCATGGTTTTGCCTAGAAGAATTTCGTCCGCTTCCACAAGGCCCATCCGCCTCCGAACAGCAGGATTCCGAGAGCCAGACATAACCCCGCGACCCATTTCATATTCATCGCCAGCGGAGGCAGTGTTGCTCCCCAGGCGAACCAGACAAACAGGCCCATAGCCAGGGCAACGATCAGATAATCCCACCAACGCTTTTTGCTGCTTGCCTGCTTTTCATCCTCAATGCCCGCCTGCGCCATAAGGGCCCGATAATAGTCCAGCTTGTAGCGATTGCACTCGCGTAAGAGCGCCTCGTTCGTTGACTTGTGCTCCTCCGACGATGCCACTGCGGTGCTGATCGCGAGAGCTCCGAGAATCATGATGATCGACCCCGCAATTACGATGACTCGATGTGAGTGGTCCACTCCAGCCAGCTCGCCGAAGACCAGTACGCCCCAGGCGAGTCCCCATAGCTGGTTTGTGTTCGAAAGCGGAATGCCGCGGCCAATCCCAATGTACTTGGTGGCGTATTGCTGAAACAGATCGCCGATAACCCAGCAGAACCCGCCAAGAAATAGCCAGAAAACAAAATGGCGCGCCAGGAAGATTTGCGCCGCTACCGAATGAAGACCGCCAGTAAGTGCGGTGGCGAGCGTGAACACCGTTCCCAATTCGCCGACCGTGAATGCGGTGACAAAGGACAAGGGATTCATGCCGCTCAGGTATGCCTTGCGGTAAGGCACATACATCGTGCCCCACATCAGGCAGGCTCCAAGTGCGGCGAGAACGCCAGCCACGGCATGTTTTGAGTTCAAGCTCGCCGACTGGATCGTACTGATGCCAAGCATGGTTGCGGCAACCACAATCGCGACCGAGCCTAGGATCACCTTTCCCCAGTTTTTCGCCGATGCCCCTCTCAGTTCCTTGAAAAGCAAGACGCCCCAGAGGATGCCAATCAAGGAGTTCGTATTCCACAAAGGAAAGGCGATCGAGAGCCCGACGTCGCGAATGGCGAAGACCGTCAGCGTATTTGCGACAGCCCAGAGCGCGCCAGCCAGAATCGCCCAGACAATAAGATGCGGTTTGCCGAGCAGGTCTTCGAAAACATAGCCCGTGCCGCGCAGCAGTGTGGGAAACGTCCACCTGGCGACAAAGACGCCAGCCACCATGCAGAGCGAAATTGTGTACGGAGAGAGGCCTGCCGTAACCAGCTTGGTTGGAGCCTCTGCAGCACCCAGCCATGCACCGGCTGCAATCCCGCACAGCACGCCCAGCGAGTGCATCTGGCCCGGCAAAGCTGCCCTTGTCTGGTCCCTGATTTTCGTCACCCCGCCATCACTTAGAGTTTTCAAACGACGTGAAATTCCCAACCATGGCATAGACCGGCAGGGGAACAGCTTGCTCAGGTTTCACGAAATCGCGAACGAAGCCACATTAAGCAACAAGCGGGCCGGAGTCAACCAGTTCCAACAGGGTAAGCCTGCCGCCATACGTCGACGACGACCCCTCCGACGCTGGTATCCTCTTCCTTTGGAGGAACCTGTTCCATGCTCAATCTTGAGGGTCGCGTCGCCGCTGTTTTCGGACTGGCCAACAAACGCAGCATCGCCTGGGGCATCGCCCAGAAACTCCAGCAAGCCGGAGCCCGGCTCGCCATCAGCTACCAGAACGAGCGCATGAAGGCCGAAGCCCAGGACCTGATCGCCGACCTCCCAGGCGCCGAAGCCTTTCAGTGCGATGTCTCGAGCGACGAGGAAATTCATCAGGTCTTCGCTCAGCTCAAGGAGCGCTACGGCAAGCTCGATGTGCTCGTCCACTCGATTGCCTTTGCGGCCGCAGAAGATATGAAAAACGACTTTGTCCAGACGACGCGCGACGGCTTTCGCCTCGCACACGACGTCAGCGTGTACTCTTTGATCGCGCTTAGCCGTGGCGCCGCCCCACTCATGACTGATGGCGGCAGCATCATCACGCTGACCTATTTAGGAGCGGAAAAGGTCGTTCCGCATTACAACGTAATGGGCGTGGCCAAAGCCGCCCTCGAAGCTACGGTTCGCTATCTCGCCGCCGATCTCGGCCGGCAGAATATCCGCGTCAATGCCATCTCCGCCGGACCTATCAAGACGCTGGCCGCGCGCGGGGTGGGCAACCTGGGCGACATGCTGAAGGCTCACGTCGACCGTTCGCCGCTGCACCGCAATACCGACACGGCGGAAGTCGGCAACACCGCTGTTTTCCTTGCTTCAGGCCTCTCCACCGGAGTAACCGGCGAAGTAATCTACGTCGATTCGGGCTATAACATCATGGGCTTCTAGATCGACCCGCGGAACTTTGCCAGCCATTCTACCGTAGCTAGACTTAAGTAGGTTTTCGCGAAGATGATCAAATTTCTGCTGTGGTGCGTTCTTCTGTTTCTCTGCTGGCCGCTGGCGTTGCTGGCGCTTATCGCGTATCCGATCATATGGCTGCTTTTGTTGCCATTCAGGCTGGTGGGTATCGCTGTTCATGGCGCATTGGATCTGGTCGCCGCGATCATATTCCTTCCTGGACGCTTGCTGCGCGCAATCTAGGCGGCGAACGATTCGTTTCCAGACAGCCCCATCCTGGTGCACACTAGTAATCAGGAGTCACTTTGAGTGCTGACAGAAACCCCAAACGGTCACGGCAGAGCTACTTCCATTTTTGGACGCTGGACGTCGATCGCGGCACATAGCGTTCTTCTCGTGCTGCTTATAGTCGCCGGACGCCATGCCTGGCGTGTCCGCCCGCTTAAAATGGGCAGCGGTAATCACTCGACCATCCTCTACTGGGCAAACTCGGTGGGGACTGGAGTTGCCAAATCGCACCAGAAGGGCGCAGAGAGGGTAGTTCCGGCAAAGTTGACCCCGCGTAACAGTCTGGTGAAGGCGCCGCAGGAGAAAAAGCTCGACACGGAAGCCCAGGATGCCACCGAAGCCCCTGCCGCCAGCCCCGCAGGCAGTTCGACGTCGCACTCGGAGGCGAACGGAAGCGGCGAGGGCTCCCGGGACATCAGTCCGGCGTTTCCCGTCTATTCGCCTTCGCCACATATTGCCGACCGATCTCTCCTGCCTACGACCAATGAGAACGTCGTCATCGATGTGAACGTCAGCGCGGTGGGCGAGGTGCTCGACGAAAAGCTGGTTCACGGGCTGGGCAACAGCCTCGATCAGACCATTCTGGACACGGTGAAAAGCTGGAAGTTCCACCCCGCGACGGTGGACGGCAACGCTGTCGCCTCTGTGGCCGAGCTGGTCTTCCCCTTGAGTCAAAAGTGGCGCGGATAGATTTCGTCATCGCCGAACCCATGCATTTACGTTGCTCGGCCTTTTGTAATAAGTCGTATGAGCAGTGTGAGTATGATGGCGCCAAGCAACGCGACGAGGATCGTATAAATCATGCCGCCCGATCCAGCGAAGCCGAGAGCGCGCATGATGAAGCCGCCAATCACGGCTCCGACGATGCCGACGACAATATCCATTACCACGCCGTAACCGCCTCCGCCCATGATCTTGCCGGTAAGCCAGCCTGCAATCAGGCCGACGATGATCCACCACAGAATTGTCAGCATGGAGCCTCCTGTATGGTGCGCCAATGAAGCTCCCACGCCAACGGCACGCCCGTCAAGACTGAATTAGAGACCATTCATGTTTCCGGGACTGACAATCGGGACCTTGGCTCATCGCTGTAACTTTTGCCCTCGACCGCGAGTCCAACAAACGTAATGGATAACCGGGAAGAAATCGCGGCCCTTCTACGGAACAGAAGCTTGACCGCCAGCACGATTGTATTAGCAGCGTGTATCGCGGCCACCCTCGTCGGATTGAGATTGGCGGACACGGTGCAGGCATCCGGCGATCCGGGAGTGAGAAAACCGGTGCTCGTCGAGTTATTCACCTCGGAAGGATGTTCCAGCTGTCCCCCCGCCGACACTCTGCTCCAATCTCTCGATCGCGAGCAGAATATTCCCGGCGCGCAGGTAATCGTGCTAAGTGAGCACGTTGACTACTGGGATCACGAGGGCTGGCGCGATCCGTTCTCGTTGCCGGAGGTCACTGCACGGCAGAATAGCTATGCATCGCGGTTCTCCCAGGACAGCCCCTATACGCCCGAAGCCGTGATTGATGGAAGCCGTGGCATCAACGGCAGCGACCAGCGAGGACTCATCGCCGCAGTCGCAGAAGCTGCCCAACGGCCCAAAATAGAGATCACAATTGTAAATGCGGTGACGAGCGGCAAAGCCGTCACAGCCAATTTGACATCTGCGGCAAATCCACGAACCGACCTCTACGCCGTGCTTGCCGATGACCACGACGAATCGAGTGTGTTGCGCGGAGAAAACTCCGGGCGGCACATTGAGCACGTAGCCGTCCTACGCATGATTATGAGGCTCGGCTCGCTCAATGATGGATTTAATAAGCCCATCCGGATTGCGCTACCCGATCGTTCGCAGAAAAAGATGCGGCTCGTGGTCTTCGCGCAGGAGCGGGGGACCGGCCACATTCTCGGGGTTGCCGAAACCAGCCTGTGACCTGTGGGGAATCAGCAGCAAGCGCAATCCTGTCCGCAATAGTGGCAGCATGCGCAG
>CAYVSQ010000533.1:0-3937 GCA_964453815.1 uncultured Acidobacteriaceae bacterium | reverse complement strand
GGCAGCGGCATGGGGCTGGCGATCAGCCGTTCAATCGTGGAATCGCATGGTGGCCGTTTGTGGGCGACTGCTAACGATGGACGAGGTGCAACCTTTCACTTCACCTTGCCGACCGAGGCAATGGAGCCAAGACCCCTTGTTACCTAGAGTGTGTTTTCCATAGTCTTGATGCAAGCCGTAAGATCTGATGTATTCAGAGAAACTCGTCAACGCTCCTGTTCCAGGGAATAAGATCGGCCCGGGCACTTGCGCCGCGCATGGGGAGGTCTTGGGCATGCATGTGCATGTGCTACATCCTGCCGCAAAGGCCTCACCCGAATGTAGCTCCTTGTCCTTGGTCGAGTCTGCCGGTCAGAGCTGCGACAGTCACGCAAGTGTGTAGTGGAGCAAACCTTAATCCCGTCAATTCGCGGCCAGCTGTGCATTATCTACATACTGAGCCAATCAGGTCCATAAGCGCATCACTATCTACCGGCTTTTTGAAGAAGCCAATCGCACCCCTATCCAGATAAAAAGCCTCCGAATTCTCAGACGGCTTTCCCGTGATAATGACAATGGGAACTGTGTTGTTGCTGCTCGTCACATATTGGAGGAGGCCAAGGCCGCTCATCTTCTGCATCTCGATATCGGTGATAATACAGCTGCTGCGTGAGAGTCCGCCCGACCCCAGAAACTGCTCGGCGGAGAGATAGCTTTCCGCCTTATATCCAAACGACGCAAGAAGATTGACGAGCGCTTCGAGAACTCGGGGGTCATCATCTATCACCGCGATCGTGCGAGCCTGCAAGCGCATACTACCCCAGCCTTCTCCAATACCCTATGGAGTCTACGAAAAACCCCACTCACAGATTCTTATTAAGCGCTCCTGCCGGTCCAAGCTTGAGCTTGGCGGCGAGCTTGACTAATGTGGCGAAAGAGTCTGCTTCCATTTTTCGCATAATGTGTCCGCGATGAATCTGAACGGTGTACTCGGTGATGCCCAACTCGTATGCTGCTTGTTTATTCAAAAGGCCGCTGACCAAGAGTGGCAGCACCTCTCGTTCTCGAGGTGTCAATGATTCATATCTAGCAACCAACTTAGAATGTTCGAGCGCTTGCTCGCGATTCACTTGGTCTTGCTGTAAGGCCCGTTCGATCGAAGCCAGGAGAGCAGTTTCATCAACGGGCTTGGTAAGAAAATCAACTGCCCCTCCTTTCATCGCATGCACGGTTGACGGGATGTCGCCCCGCCCGGTGAGGAAGATTACAGGAATCAACGCTTTCGCAGAAATCAGGTTTTGGACTTCTAGTCCATTCAATCCAGGCATTTTGAGATCCAGGATCAAGCAAGCGCAGGAATCCTCACGGCGAAACTCAAGGAATTGTTGTCCTGACGTGAACATCCGGACGCCTTTGCCACTGGCTCGTACAAGCGAGGACAAGGCCTCTCCAACGGTCGGTTCATCGTCGACGATATACACGATCTCATTCGTTGCTTTCATTTAGACCTCCTTGGGCAAAGGCACGCGCTCATTTCTTCCATCTGACTTACACCACAATTCCAAACTGAGCCACGTTGACTGCGCCTGAACGGATTGAAGGCTCTTCAATGTTAAGCATTATAGTGACACGACGGCACTCCCGAATTCGCACTAAGTTATTACATAAATATGGAATAGAAAGCGACAGGCCTTTAGTCCCGTCTGGGTTCCGTCGAATGGCCCGCCCGAGAAGCTCCAAATCGAAGCAGTCGGCGTGTACGTATACATCGCCGGCTCAAACGACGGCTCCTGTTCGAAGATTCGTCAGCTCAACCGACAATCGAGCTTCCACCTTAACCTCTGCACTGTGGAATCGGCTTCGAATGCTCGCTTGATTTCCGCCGATGGCGCCCACTTCGAGTTCATAGCCACGACTCTCTGAGGCTCGGGAGGTGCTAGCCGGCAAGCAATTGTATTTGCCTTAAGCACTCGATTCCGTCGACAGTGTGCAAGTTAGTTGCCTGCCTAGTACAGTAAGCCGCTCCTCCGCGTGAGCTTATCACCACAGACACAGTACTTCCTGGGAATGGCACCTGATTTGCTCCGTGGCTTGATACCAAGGCACGGCTGGACGAATCCGTCGCGCCATAAGAAAAGGAGTAGTGATGGCTTCAGACAATGGCTTTTCTAAGCGCAGCGAAAAGGGATTGCTCACTCCGGACAATTGTGTCGTCACCCTGATTGACCACCAACCGCAGATGCTTTTCGGTGTGACTAGCATCGACAGGCAGACGCTGATCAACAACGTCGTCGGATTCTCGAAGGCCGCCAGGCTCTTCGCCGTTCCCACGATTCTGAGCACCGTTGAGACCAAGCAATTCAGTGGCAATATATGGCCTCAGCTTAAAGCACAGTTTCCTGAACAGACACCCATTGAACGTACCAGCATGAATTCATGGGACGATCCCAATTTCGTGGCTGCAGTCAAGGCAACCGGCCGCAAGAAGATCGTGCTGGCGGGCTTGTGGACAGAAGTGTGCGTGGCGTTTCCCTCCGTACAAGCCATCGCAGACGGCTACGAAGTTTATGTGGTTGAGGACCTTTGCGGCGACCTCGACCTGCGCATTCATGAAGCGGCGATGCGTCGTGTCGAGCAGGCGGGAGCGAAGCCGGTCACCTGGATACAAGTCATGTTGGAGTGGCAACGGGATTGGGCCTGGACCGAAACGTATCCGGCAGTTATGGACATCGTGAAGAACCACGCAGGTGCCTACGGAATGGGTGTGGAGTACGCCTACACGATGGTGCATGGTTCAGATCCGTCGACGTTCTCGTATTGGGAGGTGCCGGTCAACGCGGAACTGGCGGTCAAGTAGAAGCCCGTTCTCGTTTAAGACAATCAATCATCGCTGCTCACAAGAGGGGGCTGTTATGCCAAAGACAACGATCTATCACAATGGCAGGATTGCCACGAACTCGACGCCGTACTTTGTCGAGGCCTTGGCGGTGTCGGACGGCAGAATCACTTCAACTGGACCGTCTGCTGAATTGCTGGGGAAGCGTACTGATGCCACGGAGGTTGTCGACCTCCGTGGCAGGACCGTTATCCCCGGCCTGAACGATTCGCACATGCATCCCATCCGGGGCGGCCTTAATTACAACATGGAGCTGCGCTGGGACGGCGTGCCTTCTCTGGCAGACGCTCTGCGCATGCTGAAAGACCAGGCGGAGCGGACGCCAGCGCCGCAGTGGGTGCGCGTGATTGGTGGCTGGACGGAGTTCCAGTTCGTCGAACGGCGCATGCCAACACTGGACGAAATCAACGAGGCAGCGCCGGACACCCCTGTTTTCGTTCTGCACCTGTACGATCGTGCTTTGTTGAATGGGGCAGCTTTGCGTGCTGTGGGCTACGGGAAAAATGCCCCAGATTTTCCTGCCGGCGAAGTTCAGCGGGACCGGCATGGGAATCCAACAGGTCTTCTCATCGCGAAGCCGAATGCAAATATTCTCTACTCCACCCTCGCGAAGGGTCCGAAACTTCCACATGAGGATCAGCTCAACTCTTCGCGGTTGTTCTTTCGCGAGCTAAACCGCTTTGGCATCACCAGCGCCATTGATGCGGGCGGCGGCTTTCAGAATTATCCCGACGACTACGGCGTTGTAAGCGAACTCCATCGCAGTGGGGAGCTTTCCATCCGCCTGGCCTACAACCTGTTTACACAGAAGCCAAAGCAGGAGCTGTCGGATTTCCAGAATTGGACGAAGATCACGAAACCCGGCGACGGCGATGACCTCTACCGTGTCAACGGCGCAGGCGAAATGCTGGTTTTTTCCGCCGCAGATTTCGAGGACTTTCTTGTCCCGCGGCCCGACATGATTCCCGTGATGGAAAGCGAACTAAAAGCCGTCATTAGACATCTCGTGGAGAATCGCTGGCCATTTCGCTTACATACGACATACAACGAGACGATCGAGCG
>CAYVSQ010000532.1:0-4130 GCA_964453815.1 uncultured Acidobacteriaceae bacterium | reverse complement strand
TTGAATGGCACGGGCTCGTTTCGCGCACGATTTCTTCTAGAGAGAAACAGGCGAAATATCTCCAGAATTCTGAATATGTGAGGCCGCTCTAATACGGGTTTCAGAAAGCGTGACGGATTGTACGATTCGAGTGACAAAGTTCTGGGCAAACGGGCTAAGTGGAAGAATGGTCAATAATGTGATCCCGCGCATCCCCGATGACGCCCGTAACTTTTGGTATAAGTCAAAATCTAAATTTGCAAACTTTGTGATGAGGTCCATAACTATCGGGACGAGAAGTGAAGACAGGTCAATGACCACTGCTCTTGTTGGGGCGAACCTCGGTTGATTCAGCATTTCAGTGGGTGACTATACCTCCAGATGACTGTCTATGACAGCACATCAAGGAGGCCGCGATGATCCGGAGATTGCACGCGCGAAGCGCTCTTATTCTGACTGGGCTCATTTTTTCATTCGCTGATTCTGCGATATTGTGCCAGGCTCCGTCTGGGTCAGCCGCCCGATTCACAAGCGATACGAGTCCGGATATTACAACTGAGGACGTTCACACAAGGGCTTCTGCGGGCCACCTGCCTGAAGAGCTCAAGCTTGCCAGTGACTATCTCGCAGGGCGCGGTGTTAGTCGCGACTTATCCCAGGCAGCTTATTGGTATCGAAAGGCTGCCGAGCAGGGCGATCCCGGCGCGCAGGTTGAGCTTGGGTATTTCTATCTTGCCGGAATCGGCGTGAAACCAGATGCTGAGGAGGCAGTCAGGTGGTTCCAGAGAGCTTCCGTCTCCGGCTCCAGCACGGGCAAACTCGATCTTGCGGTGTTATACCTAAAAGGTACCGGCGTGCCGAGGGATACACAATTGGGCCTCGATCTCTTGAATGAACTCGCAAAGCGCGACGACCCGCGCGGTGAAGCTTATCTCGGCCTTGTGTACATCCTTGGAATTGGTGTGGAACGGAATCCTGTCGCAGCGGAACATTGGTTCGAGAAAGCGGCCAAGCATCATAGCCCCGAAGGACAGTATGCGATGGGTACGCTATATTCCCTCGTCGAGGGGCACAAGCATGACCTGAATCGGGCGGTGATCAATCTGCGACAATCTGCCGATGCCGGGTATATCCCCGCAAAACACTCCCTGGGGCTCCTGTTTGTGAACCATCCTGAACTGCCTCAGAACTCAGGAGAAGCTACTGCTCTGCTGAATGCCGCGGCAGCTGGAGGATCGTGGCGTTCCTCGGTTGTACTTGGCATTTTGTACCGCGACGGCAAAGGAGTGCCGAAGGATATCTCCTCCGCATACGGGTGGTTCACAATCGCAGGAAAACAGGGCGGAGACGAGGCTCAAGCCAATCTCCGTGCGGATATTGCAGCGGCCAAATCTGCCCTTTCCAATGAGCAGCAGAAGCAGTCGGAAGAATCGGCAGTGCAGTGGATGGCGGCTAATCCTCACAAAGACGTCTTTGTTCTCAGAGGCGCTGGATCTGCGCTCTTCCCTATGGACGAGGTGTATGCTACGGAGCTAGCGCAGATCAATTCGCCAAAGGGAGCAAGTATTCACTGAGTACCATAGATCTAAAACCTAAGCCGCAACGCCCTGCATTCATGCATCCCGTCATCTTTCTTTCGGGATGGTTAGTGTTAGCCGCTCTTTTTGCGCTCCAGGAATGGGTGCTTGAACGCAGCTGGAACTACAACGTTCCATTTGGCAAAGTCTACCTATTATGGGCGATTCAGTTTCTGCTTTGGGGTATCATCTGCTGGATCATCTGGTGGAAGCTGGGTGACTGGATTCAACGTGCCACGATCAAGTCCATTTTTATCTATGTAGTGCCACTGAGCATCCTCGTCAGTGTTCTGGAAGAAGCCATCTGGGTCGCAAGCACATGGAACATTCGCATCGGAAATCGTTCCTGGAGCTACCTGCACCGGCTGGGCCATTTTGTCGATACCGAGCTGGTCAATAATCTCCTTACCTTTTGGGTTGTCTTCTTCTTGTTCCGCGGCATTGGCTATTACCAAAAGCTGCGCGAGAAGGAAAACACGGCAATCCGGCTGGAATCTGAATTAATTAATGCGCAGCTGCGCGCCCTGCGTATGCAGCTGAATCCACACTTTCTTTTCAACACGATGAACAGCATTTCAAGCCTCATGCATTCGGACGTTGAGGCCGCGGACCGCATGCTCGAACAAATGTGCAGCATGCTGCGTATGACTCTGGACAGAGGCGACGCAAAACTCATTCCGCTGACCGACGAGATTGAGTTCGTTCAGATATACATGTCCATCCAGCAAATGCGCTTCACTGGAAAGGTTCACAGTTACGTGGCTATTGAGCCTGAAGTTCTGGATGCAATGGTACCAACGATGATACTGCAGCCGCTCATGGAAAACGCATACGTCCACGGCGTGGCCGTGTCCACCGGTGAATCGTTTCTGGGGATAGAAGCCCAGAACCACGAAGGTCAGTTGAGGATATGCGTCAGGAACTCAGGCCGTGGTCTCGTTGCGACGGCCGCATCTAAGCATGAAGGGCGTGGGGTGGGGATCGCGAACGTCAAGGCTCGACTCGAATTGCACTATGGCGATGATCAGCGGTTCACCCTGAAGGAATTTCCAGACGGCGAGGTCCAAGCAATTTTATTGCTGCCCCTTGGCTTCTTGCCGCGTCTAACCGCCAGCACGCTGGTCTACTCCCATGAAAATCAAGACGGTCATAGCGGATGATGAGGTATTGGCGAGGCAGAAGCTTCGGCAGCTGCTTCAAGGGGACAGCAACATCGAGATTGTTGGAGAAGGTGCAAATGCACTGGAGACGATCGATCTGGTGCAGTTCACAGATCCCGATCTACTCCTGCTCGATATACAGATGCCGGACATGGATGGATTCGACATTGTTTCAGCGCTCGCGGCGAATGGGCATACCCATCTTCCGAAGATCATTTTCACTACGGCCTACGATAAGTACGCCATTCGGGCCTTCGAAATAAATGCCATTGACTACCTGTTAAAGCCGTTCACGCGCGAACGGCTAAAGCAGGCTTTTCAGAGGGCCCAGGATCAGCTCTCCGTCGCGCATGAGAATGGGGCAGGGAAGAAGCCGTATACAGAAGGAACTTCCTACGCAACGCGCCTCGTATTCAAATCCAAGGGACGGATCCTGTTTCTCCCCATGACGGATATCCGGTGGATAGGTGCCGAGGAGAACTATGTCCGTATTTGCGCCGATCGGGAGAATCATCTGTTACGCGAGACTATGGCTCACTTCGAAACCAGGCTCGACCCAAACTGTTTCATCCGGGTCCACCGCTCAGCGATCGTCAACCTACAGCACGTGAAGGAGATCAGAACGGATTCACAGGAGGGCGAGTCTTTCGTGCTGATGCAGGATGGGCAAAAGGTACCTATGAGCCGAGGCTATCGCACGCGAATCTCACAACTGCTGGCACATTAACGGGGATGACGGAGTTCACGGCTCGATGTCGCCGCATTAATTACCCGGAGATCTTGCTCTTCTTTGGCTATGACGTTTACTCTGACAATACGAGGCTCGCCATGCGGGAGTAGCTCAATGGTAGAGTAGCGGCTTCCCAAGCCGTTGGTTGCGGGTTCGATCCCCGTCTCCCGCTCCATTCCAAAGATTCATTGGTTTGCCCCGGATTGCCCCCGTCTGGGAAGAGTACAAGCCGTTGGTCTGTGGAAGATGTTAACTCTTTGTGCATTTCTGGGCCGAGGACATCGCCCCAATTACCGTCCCGGCGAGCAACGTCCAATCCGTCAACCCAAACACGCGCGCGAGCCGGGAAGGAAGTGAGTGCGTATTCCCGACCCACAGGGATTCCTGTTGCCGGTTTTGTAATGGGATCGACGCAAGGTCGTGCCCGATGAGAGGATATCGAAATAATTGGATTTGACGGTCCACTTTTGATCCGCCTCGAAGCAAGAACAGCAGAACTCTTGAGCCTCGATACTCAACCTAAGTCATTTGCTGCTAAATAGCTTGGAGGCGCGGGTCGGGATCGAACCGACGCATAAAGGTTTTGCAGACCTCTCCCTTACCACTTGGGTACCGCGCCTTGGAAAGGAAATACTACTTTACAGAGGATGAAGAAGCCAGTCGGCAATGCACAGAGGGGGATCA
>CAYVSQ010000531.1:0-5453 GCA_964453815.1 uncultured Acidobacteriaceae bacterium | reverse complement strand
TGTGATTGATCCGCTCATTTCCAACAAGGAAGCATGCGCCATCAGTATTTCGACCAGCTACGGAGCCGGTCCAGATCAGATCTTTCTCGACTCGCCCAAGGCCGAGTGGCTGTGGGAGTACGCGCAGGACAAGGATGTACTCGTTCATATTCATCCGCCCCTAGTATCAATAGGTGCTGCTTCAATGCAGCAGTACCGGCTGATCGAAGCCGTAGGCCGCCCATTTGATACGGCGCTGACGGCAGCTCGCATGATCTATAGCGGCGTCTTCGATAAATACCCAAACCTCAAGGTTCTCTTTGTTCACATGGGAGGAGCCCTCGCCCCCGTGGTTTGCAGACTCGACTGGAACTGGGACTTGAACTACGAGGGCATCCACTCCCCCCCGATCCACAAGGTGGACAAGAACATTCGTAAACCTTCGGAGTATTTCAAGTCGAATATTTATGTGGATACCATGGGTCCAAGCGCGATCGGCCTCAAGGCTATGATCGAAATGTGCGGCGTTGACCGCGTACTGTTCGGAACCGATTTCGGACCGGTTCCAATGAGTCCAAAGTTGCACATTGATCTTGTAAACGACACCATCACTGACGCTATAGATCGCGACAAGATTTTCTCAACCAATACACTTGGTTTGCTCCGTTTGGCTGAACGTGCACCTCGCCTTGCCCCCCGAGCTGCTTAGTCTTCAGGCGTGAGTTCCCGGGAATCATGTGGAGGTTTTCCAGGAGCAATGCAGTAAACAGCTTGAGCGTATTCGCCGTCATTAGCTGCTGCCGAAGGTTGCCATCGAGCAAAGCGTTAAGTTGAGTCGCGCAACTGCAACTTCAGCCGCTGGGGGAAGGTGGGAACGGCCAATCCCCGTACAAAGGGTGTTCCGGATCGGCAGCGGGAGCCGAACTTGTCCTCTCTCCACATAGAGTGTGGCCGGGCGAGGCAAAGAGAGGTGAGCAAAACCGCACAGATCGTTTGCCTGAGTTGGTGCAATGCTGTTGCAAGTGTGCGACCAGGCTTCAGAACGGACTATCGAAATATTCGATGTTTTAAGTCCAGCTGCCGCACGCAAAGCTTCATCTCATATGAGACGAGCATGTTCAGCCAAAAAAGGAGAAATCATGACAGCAACATCAAAATGCGCCCATCCCGCGTGCAACTGTGTGCCTCAAAGCGCGAAGAAATATTGTAGTGAGACCTGCGCCGACGCGAAACGTGTCACTGAACTGACATGCCAGTGCCAGCATCCCGCGTGCCAGGGCGAAAAGCTGAAGCCGTAATTCACTCCCGTCAAGGCCGCCAGGCGTGCCTGACGCGAGCAAAAGTGAACAGAATCGAAATTCATGAAGAGGATACTTTTGCTTCAGGCGTTGCTCTGATGCCCGGAGGAAGGCATATGATGCCCACTGCAAAAGTAAAGCTCCTTATCGTGGATGACGAAGTGTCGCTTCGATCATCGTTATCGCAGATCTTTACCCCATCTGGACATAGTGTCCGGTCGGCCGAAGATGGTTTTTCTGCGCTCGGCGAAATCCGGAAAGAGATGCCCGACATCCTTCTCTCCGACCTCAACATGCCGGGCATGTCAGGGTTTGAACTGCTCTCAGTGGTCCGGCGGCGGTTTCCTGCAATCCAGGTGATCGCGATGAGCGGAGCGTTCTCAGGCAATTCAGTTCCCCCCGGAATCGTCGCTGACGCTTTCTACGAAAAAGGAACTAGTCCGAGCACTCTGTTGGAGATGGTAAGAGACATGGCTAATAAGGAGCGCTGGTCTGTCCTGCATTCGAGCACAATGGCACCCATCTGGATTCCGAAGAACGGGCATGATCCAACCGGGGAGGAGTATGTGATGGTTACATGCCCGGAGTGCCTGAGGACGTTCCCACAGGTGCTCGGCGACGACCCCGTTCCTATCCGGGAAACCGGCTGCGTGCATTGTTCCAATCTGATTCACTTCGCAATTGTCCAGCCGCCAGATGCGTTCTCCCCGCAGGCTCTTCAGAGGAAGCCTGCCGCAGGAGTGCGAACATCTCTTGGCTCGCCGAACCTTAACCTGGGCAGGTAAGAAGAACGAGCAACGCTGGCACGTAACATAACCTGTGGCGAAAGTTTGGAAGCGTCTGGAGGTTTGCGCGCTCCAAGTCGTTCGTCCGATATGAGTTTCGTGAGGATAAGTCGAAGTGCGAGCCGCCATCTTTACCGCAGCGCAGACATCGCCGGGCGCCTTCCTGCAAGTCGAGGACATTCCACACGTTTTGCTTCGGGTCGTTGCCTGCGGGGTCTATCGTACCGACCTGCACATTGTTGCGGAGATCTGCCGCCGGTTCAACCACGGCTCATTCCCGGCCACCAAATCGTAGGAGAGGTAGTCGAAGGCACGACCGCGGAGCCGCCGCTGGGAGCGCGGGTCGGTGTCTCCTGGATGGGCGGCATCGAATGGAGATTGGTGCTACTGCCATCACGGAATAGAAAATCTGTGCGATAGGCCGAGTATGTCTTCGCGCGCGCAGACTTCACCTTTCCATTGCCCGCAGGACTCGACGACGTTGACATCGCTCCCTTGCTGTACGCCGGCATCATCTGCTTTCGCAGCTTACGAGTTGCGGGTGTTGCGCATGGGGAGCGAGTCGGTTTTTTGGCTTTGGAAGCTCCGCAGGTCTGGCGAGCACCATCGACCGCTATTCAAGAGGTCACAGGCGTTCCTGGACTGACCTCCGACGTTAGTAGCGATTACAAATAAGTATTTCTACATTATTTTGTGAGAAATAGAAGACAATCGCGGGAATTGGTATTTTCATGCTCAACTGTTAACCATGGCCGTGCTGTGGAGCCTCCGAGGACTTTCCTGGCGAGAGCTGGCAAAGCGAACGCTTCGCAGGAGCTGGGAGCATGAAATTTTCGGACAGGCAGCTCGGCTTGCATTCTATTATTTCTTGGGCATATTCCCAGCTCTCCTGTTGCTGCTTGTCTTATTGAATTCACTCTCCAACACCGGATCTGAGTTACGTAACACACTTCTCGACTACATTCAGCAGATTGTTCCTCCGGGAGCATCGGCCCTGCTCGCGAAGACCGCTGGTGAACTGAACGGCCGAGCTACTGTTGGAACTGGTGCTTTATGGGCGGTCCCGAGTGCAGCTTGGGCAATTTTTAACGGTACCTGGGCCATGATGGCTGGCCTGAACAACGCCTATGGAGTCAAAGAGGAGCGCCAGTGGTGGAGGATTTTGGCCATTGGCTTCGGGCTGACGATATCGCTGGGAGTTATGGGCCTGATGTCGCTTGTGGCAATGCTTTATGGTAGCCGAGCAGGAGTCGCCATCAATCGGCATCTTGGCGTGCATGCTCCGCCCGTTTCCTGGCACATCATGCAGTGGCTGGTGATATTACTACTGCTCCTCCTTTCGTTCACTTCGCTTTATCGCTTTGGGCCGAACTTAAAAGATCGCAGATGGCAGTGGAGTACACCGGGAGCGGTCGTAGCCGTCGTGTGGTGGGTCGGTTCCATACTGTTTCTTCGCATTTCTCAGGAGTATTTCAGTTCCTCCCAGAGGATCTATGCGGGAATGAAGCCAGTGGCTGCGCTTCTGCTGTGGTTGTATTTCACGGGCGCAGCCATTTTCATCGGGGGCGAAATTAATTCTGAAATCGAGAAAGCAGCGGCGGACGCGGGTGACTCTGACGTCAGGGGGCCTGGAGAACGGCGCAGCGGCGGAACTGGATTGGATGCTGACGCCTCGTAACCCACGCTCTATCGATCTAATGGTGAATGTGCTTCCAGGTGTCTTCCGGATGCGGACAGGCGTCACTTTTGATGAAGGAGATCATCTACGATCGTCAACGAACGAAACCGGGTTCCGTCCTGGAGTTGATCCGCAACGAAGTCCGTGCTCCAGGCCTGGTCCGGCGCCGTAGCCTTGAACCGCTCCTCCCGCATCCCAAATCCTCCTCTTTCTCAGGTCAGATTTGATCGAAGACTAACATTGCAGCTGGTTCAGAATTCCCGGAGCCCATCAGCCACGAATGCGCGAATTCATCTACCCGGTGCTGAAGGTAGTCGTCATTATGAACAGCCACCATTACTTTGTCAGGGGGTGGTGATCGAAGCGTCAACCCAGAATGGATCTGGCAAAAGCTCAACGTTTCGGTATCGGGTCTTTAACGGATAAACGGCTGAATAACAAAGTGGGCGAAGGCATATCCCGCGGCTCCGATGAGAGCGGCGCCTGGAAATGTAACGATCCACGCAACGACGATCTTTTCTCCTCAGATCCAATGCGTAGTGAAGAAGTGATACGACCGTTACAAAGCCCGTTCCCAGCTTCCTCTTACAAGTGAGGTTACAAGATGGAAACCATATTGATTGTTATCCTGGTGCTGTTTTTGCTCGGTGGCGGGGGTTGGGGATATTCTCGTTGGCGCCGCTAGATCATGCGATCACAGAATGAACGCATAAAGAGGGTGTATTATCGCGGCAGCGGTATGCATGAGGGAAGTTCAACTCTAAAGACAGACCCGCGAACCCTCTTTCAGGCTTTCTGAACTAAGTCAGCCCACCTGAAGTCTACCCTCCTTATGTTCTCAGGAAAGCCGGTGTGCTATGCCTTCGAATGCGATTCTGCACGAAGCTCAGCAACTCCACAATGTGAGTGATCGTCTTGACTTGCTGGCGGACGAACATCCTCTCGTTTCAGAGGCCCTCATCACCATCTCGGGAAGCGTTCGCCAGAGTGCCACGTTGCTGGAGGTGTTGGTTGTGACGAAAATGGGGCCGGTCTCGGGACCTGGTCCAGCAAATGCCTGATTGGCCATCTTCTGTTGGAGCGACCTTATGAGCCATCGAGAACAGATTCTGCGCGCCGTCTGTATTAATTTTTATGAAGATGAAGAAGAAAAATCGGCTGGAGATCGCGCGGAAGATCATCTCTGACGTAAATAGGGAGATGCAAAAGTCGCGATTGACGGAGTCAGTCCGCAATGGCAGAAACCAGGCCGCGCCCGTTGTCAAAGACCCTCCTGCTCGTTCTGCAAGAGTGTGAACTCGAGTCTTCAGCACGGCTCGATGTCGTCACTGTCGCAGATCCGGGCTCCGAGCATTGTCTGCAATTTGCGGCAGACGGCCTATCCGCATTGACTCAATCGTGCAGAACCACGTTGAGCAGCGACTTATGAACCTGAATGCGGCCGTTGTATCTAATAAAGCCGAGCTTGCGAAAGCGGTTCATGAAGAAGCTGACGCGGGACCGGGTTGTGCCGATCATCTCCGCCAGGGTTTCCTGCGTGATCTGCGGAATCAATGTTTCTGGTTCACCTGGCTTGCCAAACTCCGCCAGCAACAAAAGAATCCTCGCCAGACGCTTTTCGCTGGAGTTGAACAGATGATCGACAAGGTCGGCCTGGGTTCGCATGCTGCGGCTTAGCAGAAACGCTAAGAACAGGTCGGAGAATGCATGCTC
>CAYVSQ010000530.1:0-3914 GCA_964453815.1 uncultured Acidobacteriaceae bacterium | reverse complement strand
GGCGCGGCCATGCCCGAGGCCGGCGGGTCGTATGCCTTTCTGCGGGAGATTTATGGGCGGCATGGCGCTGGACGGATGATTTCCTTCGTGTACATCTGGCAGCTGGGGTTCACGGCGCCGTTGTCTATTGCATCTGGATGTATCGGGCTCGCGCAGTATGCGGCTTACCTGTGGCCGGTACTGAACGCTCCGGTTTTTTATGGTCAACTGCGCGTGGTGAGCCTGGTTGCAGCCGGTACGTGCATTTTTGCCGTGGCGCTGCTGTATCGCAATGTTGGCACGATTGCCCGCATGGCATGGGTGATGACGGGTGGCGTGGTGCTGACGATTGGCGCAGTGATTGTCGCAGGCGCGACGCATTTTCATCCCGCGCTGCTGGCCGTGCCTCACGACGCGTTCGCATTGAATGCTGGATTCTTTCAAGGACTTGGCGCGGCAACACTGCTGGCCACCTACGACTACTGGGGTTACTACACGGTTTGCTTTCTGGGTGGGGAAGTGCGCGAGCCAGGGCGGACGATTCCTCGCGCAGTGCTTTGGTCGATTGCGATCGTGGCCGTTTTGTATCTGTCGATGAATGTGAGCGTCTCCGGCGTGATTCCGCTGGCTGAGCTAACGCATGCGGGAGCGGCAAAGTTCGCAGTGGTTGCGGTACTGATGGAACGAACCTTTGGAGCCACTGCGGCGAAAGTGCTGGCGCTGCTGGTGATGTGGACTGCATTTGCGTCTGTATTTTCGCTGCTGCTGGCGTATTCGCGTGCTCCCTATGCGGCCGCGGTCGATGGAAACTACTTTCGCGCATTCTCGAAGCTGCATGCGCGGTACAAATTCCCAAACGTTTCATTGCTGGCGCTGGGCGCGGTTGCGACGGTGTTCTGCTTCTTCAATCTGTCGCAGGTGATCGCTGCGTTAGTGGCCATTCGGATTCTGCTGCAGTATGTGCTTCAGCAGGTGGGAGTGATAGTGCTGCGCCTGCGCCGGCCTCAGATGCAACGGCCGTTCCGGATGTGGCTCTATCCTCTGCCCCCGCTCCTGGCGCTGGCGGGGTTTCTGTTCATCTTGTTCTCTCGCGCGGATGCATCGCGGGAAATGCTGTACGCAGCAGTGGTAGCGGCAACGGGGAGCGCGCTGTATCTGCAGCGTGCCTATCGCAGACGGGAGTGGCCGTTTGCCGCGCGTGATTACTTGTCAGATGGCAAGTGATCGCGGTACTGATCCCAGTGCGCGACGATGGTGTTGACCACGAGACGGCCGACGGCGTAGGCGGCCTCAAGAGATGGCAGATAGGCTCCATACTAGCCAACCTTTTGCTCGGCGAGGCTTTCGGTCGCGGTCAGGCCGACTGGCTGCTGATCATAGTTGCTGACGGTGCGGAGAACCAGCACACGGCGCAGGTCCACCTTGCCGGCATGAGCCAGAAAGCTGAGCGATTGCAGCGTGCCGGTGTCCTCCATCCCGGACACGGCGAAGTTGCCTTTATCGCCGGAGTAATAACCGACCCACGCGTTCGCCCATTCATCCATCCTTTTGCCATGCCAGAACGTTGAGGCGGAAAGTTCGTCTCCTTCGCTCACAAACGGTGGGCGCTGGGCGGCAGCCTGCTCAAAGTGGGAGCGTTTTTCGCGCATGGTTTCCGTATCGGAAAGAGGAGTGTTCTTCGTAAGGTTGTAGGCCCAGTCGACAAGAGAAGCATTCAACTCATAGACCTGACCGTCCAGCGCCGTCACGGGCTGTTCATAGGGCGTGGACTTGCGCAGGGGAACGAAACCGGTCGGCCAGTTTGAGGGAATTTCGCGCGCATCGATTTCGTAGGCAATATCGCCGTCGATAATCCAGTGCGCCCAGACCGCCGAGCCCAGCGAGACATCGGCGGGGTCGCCTCCCGCGACGCCGGCAATGAGCCAGTAGGCATGGGTGAGGTCGAAGCGTGGGTCGAGGCCGAGCGCCATAATGGTTGCTGCGGCTTTCGCGGTACCGACCCCGGTGAGCACGCCAAGGACACCCTGATCGTTCATGCGCAGGTGATGGTACCCAGCGTCGAAGGGCAATACCCGATCGAGATGGGCGCGCTCTACCCAAAATTGATACTCGCCCGGAGTATCCCCGCTGTCTTCGCCGGCTTCGTACATGGCAACGACGACCACCTTGATTGGAAGAGGGGTAGCCGGAGCCGCTTGAAGGCTGCGCGCCGAAAGACAAAGCAACAGGAAAAGCAGGCTGCGACGCATCTGCATAAAGTTTCCTAATGTATGGGATGGCTCGACGAATTCAGAGTAACCCAAGGCGTTGGGCAGAGAACCGCAAAAATGTGCCAGCTATCTTTTGGAGATAGCTGGCTGATAGATTCGTCGAGGCAGCAGTTAGAACTTGACGAGAATGGCGCCGGTAATGCGGTTCTCGCTGTTTCGGAGGTCAGGCGCCCAGCCAGGAACAAATGATCCTGGCGCCCCCGTATTGCCGCCCGGAGGTGTAACACCACCCGGTCCCGAGAAGTAAGGTACGTTGGCCACGCGGTGGTTGTATTCGATCCTCCAGGTGATGTACTGGCTGGGCATGTAATCGAAGGTAGTCGAAACATCCCAGGCCTTGTATATATCGCCTGGATTCTCGGTGAAGTACGGCGTCCCCGAAGTTGCGGTTGCTCCATTGATTGGAGGAAGCAGAACGAGGTAACGGCCAGGATTGTTAATCTTACCGCCGCCAAGAGTCATAGCAAACAGGTCTTTATCAAACCACAAGCGGTTATATGCCATAAAGCCGAGAAAGCTCTGCTTCGGTCCCTTGCTCGAATCTCCAGCGCAACTTACACCGCCTCCATGCTCGCATCCCATATCTCCGGTGAGAGAGAAGGCGGCCTTGCTCAGGAGGCCCATCGGATTGTCGTAGTACTTATACTGAACGCTATCGTCGGTGTGGTAACGAACTCGGCCGGGAATGCCAAGCGCGTCTTCGCCCAGTGCATATTGGTTCCCGAGAATAGACAGCTTCCCATTAGGACGCCACAGGATTTGCCCTCCAATGCCTGGCCGGTTGTTGAAGCGCCCATAGGACTGCCATCCATTCACAAACCAGGGTTCTATCTTCAACTTATCCGTCACGAAGATCTGGGTGCGGACGCCGGTGAAGAACCACGGCGTGTTCGACGATACATACGATGGTTGATAGGCCCAGTTATCAAAATTGTAGTAGCTGAACAAGCCGACATAGGACATGAAGATTCCGGCATCTACGTTGATGCCGTGCAGTTTATTGAAGTGATAGCCTCCGTACGCCTCGGATAAGTAGCGGTACGCATCGTTAAGCATCCATTGGCCGCGTGAGTAGCTGGAATCATTGCGCGGAGTAGTTTGGGAGTATAAGCCAAACTGCGTCATCAACCTGGCGCGAACGTTGTCGTAGTGGAAGTCTCCGCCCACGCCGAGTTGAGTTAATCCAACTTCGTTGGCCCGGAAAACCTCGCTCGATCCGCTGATCGTGTCGTCCTGTGGGTGGCGAAAATCATAGGTATAGTCAACGTCGGCCCTGATCTCCGGCGTGAAGAATTTCGTGTCCAGGGGGACTTCTTTCGTCCGGGGATTTCCGGTCAGCCAGGTGAAGTCGGCGAAGGCAAAGGGTTCGGCCGGTCCCGTCGGGGGAGGGGTTGTCACGGGGGCAACTTGTTGGACTGCGGCGGACTTCTCCACAAAGTGAGACGATGCCGAGGTCAGAGCCGCGGCTTCCACCGTCGCCGTTTGCTCCGCACCTAAAGTTGTCTCATTCCCTGACGCTGCAGTTCCTGCCTGACGCTTTAGCTGCTGTTCCAACTCTTCAATGCGTGCGCGCATGGCCTCCAGCTCTTTGAGTAGCGCTGCATTCGGGCCGCTGGGTGTGATGCTGCCTTCCGAGGGCTTTGCCGCAGGAGGAGCATCGGTGTC
>CAYVSQ010000529.1:0-38829 GCA_964453815.1 uncultured Acidobacteriaceae bacterium | reverse complement strand
TTTGCCGCGCATCACGTCGCCGCGCACCAGCTGCTGGTAGCCGCCCATCCGCACATTCGTCGGATTCGGAGTCGGATCGGGATAGTCGTTCGGATAGACGTCGATCAGCTTGACGACGAAGTCAGAGTCGGTTCCGGTGGTCGCTACTTTGAGTTTCGGTGCGATGGGACCGGAAATGGTTACATTTTCGGTGAGCGGGTCGGTTTCATAAACCAGGACGTCGGGTCGGGTTGAGGCAAAGCGCTGGTCATCGACCATGTAGCGTTGTGGCACGGTGTCGGTTACATATCCGACAAAGGGCACGGGATGAACGGGATCGCTGACATATGAGTCGGAGCCTTCGCTTGCAGTCGGCGGATCGAATGAGAGCTTTCCTCCTGCATGAAAGTACAGCTCGCGCGGTTTGGCCTGCGACGGGGGCCAGGAATCGTACTTGCGCCACACATTTGTGCCTGTCTCGAATACATATGCTTCAGGCATGGGCGCACCTTTGTCCTTGAGGTAGTACTCGAAAAATGGGAACTGGATATTTTTGCGGAAATATTCTGCAGTCTTCGAATTGAACTTCACATCGCCTAGGTGGTCACCGTCATTGCGCGCCCAGCCGCCATGGACCCAGGGGCCTTCGACGATGGTATTGACCGTTCCGGGATTGTTCTTCTCAATCGCATAGTAGGTGCGCATGGGCCCCGATAGATCCTCTGCGTCGAACCATCCACCGACTGTAAGAACGGCGCAGTGAATGTTCTTCATATGCTGAGAGAGATCGCGAGCCTTCCAGTAATCGTCATAGGTAGTGTGGTACATCTGATCGTTGAAGAGCGGATTCGCGCCCTTGAGATAGAGCTTGTCGAGGTTCGACGTGGATCCAGCCTTGAGATAGAACTCGTAGGCGTTGGGCGTACCGAAGTCAAACGGGACGGAGGGTTTTGGCTTCGTCGGATTCTCCTGCGGCTTGAAAAAAGTGTAGAAGCCGAAGTTGGCGTCAAGCATGAATGCTCCGCCGTGGTACCCGTCGTCGCCCATGAAGAGATTGGTCATAGGCGCCTGTGGCGAGGCAGCTTTGAGTGCGGGGTGCGAGTCGATGATGCTGGCCGAGGTGTAGAAGCCTGGATAAGAAATACCCCAGATGCCGACGCGTCCATTGTTGTTGGGCACATGCTTGAGCAGGTAGTCGATGGTGTCATAAGTATCGGAACTGTCGTCTACGTCTTTCGGCGAGGTCTTCACGTCAATGTGGGGACGCATCTCGACGAAGGTGCCCTCCGACATGTAGCGTCCGCGCACATCCTGATAGACGAAGATGTATCCGTCTTTTTCAAACTCATCGGACGGGCCGAGATGCTTGGGGTATTGGTCTTCGCCGTAAGGAGCGACGCTGTAAGGCGTGCGGTCCATCATGAACGGATAGCTCTGCGATGCATCCTTGGGCACATAGACAGCAGTGAAGAGATGGACACCGTCGCGCATAGGAATGCGGTACTCGTATTTCGTGTAATGTGCCTTGACGTAGTCTTCCTCGGGGGCGGAGGGTTTGTCTTGCGCGGCGGCAGAGAAAACAAGCCCAGCGACAAGTGGCAGGGCAGAGAGGCAACACAACGTATGTGACAATTTCATGCCTGAATCGGGCCTCGTAAGAATGAGAGATGGCAAGTGCAGTTTATCGAAAACTAAGGCTGCAAGTGCGCGTAGTAGTCCTGCAGGACGAAGAAGGCTTTCTTCTTCTCGCCCTTATCGGAGAGGAGCCCCTTGCGATTGTAGCCATCCTGAATGCCGGGCAACAGGCGCGTGGGGGAGCGGAAATCCATCAGTACCCAGGGAGTGATGCCGCGTAGAAATGGCATATCGCGGAACATCACAAACTGCTGCTTGAAGATCTCTGCCTCGTACTCCTCGGTGAAGCGCTGATCGGCGGGGCCGTGCAGGCCGGCCTTCGCGCCTCCGCCAAACTCGCTGATGATGACTGGCTTGTTCATGGGGTCTTCCCATTTGTATGTGGGCGCGTCCTCGGGTTTGCCCGTATACCAGCCGATGTATTCGTTGTAGCCGAGCACGTCGAGGTCCGCCCCGAGCGGATCATCCAGAACCGCTGTCTTGCCGTGGAATGGCGTGAGCATTGCTGAAGTAATCAGGCGCGTCGGGTCCTCCTGTCGCGCCTGCGCAACGAGCTTGCTGATAAACGCCGTACGTTCGTTGCTGATGGGAGTTTCGTTCGACATGGACCATAAGATCACAGAGGCCTTGTTGTGGTCGCGGCGGATCATCTCGTGAAGCTGTTGCCTGGCAACATCCAACGTATGCGGATTCGTCCAGTCGATGCTCCAGTAGACAGGAATCTCAGACCACACGAGGATGCCCATTTTGTCAGCGAGGCGCGTCATGCGCTCATCGTGCGGATAGTGCGCAAGCCGGATGAAATTGCAATGCAGTTCCTTCGCCCAGCTCAGCAGTGTCTTCGCGTCCTCATCGGACCAGGCACGTCCGGAGCGATAGGGCGCCTCGGCATGAGCGTTGATGCCACGTAGAAAGATCGACTTGCCGTTGAGCAGAATCTGGTCGCCCTGTACTTCGACAGTGCGGAAGCCGAGGTCGTCGGTGAGATGATCCTCTCCTGAAGTGAACTCGACCTTGTAGAGACGTGGATGCTCCGGCGACCACAGTTCGAGGCCGCTCGGACGAACTGAGAATCTTGCCGTACCGTCCACGCCTACAGCCGCGCTCTGGTCGATATGGAGATCGGGAATGCTGAGCTTGACCAGCATTTCAGGGCTCGACTGCACGACATGGACGTAGCCTTCGATTTCACCACCATGGGTGAGGTGAAGGGATTCGTCATCGATAAATGTTTCGGGTACCTCAACCAGGGCCACGTCGCGGGTAAGACCACCATAGTTCCACCAGTCGCTCTTGACGGTCGGGACATGGTCCAGAGCACGCCCGTTGTCGGCGGCTATGACGACAAAGTTTCCGCCGTCCTGTGCGGCTGACGTGATTTCACAATCGAATGGCGTAAAACCGCCTTCGTGATCGCACACATGCACGTCGTTCACGAAGACGTGAGCTGCATAGTTGGCCGCGCCGATATGCAGAAAGACATGTGTGTGCGGTTTGGGGTGATAGTCGAAATCACGTTGATACCAGAGCAATCCCTCGTAGTAGAAGAGGCTTTCCTTTTGCGAATTCCAGTCGCCGGGAATCTGGATTACAGGCGATTGCGCAAAGTCGTATTCGAGCAGCGGACCGCCGGCCACGTAGTGCCGATTCTTGGCATACCCGCGCGGGCTGGGCACGTCACTGTTCGAGGTATTCGATCCCCATCCGCCGTGATACGGATCGACGATATAGTGCCAGGGACCGTTGAGACTCGTGGCCGGGCGATGGTCGATGTCGACCAGCAGAGAAGGCTGTTGCGCGGAAGCAAGCAGAGCGCAAAAGAACAACACAATAAGAATGATCCTACGACGCATGTTGAATATGCTAACGCGCAATTACTTTTTCTCCGATGCCATCGCCGCGCGAAAGCGATTGGCGCGCTCGAACTCGTCACGCAGTTCCGGCGACTTGAGGTTTTCGCGCAGGTGCGCGAGGCGTTGCTCCAGCGCCAAAAGAGAAGTGGCGACAGCGTCGGTGTTGGTGTAAGCGACGTCGCGCCACATCGAAAATGGACTCGCTCCCAGGCGCGTCATCTCACGCAAAGCGCGCCCCCCAATGGGAAGGATTTCGCCTTTTGCAGGGAATTCATCCTCAAGCAGTGCGCTCAGCGCAGTTGAGAGGTACTGGGGAAGATGGCTGACCCAGGCGCAGAGAACATCGTGCCGATCGGGCTCGAGATCGAGAACCCGGGAGCCGAATTTCTCCGGCCACGCGCGCCATTCGTTGGCAATCGCTCGCGATGCCCGATGCATGGAGTGCGAATCATGCGTTTCAGTGAAGAGCCATGCGGCGCCCCTGAAGAGATCACCGTCGGCGTTTCCTGCCCCGCCGACTTCCTTTCCAGCCATCGGGTGTCCGGGGAGAAAGCCTGCAGTGTGGACGAGATTGTAGCTGCCTCGGGCACGCTCAACCAGCGCGCCCTTCACGCTGCCGACATCGGTGACCAACTGACCCGACTGAAGAACAGGCGCAAGGCGATCGAGCCACTCCAGAATTGTGAAGACGGGACCGCTGAGCAGAATGAGCTGGCTTTCGCGAGCGGTCTTGAGCGGGTCATGGGTGATGGAATGAATCGCGCCACTTGTTTTAGCAGTGGCGAGTTCTGCGGGGTCGGGGTCCCATCCGGTGATATTGCCGCTGTAGCCATGCGAGCGGAGCGCCAGCCCGATAGAGGCTCCGATTAGCCCCGTACCGAGGATGGTGATGCGTCCGATAGGCATGCTTAGACAGTAATGCCCACAGGCGCAGCAATGCTACGACCGACCGCCGGAGCGATAATACGCAGCTCGTCCATTAGCTTTGCAAACTGGTCCGGAAAGAGCGACTGCGCTCCGTCTGAAATAGCCTTGTCAGGGTTCGGATGGACCTCGACCAGCAGTCCGTCGCCACCCGCAGCGACCGTGGCGCGCGCCATCTGCGGAACCATGTCGCGGCGGCCCGTACCATGCGAGGGATCGCCAACCATCGGGAGATGCGACAGCTTCTTCACGACCGGAATCGCGGAGATATCCATGGTGTTGCGCGTATAGGTCTCAAAGGTGCGGATGCCTCGCTCGCAAAGGATGACATCATAGTTGCCGCCGGAAAGAATATACTCCGCCGACAGCAGCAGCTCTTCAAGTGTTGCGGCGATACCGCGCTTGAGCAACACGGGCTTGCGCACCAGGCCGAGTTCGCGCAGCAGGTTGAAGTTTTGCATGTTGCGCGCGCCCACCTGGAAACAATCGATGTAGGGGAGCATGAGCTCGATCTGCGAAATCTCCATGACTTCGCTGATGATGAGCAGGCCGGTCGAATCGCCAACCTCGCGCAGCAGCTTCAGGCCGGCAAGTCCCATACCCTGGAAGGAATACGGTGAACTGCGCGGCTTGAAAGCGCCGCCGCGAAGAAACTTTGCGCCAGCGCCCTTCACCTGCGCGGCAATAGTGAAGATCTGCTCGCGGCTTTCGATTGAGCACGGCCCGGCCATGACGATGACTTCGTCTCCGCCTACCGCCACCCCATTTGGAAAGCGGACGATGGTGCCCTCGGGCCGGAAGCCGCGCCCGGCCAATTTGTAGGGCGAAGAAATGCGGACGACTTCCGCTACACCCGCGAGCAGTTCAAAATCTTTGTGATCGAACTGCCCGGGTGTTCCGACTCCAGCGAGGATGGTCTGGAGGGCTCCGGTGGTGCGGTGCACGTTGAATCCAACTTCGACCATCCGCTCGACAACGCCTTGTATCTGCTCGTCGGTGGCCTTTTCCTGCATTGCAACGATCATGATTCTTTTTCCTGTCCTGCGCGACTCATTCGCGCGTTGTCACTCTCCACTGTCAGTGGTGGTCGGACTACTCTTGGAAGCCAATTCCTGCCGCTGGAGCGCCCGCATTACGTCGATGATGCGTTCGTAAACGTGCGTGAGCTCAATATCGGGGAGTGGTCCGCGGTTGGCGGCGCGTACATTTTCAAAGATCACGCGCTCACGATTCGGTTCGTATATCGGAAGGGCGGTATTGCGCTTCAGCCTGCCAATCGCTTGCGCTGCTTCAGCGCGCTCGCTCAATAGGGAGACGATCTGCCGGTCGAGCTCGTCGATTTTTCTCCGCCAATCTTCGATGTCCATGCCTTCCCCTTATGCGACGCGTTTGAAGCGCGTCTGCGGTTTGAGTGCCCTGTATGCAAACTATGAAATTAACGGATCTGCAGAGCGGGCGCCCGCAGATCCCCCGTAAATCGCAGGCCGCGAATAAATCGCGCGATGGAGCCGGGCGCCTCTTGGGGCGTCGAATCTTCAATGATTCTGACCAGCGCGCTGCCGATCACTGCGGCATCCGCGAATTCACCGACCGCAACGAAGTGCTCTGCGTTGGAGATGCCAAATCCCACAGCGATGGGCAGATGCGTATAGCGGCGCAGGCGCGAGACAAGTTTTTTAGCATCCTCCGCCAACGCATGCTGGGTGCCGGTGATGCCGGTGCGAGAAATGGCATAGACAAATCCCCGCGAAGACGCCGCGATATGCTCCAGGCGTTCATCGGGACTGGTAGGTGCAGCAAGAAAGATAGGCGAGAGATGATTTCGCTCAAGATGCGTGAGGTACTCGCCGGCTTCTTCGACGATCAGATCGGTGACCAACACACCGTCGACGCCCGCCTCTTCGGCAGCGGCACAGAAGCGCTCCAGACCGAAACGCAGGATTGGATTGAAATAGGAAAAAATGACCAAGCCTGCCTGGGGACGGGCGCTGTGCAATTCAGCCGCGACGGCCAGAACATCGCTTAGGGTAGTGCCACGCTTCAGAGCGCGTTCGCTGGCTCGCTGGATGACCGGGCCATCGGCAAGCGGATCACTGAAGGGCACACCCAGCTCGATCACGTCCGCGCCGGCGTCAATGGCGGCGAGTGCAATGTCACGCGTAGTGGGCAGGTCGGGGTCGCCAGCGGTAAGGTAGGCCACCAGCCCGGGTCTGGATTCCGGTTTGGGGGCAAAACGAATCGGCATCGAAACTACTTATGCTCCCTTAACGCTCAGTTCGCGGGCAAGAATCCCTATATCCTTATCGCCGCGTCCGGAGAGGTTGACCATTAGTATGTCATGCCGCGCCATGGCGGGCGCAAGCCGGATGCACTCAGCAACAGCGTGTGCGCTTTCAAGCGCGGGCAGAATACCTTCGCTGCGGGCGAGCCTGACGGTAGCTTCGAGTGCCGCCCCATCCGTCGCGCTGACGTATTCGGCGCGACCGGAGTCGTGCAGCGCTGCGTGTTCCGGGCCAACAGAAGCATAGTCGAGGCCGGCCGAGACGGAGTGCGTGAGGGACACTTGACCGTTGTCGTCCTGGAGCAGATAGGAATATGTGCCCTGCAGCACGCCCGGTGATCCTCCGTGGAAGCGGGCAGCATGCTCACCGAGCCTTTCTCCACGGCCGCCAGCTTCCACTCCGATGAGACGAACCCGCGTATCGGGGATGAATTCGTAAAAGGCTCCGATGGCATTCGACCCGCCGCCAACGCAGGCGATGATCGCCGTGGGCAAACGGCCTTCCTTTTCCTGAATCTGCTGCCGCGCCTCTTTGCCAATGACACGATGGAAATCACGCACCATCGTTGGGTAAGGGTGCGCGCCAAGCACGCTGCCCAGCAGATAATGCGTAGTGCGCACATTGGTGACCCAGTCGCGCATGGCCTCGTTGATTGCGTCCTTGAGTGTGCGTGATCCGGAACTGACGCCTCGCACCTCGGCACCAAGCAGGCGCATCCGGTAGACGTTCAGCTCCTGGCGGTGCATGTCTTCTTCGCCCATGTAAACGACGCACTCCATGCCGAGAAGCGCACAGACTGTAGCCGTGGCTACCCCATGCTGGCCCGCCCCCGTTTCGGCGATGATGCGACGTTTACCCATGCGCTCAGCGAGCAAACCCTGACCGATGCAGTTGTTGATCTTGTGCGCGCCGGTATGAAGGAGGTCTTCGCGCTTGAGATAAATTTTCGCTCCACTCAGTTCTTCCGTAAGACGCGCGGCGAAATAGAGCGGCGTAGGACGGCCCGCATAATCGCGCAGGAGAGAATCAAGACGCGCGTGGAAGGTAGGGTCCGCCTGAGCCTCAGCGTAGGCATGTTCCAGTTCGTCGAGGGCGGCGACGAGGGTTTCCGGTACGTAGCGTCCACCGTAGGCGCCGAAGCGGCCGGGAATGGTATTTGTTTTTGGTGGCTCGATCACGGTGCTCACGGTTTCTACCCTCTTAAACTTCGACAGCAGTTTCCAGCTTTGCCTTGTGCGCTGCGATTCGCGCGTTAAAAACGAATGCTCTGATTTTTTCGGGATCTTTCTTTCCCGGCGAGGTTTCGACTCCGGTTGCGACGTCTACCCCCCACGGACGCAGCGTGTCGATAGCCTCGCCGACGTTCTCGGGATTCAAGCCTCCGGCTGCGACCATGCGCAGATGCCATGTAGAGCCGCGAAAACTGCTCTTGGCGGCCTGCCAATCGAAACGCCGCCCCGTGCCTCCCAGCAGCGTCGCGGTTCGCGAGTCGACAAGCACCGCATCGACGGCAGCGTCAGACTGAGCCTCGTGTAGCTGCGTCTCTAAATCTCCGCCAAAATGAATCACGTTGAAGATACCGAGCCGTTCGTGTCCGGAAGCCGCCGAAAACCTCCCACGCAGTTTTCGAGGCAGCGCGAGATCGTTCGACGCGTGCAGCTGAACACCAGTGAGTCCGCACTCTTCAATCGCTGCGACAATCTCGTCGAAGCTGGCATCGACAAAGACGCCATATTTCTCGAGGCTCGAGGGCAAATGCGGCGTGATGGCGCGAACCTGCGCCCGAGTAACCCGGCGCACACTTTCAGCAAACACAAATCCCACCGCGTCGGCTCCGGCGGCAGCGGCCATCCGGGCGTCATCAAGGTTCGTGTTGGCGCAGATTTTCACCCACATGGCGCTAGACTCGCTCCATCGCAGGCGCGAGCATCGTTTGCAGAGCCGCACCGGGATCGGAATTACGCATCAGCGACTCGCCAATAAGGAAGGCATCGAAACCTGCTCCGCGCAGACGCTCGATGTCTTCCCTGGTGTGAATACCGCTCTCCGCGACGCGAACCGCATCGGCGGGCAGGCGGTCTGCGAGCCGAAGCGAAGTTTCAAGATTCACCTCGAAAGTGCTCAGGTTGCGGTTGTTCACGCCATAAGCGTCACAACCCAGGTCGGCGACCCGTGCCAGTTCTTCGACGGTGTGGACTTCGCAAAGAACATCCAGCCCGTGCTTGTGCGCCGCTTCGTTGAATCGCGCCAGTTCCGCATCGGAAAGCGCGGCGGCAATGAGCAGGATTGCATCCGCGCGATGGGCACGAGCCTCAACGATTTGGTATTCGTCAACGATGAAATCTTTGCGTAGACAGGGCAGACTGGTGAGCGAAGATGCAACTTCAAGATGGTGCAGGCTGCCTTGAAAGTACGGTTCATCGGTGAGGACGGATAGGGCTGCCGCCCCGCCCAGCTCCAGGCTCCGCGCCAGCTCGGACACATTGAAGTCCCCGCGGATCAGCCCTTTCGACGGCGACGCCTTTTTCAACTCGGCAATGATCGCCGGAGAATGCTCGGACCAGGATCGGAGCGAGCGCGCAAATCCTCGCGGTGCGCGCTCTGCGGCTACGCGCTCCAGGTCTTCCAGACACAACTGCAACTTGCGGGCCGCCACGGTCACGCGGGTCGTTCGAAGTATCTGTTCCAGGTGCACAATCTGCTCCTGGAACAAGTATAGCGACAGCTGTAGAAGACAGGGCTAAGCGGCGGCTGCCAGTTCGAATCCATCACAACCGCTGATCGGAGTGACTTTCAAATGCAGCGAAGCGTGTCTGGGGTGCCCGCAGTCATCCAGCAGGTCTTCAGGCGCACTCTTCGTTGAACGGATCTGGACGAGTTTCTGATCGGATGTTGTATGCGTTTCGCCAAAATGGGCACAAAGGCCACATTGTCCATCATGCAGAGAAATCATCGGGGGCACCCTCCCTACAGCTGAATACCTAAGAACATATCCCGGCGAAGTGCGGTTGTCTCTAAAAAATTAACCCCACATTTTGCAACTACGACTTGATTTGTCGTATATTTAACTCGGACTGAAGCAGTCCTATATAGAGTTGCCCTGAAATTCTCTTATCCAGCCCCCACGCTGACTCTTGGCGGAGAAGCGCGGGGATCTGGGAAGCCACAGCCGGATAGACGGTGGACTTTCCTCACTATAAGTCCCCGAGCTTGTCCCTTCAACCTCCAAAGTGAGTCCAGCCGGACCGACTTCATGAGTCCGTTCTCTCCTTTGGTCATTTTCGGAGACGACCGTGAGCAAAAAGCACGAGAAGAGGAAGCGACGCACTTTGAGTGGGCGCAGAGCCTGGCTGGCAATGGGAACGATTGCCGCATACGCCGCTGCCGGAAGCAGTAAAGCAACGCTGGTGTTCGCCATGGGTGGCAGGAGTCAGGCGAATGGGCAGGCTCAGTTGCCTGTGCGGCGGTTTGATATTCCCGCCGGCCCGCTGGATGTTGCACTCGCCCAGTTTGCAAAGTTAGCTGGCGTGACGATGACTTACACCGTACCGACAGAGACGATTCCCGGCTTCAAGTCGCACGGTGTCTCGGGACTTTACACGGAGGAGCAGGCTCTCAAGCAGATCCTTGCGGGCACTGGACTCAGCTTCACCTTCTCCGGTCAGGATGCAGTGTCGATCGGCGTAAAGAATGCAGAATCGGTGGAAGTGACTGCCGCGAATACGGACAGCATCGCGCTGACAGAGTTTCCCGCGCCGCTCATTGACACTCCACAGTCAATTACCGCGATTCCAAAGCAGATTATTGAGCAGGAGGGTGCGACCACACTGCGCGACGCGCTGCGTAACGCTCCGGGCATCAGCCTTGCGGCTGGCGAAGGCGGCTCGCAGGGAGACAATCTCACCATCCGCGGATTTACAGCGCGCAATGACATCTTCCTCGACGGCATGCGCGATTTCGGGAGCTACTATCGAGATCCCTTCAACTACGAACAAGTAGACGTGCTGGAAGGCCCGTCCGGTGTGGATTTTGGACGTGGATCGACGGGAGGCGTGGTGAACCAGGAGAGCAAGGCGCCGCTGTCGCATCCATTTGTGAGCGTGGATGGCAATCTGGGGACCGACTTTACCCGCCGCTTCGCCGCCGACATCAACGAACCGCTGCCCCAGTTGGGTAAGGGCACAGCATTCCGGCTCAATGTTGTCGGAAATGCCGCAAATGTGGCGCAGCGTGATGTGACTGCTAACGGCCATTATGGCGTGGCTCCAACCATCGCTTTCGGCCTGCAGACGTCGACCCGTCTTACCGCCAGCTATTTCCTCTTCGGTGAAGACGATATTCCCGATTACGGCATTCCGTGGTATTTCAACAAGCCCGCCCCCGTAGCAAGACATAACTACTACGGCTTCACGGATCTTAACTACCTGCGCGCGAACGTCAATATCGGCACTGTCAAGCTGGAGCACGACCTGTCCGATCGCGGCATTCTGCGGAACGTCGTGCGCTACGCCAACTATGATCGCAGCGCACGAATCACCGAACCCCAATTGAACACCGCGACCAGCGGGCCTATCACTCCGCAGACGCCGCTTGATCAGCTCCTGGTGAACCGCAATCAGATTGCGACCGACAGCACTGAAACCTTTCTCTGGGATCAGGCGGACGCCAGCCTCAGCGGGAAATTTCTCGGAGTTCGTCACATGGCAGTGGCTGGTGTGGAGGGCGGACGCGAAACCTCTTCCCCTGTACGCCCCACTTTCTACGCGCCGCAGGTCATCAATGGTAAGGTCGCGAGCATCAACACTGTCCCGACGACCAGCCTGCTCCAGCCCGATTGGAGTGTGCCCTTCAGCGGAACTGCTCTGCCCAGCTCCAATGTGCACACCAGCGCACTGAGCGTTGGAGTTTACCTGCTCGACGACATTCAGCTAAGCCAGAAATGGGAGATCACAGGCGGAGCGCGGTGGGATCGCTTCGACGCGAGCTACAATGCCGTGAACTACACCTATCCTTCACCGGGCAACACGGTTGTGACTCCTTCACAATTTGAACAGATCGTCGCAAAACCCTCCTGGCGCGGAGCGCTGCTCTACAAACCAAAGTCGAATGGCAGCATCTATTTCGCCTATGGAACCTCATTCAATCCCTCTGCGGAAACTCTCGCGTTAAGCCAGGGAACAGCGAATCTTCCCCCGGAAGAAAACCAGACCTTTGAGGTCGGCAGTAAGTGGGATATGAATGGCGGGCGCTTATCCCTGCGTGGCGCGCTCTTCCGCACGGACAAGGAAAATGCGCGTGAAGCTTCTCCGACGAACTCGGCGCTCTATGTTCTTGCCGGAAATCAGCGCGTGGATGGCGTGGAATTCGAAGTGCAGGGCCACCTGACAGATCGCTGGGAGCTGCTTTCGAGCTATACCTTCATGCACAGCGAAGTAGTGAAGTCCCAGTTCTATCCGCTATCCGTAGGCTCGCAGTTGGCCAATGTTCCGGACAATCTCTTCAATCTCTGGACCGAGTATCGCCTGCCTCGTGGCTTTGAGGTCGGGGGCGGCGGAAACTTTGTGGATAGCCGAACGGCAAGTTCCACGGTGCCGAACGATTCCACGACCGGGCTGCCCAAGGCCGTGCCCAGTTACTGGGTGGCTAATGCCATGGCGAAGTATGAGATTACAGAGCGGATAAGCGTGCAGGCGAATGTCTTCAATCTGCTCGACCGCAATTACATTGATCAGATTCATCCCGGACACCTGGTTCCAGGCGCGGGCACTTCCGCGCTCTTCGGAGTGAAGTTCAAATTCTAGTTTTGCCCTAAAAGGAAGAAAGATGTTATTGACTATTCCCGATGTGCTCACTCCCGAGCAAATCGCTCTGGCGCGAATGAAGCTCGCATCGACCGAATGGGTAGATGGGCGCGTTACAGCCGGACATCAGTCGTCGCTCGCCAAAGACAATCTGCAGATTCCTGAGGGCCACCCGGTTGCCCAGGAGATCGGCGAGATGATTCTCGGGGCGCTCGGACAGAATCTGCTCTTTATTTCCGCCGCGCTGCCGATGAAGGTTTTCCCGCCACTCTTCAACAGCTACAGCGGAGGCCAATCTTTTGGCACGCATGTCGACAATGCCATTCGGCACGTGAAAGGCACATCGCACCGCGTGCGCAGCGACCTTTCGGCGACACTCTTTTTTAGCCAGCCGGACGAGTACGACGACGGCGAACTGGTAATCGAAGATACCTACGGCATACACACGGTGAAGCTGCCGGCCGGACATATGGTGCTTTATCCCTCGTCGAGCCTGCACAATGTTCGACCCGTCACGCGGGGAGCCCGCATATCATCCTTCTTCTGGATTCAGAGCATGGTGCGCGATGACGGCGAACGCACGCTGCTCTTCGATCTCGATGGAGTCGCGCAGCGCGTCAGCGCCGATCAGCCGAACTCGCCCTTGGCCGTGAAGATGACCGGTATTTATCACAACCTGTTACGCCGCTGGGCCGAGGTCTAGGGTAAGGGTAAGGCACAGGCAGGCGGTTACTGCGCAGGGTCAGCCTTTGCAGGAACGGCTTCTTCTCCAGAGTTGTAGCTTGATCGCGGTGAGATGAACAACAGATCGCGATTTGGCCCCTGGCTGTTCCCATTGACTCACTGGAACTGGAAAGCCGCGCTCATCACCGCCATTTGCCGTGCCGTAGCATGCATGGTCGTCTTTGGCATAGTCTGCTGCACGCCCGCGAGCATTTCGGCGCCGTCGAAGCTATCTATGTCCTAGTCACTGCCGGCATTCTTCTCCGCATGGCAACAGCAGGCGCTCGCCGCGAAGCCGCGCAGGCTGGCCTGGGCGATCGTCGTGCTCGCCATTCTTCCCCTCGGTTCGCTTGCCGCCGATTCAGCCTTGCATCTCTGGTTGGATAACGGCAACATGCGTGCCCTCGGCATTGGAGCGTTCATCGCTACCATTATCTCGGCCATGTTCCACTGGCACGTAATGCAGAACGGAGCCATGCTCGTGGGCAATGACAGTGGTTCTTTCGGTGAGGACATAAAGCAGATGCCACGCCTGGTCGCCAGCTTCGTGTGGAAGCCTGTTCGCTTAGCAACTAGTGATTCGCGGCTGCGCGGTGAAGAGCTTTCCGCCGAGGCCCTCTCTGACGCTGCAGAGATGAAATCGCAGCCTGATCTCTTGCCTCTCATTCATTTCCGGCAGATTCCAGTCATCATTTTGCCCCCGCCCTGTTTCTTAGCTGGTATGGAGGACACATGGCCACGAAAAAACGCTGGGTCAAAGATGTAAAAACCGATTCGACGCATCCGCCGAGGGTCTCTTCACAAAATCCCCGCAGGAAATCGCCCGCTCGCTGGCATCGAAGCGAGTATCACCTAAGGGGCCAGGCATGCGCATGCACACTTATTACATCAATCGAGCCGGCAAAGGTTTGAGCGCCAGCCAGCGCACGAAGCTCGAGCGTGCGAAGAAACCTCTTTCAGAAAAAATAGCGGAGTAGAAAAACACGAAAAAGCGCCGTGAAGTTCAGTGGTTGTACTCCTTCAGGGCTTTCTGTAGCTCATCGTGAGGTAACCCGATCGCGGTGTGGCCATCAACGCCGGTCATGGTCTTCGCGCCGACCATCGCATTCACGATCGCCTCTTCTGTCGCCTCAACCGTTGCATTGAACAGCGGCGTGATTCGCTCATTCGAAACCGTCAGCACTGTGTTCGGACCGGGCTCTGCATCAGCGCGCGGATTCGCCGTCGAGAACGCAATGAAGATGTCGCCCGAGCCGTTGCCGGAGGTCGAACCGGTGCGGGCCAGCCCCATCGTGGCGCGGCGGGCAATGCGCTTTAATTGACCCGGCAGCAGCGGAGCGTCCGTTGCCACCACGATAATGATCGACCCTACATCGCCTTCCGCCTCGCCGGCTTTCCGATCCTTGAACATGGAGTAAGGAACATCGTGTGGGATCAGCTTGCCGACCTGAACACCGGCAATGGTAAGTTGAGGACGGCGTCCGCAATTGCACTGCACGAGCACGCCGACCGTGTATCCGCCCTGATCCTTCGCCAGCACGCGCGATGCCGTGCCGATACCTCCCTTGAAGCCATAGCAGATCATCCCCGTTCCGCCGCCCACGGCGCCCTCGTCCACCGGACCCGTGCGAGCGTTGTCGAGGGCCGAGAAAACATGCTCGGGCTTTACGTGAAAGCCATTTATGTCGTTCAACCATCCATCCCAGGTCTCGGCGACGACGGGCAGCGACCACGGTTGGCTCAGGGTGTTGTGCTTTACTCCCCAGGCAATGATGGCGTCGCGCGCCACGCCGACGCTGTGCGTGTTGGTAATGGCGATAGGGCTTTCCAGAAATCCCGACTCCTCAACCCAGGTTGTGCCGGTCATCTCGCCGTTGCCGTTTTGAGTAAACCAGCCTGCATAGACAGGATCAGGATTTGCCTTGCCGCGCGGGAAAACTACGGTCACTCCCGTTCGTATGGGCCCCTCGCCTATCTTCAATACACCGCTGCCGGAGATCAATGTCATATTGCCGACCTCGATACCGCGAACGTCGGTGATGGCGTTGAGGGGTCCCGGCGTTCCATCGAAAGGCACACCAAGATCGCGAGCGCGCTGCGTGGATTGGGAATGCGCGGGGGCTACTGCGGCGAGCAAGATCGCGAGCGAGAGGGAAACCTGTTTCCAGTTAGGTTGCATGGATGGAAGCTATCGCAGAAGAGACCAGATTGACAGCGGATTGTGCGGCCACATATGGTCAATTGACGGTTGTAATCGGTTACCTAGAGCAGTGGCCGGGACAAAGAGTCGGATTTAGATAGGGAGTAAGACGTGGATCGACGTGATTTCTTGATGCAGACTGGAACTCTTCTGGCGGGTGCAACTTTGACCCCCAGATCGCTTGCCATGGCAGACCCTCTGACAAACGATGCTCCGCTGGGCGGCGCGCCACAGGGCCGCCTCATCTTACCCATCAATCGAAAGTGGCGCTACAGTCCGAAGGTGGTGGAAGGGGGGCACTCGCTCCAATTCGACGACTCTCATTTTGAGCAGGTAGTGGTCCCGCACACCAATATCCGTCTCCCCCGGAGCGGCTTCGATGAAAAGTCTTATCAGTTCGTCTCTCTATATCGCCGTCGCTTCACTCTGCCCGCGGAAGCCCGGGGGCGCCGCATCTTTGTCGACTTTGAAGGTGCGATGACAGCTTCGACAGTGTGGATCAACGGCCAGAAACTTGGCGAGTACAAGGGCGGTTATACGCCATTTTCATTCGAACTTACGCAGCATATCGATTTCGATGGAGAGAATCTCCTAGCCGTGGACGTGGATTCGACCGAGCGAGCCGACATTCCGCCCTTTGGCTTCGAAATCGACTACCTTACCTTTGGCGGAATCTATCGCGAGGTTTCGCTTCGCATTGTGCCCTCTACCTTTCTTGAAAATATTTTTGCGATGCCGAAAAACGTTCTTACCGACCACCCCAGCGTCGACGTTCGCTGCTTCCTTGAAGGACCTGCTTTGTCCTCACATGCCTCGCTCGAGATTGAACTACTGGATGGCGACCGGGTCGTCACCAAAACCGCGCAAAAGGTGGCAGTGACGCAGTCCGCGGCATCTCAGGAGCCTGCCTCGCAGGTAGTCTCGCTTACTGGCCTGGGACAGATCCAGTTGTGGGATCCGCATCAGCCCCACCTTTATACTGTCCGAGTTCGGCTGCTCGAACAGGGCAAAATCCTCGACCAAGACAGCCGGCGAATCGGTTTTCGCGAAGCGACTTTCACCGATCAGGGCTTTTCGCTGAATGGCAAAGTCATCAAGCTGCGCGGACTGAATCGTCATCAGACATTCCCATTCGTGGGCCAGGCGATGCCCGGCCGCGTCCAACGCCGTGATGCCCAGATCCTGCGCAACCAGCTCAAGGTTAACCTCGTTCGAACATCGCACTATCCGCAATCGCGCCACTTTCTTGACGCCTGCGACGAGATCGGCCTGCTCGTTCTCGAAGAGATTCCGGGATGGCAACACATCGGCGATCAGGCGTGGCAGGGTCTCGCGGTTGATAATGTGCGCCGCATGGTTCGCCGCGACTGGAACCATCCCGCCATCATCTTGTGGGGCGTGCGCATCAATGAGTCGCGTGACAACCACGACTTCTACACGCGCACCAACGCGATGGCCCACTCCCTCGATCCGAGCCGCCAGACGGGAGGCATCCGCTATTTTCAGGAATCGGAATTTCTGGAAGATGTCTTCACCATGAACGACTTCGGCTTCCCGCTCAAGGCTCCGAACCATCCCCGCTATCTAAATACCGAATTCGTCGGTCACACTTATCCGACGAAAAACATCGACAGTCTGGAACGGTTGAGGGAGCACACCATCCGTCACGCACGGGTACACGATCAACTTGCCTCCATCCCGCAGTACGCAGGTGGCATTGGCTGGTGCGCCTTCGACTACAACACGCATGCCAATTTTGGGTCTGGCGACCGTATTTGCTACCACGGCGTCAGCGACATTTTCCGCGAGCCTAAGCCGGCCGCGGGCTTTTACAAATCGCAATGCGAGCCCGAGGAAGAGATCGTGCTTGAACCGACATTTCATTGGGCGCGAAACGACGAGTCGATCGGCTTTACCGTCGCCATGGTCTGTTCCAACTGCGACCACCTAAAATTCTGGGTTGACGACGGCAAGGGTTATCGCCTGGTAAACGAGGGCGACCCGGACCGCAAGCAGTTCCCGCACGTCCGCTACGCTCCATTTTCTGTGCCGCTCGGCGAGCAGTTGCGCGATTGGGGAGACCTGCGCATCGACGGCTATATTGCCGGCAAACAGGTCATCAGCAAGAAATATTCCGGCAAAGGTGTCGACCAGCAGTTCGTGCTGCTACCGGACGATACACGACTGATCGCCGACGGCGCGGACGCGACCCGCGTCGTCTTGCGCTGCAATGATGAGTATGGGCAGATTCGGCCATTCGCGAGCGATGCCATCGTGCTCGAGCTCGAGGGACCGGCTGAAATTATCGGCGACAATCCATTCAGTTTGCTGGGAGGCACCGGAGCCATCTGGATCCGTGCCAAAGAGCAGTCCGGCACGGTCACTCTCAAGGGCACACACCCGGTTCTTGGGACGCAGACAATATCGATTCAGCTTGCCTCGTCGGTCCCGGAACAGGCTTGAGACGTGGTTCCCTGGTTTTAGCCAGTGGGAGCCTTGCCCCGAACCAACTGAGGTCAATGCGGCCTCGGTCTACCCGCTGACAAAGGAGTTGCCTTCCACCAGAAACCGCAGCGGATGCTCAACTGCTTTGCGGATGCCGATGCGGGGAGTGGAGCGGATGAGGTCAGGCTCGAAGCCGTCGTCATGGATCTGCAGGACGGATTTGCAGCTGGTGAGGTCGAGTCCGTTATGGGCTGCGCGGGTGATGTCGAGCGCCTGGCAGAGGCGTCCGGGACCAGAGGTGAGCAATTGGGGACGGGCTGAGGCGGGCAACTTGCGAAAATGAGCCATGGTTTCGAGTCCGTCAACGGGTTCGAGGGCGCGGATGAGGACGCATCCGGCGTGGCCGTCGGGCTGGCAGGAGACATTGAGGCAGTAGTACATCCCGTAGATGAAGTAGACATAGGTGAAGCCGGGCGGTCCGAAGATCACTGCGTTGCGCGCGGTCTTGCCGGCGAAGGCGTGCGCTGCGGGATCGTCGAGGCCGAGGTAAGCCTCGAGCTCGACGATGCGCCCTGCGACCTTTTTGCCGTTGATGCGGCGGGTGAGGAGCTTACCGAGCAGCTTGCGAGCGACGATCTCGGGCGAGTCGAGATAGAAACTGCGGGGCAGGATGGGCATGGCTCAGCTGACCGCTTATAGCTCCTTCAGCGTTGCAAGTACCTCTTCGGCATGGCCTTCGGGCTTTATTTTTGGGAAAATTTTGAGGAGCTTCTGGTCGGGGCCAATGAGGAAGGTTGTCCTTTCGATGCCGATGACTTTCTTACCGTACATGTTCTTTTCCTTGAGAACGCCAAACTGTTTGCAGACTTTTTCGTCTACATCTGCAAGGAGCGGATACGGCAGGTCATACTTTTCCTTGAATTTCTTCTGGGCTTTGGGCGTGTCACGGGAGATGCCGAGCACGACGGCCCCTTCGTTCTGGAGCTTCTTGAAGGTGTCGCGGAAGCCGCAGGCTTCGATGGTGCAGCCGGGCGTGTCGGCCCTGGGATAGAAGAAAAGGATGACGGGTTTACCGGCAAAGTCCTTGAGGTGTACGGTATTTTCCTGGTCGTCCTGAAGCGCGAAGTCGCCAACCTTTTTGTGAAGTTCCATGTATCTTCCTTTGCATCGTAGAGGATCGGGCGCGGCCTAGGCTGCGTCGTATAGGTATAGATTGTTGCTTAGACGGCTCGCTATGTCACGGACTCGAGATCGCAGAAAGATGCTGAGACGCGGATTGATTTTCGTAGGGTGGGTGCTGGCCGCGGGAATTTTCATCCCGGCGCATGCTCAGTATCCGGGTCGAGTGGACCCGAACAAGGGCACGGCGGCCGTGCCGGTGCTGCGAGCGACCGCGGTGCTTGAGTACACGGGTGATCTGACCAGGCCTACGGCTGCGCGGCTGATTCCGGTGGCGGTTTGGGATGGGGAGCGGTATCAGCCAGGGGGCCTGTACATGGCGCAACCCATGCCGATGGCTGTCGAGTCGGGCACGCAGTACGAGCTGTTGGATGCAGGGCTCTCGAAGGGGCTGTTCGACGTAAAGGCGGCGGCCAACGTCTCGGGCTCATGGATCGCGACCGGGTCGTACCAGAAGCCTCCGGCAGCGAAGGTCTCGAAACTTAAGACGTCGAAGACTCTTCCGCAGTTGGTAAAGGACGTTGGGTCGGATGACGGCAAGCCGCACTTCGCGCATCGTCCGTCCGATTCGGGCAGCGGCAGCTCTTCGTCAGGGTCAGGTTCGGGCTCGGACACCACGACGGGCAGTGGCTCTGGTTCGGGGAGCGGCGGGGCATCAAGTACGTCTGCCAATGCTCCGGCGACGGTTTCAGATGAGCCGACACTACATCGGCGGACGAGCACAACGACGGGCGAACAGACCGGCTCAGGTTCAAGTTCAGGCTCGGGTTCGAATACGCCGTCAAAGCCGACACCCGAGGTTGATCCGGATCGGCCAACGCTGCATCGTCCGCCGGCTGCTGCGACCAACCCAAACGACAACGGCGCTCCGGTTTCGGCGACTACGAATGTTGATCCGGACAGGCCGCGGTTGCAGCATGGGCGACCTGCAGATCTGGAGTCGCTTGAGGTGCCATCGACGGTGGCGACCGCGAAACTTGCCGGTGGTGCGCAGAATCTGAAGCTGATCGCCGCAGTCTCGGATATCAAGACGCGCGAGCCGCATTCGTATGTGTATTCGTGGAGCGATCCCGAAGACGCGAAGAAGATGCAGGCAGCGCTCGAGGACATGGCTAAGAATCTGCTGGCAGGGAATGCGTTGAAGTCCTCGGTTTCGGGACAGACTTTTGGAGCTTCCAAGACAACGACACAAAAGACGGGAGCGCAAAAAACGGCTACAACGGCTACCACGACTCATGTGGCACACAAGGCTGCGCCGAAGCCGGTTCTGCCGGACTTAGCGGATGAGCAGTTCAAGGCTTATGAACTGTCATTCGGCGGCGGAGCGACTCTGGTCTTCTCGGCGAAAACCGGCCAGGGTGATGCTACGAAGTACGTGACCATCATCGCGCAGCCCGACTTCAACGGCGTGCCGCAGGTACTGTTCAAGCAGGTGACACGCGAGAACGAGCTCGACGTCATTCCACGCATGCAACTCGTGGATGCGGTCGACACGGACGCCGACAACCGCGCGGAGCTGATCTTCGAGCTGGCCGGTAAGTCGGACCAGCAATTTGCGATTTATCGCGTTGCGGATCGAGCGGTGGAGCAGGTGTTTTCGACCGGCGGCTCGGAGTAGAAGGGTGGGGCCCCCCTGAGGCTCCCTCAGGGAACCGCTCCCCCATTCATTTTGACAAGTGTGTGATTCAGTTCGAGTTGCAAGTCTTAACGTTGACAAGTATTTGAAAAGGAGGGATTTACTTAATTTGCTCTGATTCTAAAGGGAGTTAAAGGTAAGAATTGCACTGAATTAAGGGCACTGGTCTTGGTCATGATGCAGCCGTGTGCGGTAGACTGCTCGCACACCCATGAGGCCTTCCCTTCAAGCTGTGCCTTCCCAACAGCGAGTCTTTAAACCAGATCGGGCAAGCCTGCTGATAATGCTGATCTTGACTGCCCTGCCCTTGGCGGCGCAGCGAGACCCGGTACTCAAACAAATCGACCTGCCTCATCGCTACTACTACCGCGAGATGTATCTGCCGCAGCTGACCACGGGACCCAGTTCAGTTGCCTGGTCTTCCGATTCGCGCTTGCTGGTTTATTCGATGGGTGGGACGTTGTGGTGGCAGGCTCTGGATTCAACCACGGCTGAGCAGCTTACCGCAGGCCTGGGATACGACTACCAGCCCGACTGCTCCCCGGACGGCCGCTGGGTCGCATACGTGACCTATCGCCAGGACGCGGTCGAACTCTGGGTGCTCGATCTTGAGAAAAAGCAGTCTCACCAACTCACCTCTGGTGGCGCCGTCAACGTCGAGCCGCGCTTTTCACCGGACGGCAAGCGCCTCGCCTTCGCCTCCACTTCGTATAACGGGCGCTTTCATATTTTTGTCGGCGATTTCAGCAGCGGCGAGTTGACCAATGTGCGGCGGCTAACCGGCGAATCCCGCAGCAATCTGCCGCGCTTCTACTACAGCGAATTCGATCACGAGATCAGCCCGACCTGGTCGCCGGACGGAGCAGACATAATTTTCGTTTCTAACCGCGGACACATCTACGGAACTGGCGGCTTCTGGCGGATGAAGGCTGAACCCGGCGCGGAAACACGCGCGATTCATTATGAAGAAACCGCGTGGAAGGCCCGGCCGGATTTCTCGCCCGACGGCAAACGCATCGTCTACGCTTCTTATCTCGGCCGCCAGTGGCACCAGCTCTGGGTGATGCCGTCGCAAGGCGGCGATCCATTCCCCCTTTCTTACGGAGAGTTCGACAATACCAACCCTCGCTGGTCGCCCGACGGCAAACACATCGCTTTCATCTCGAACCGGAGCGGCAACACCTCGCTGTGGGTGTTGGACGCGCTGGGCGGAGCACAGCGCCAGGTCGTTGCGCTAGAGAGACGCTATCTGAATGTGGTGGGCCATTTGAGCATCACCGTTCTGGATCCTTCAGGAAACCCCACGCCTGCCCGCATCTCCGTCACCGGTGAAGACGGCCGAGCTTATGCACCCGACGATGCCTTGATGCATGCCGAAGACAACTTCGTCCGTTCAGGAAGCGCGTTTGAAGCCCACTACTTCCACAGTCCGGGCAACGCGGAGTTGATAGTTCCGGCGGGGCGTATCCAGGTCGAAGTAACGAAGGGCTTCGAGTACCAGGTCGCAAGGGAAACGGTGATCTCGAGCCCGGATGCGCGATTGGTCATCCATCTGAAGCCGTTGCAAATACCTCAAGACGCGCATTCTCAGTGGGCTAGTGCTGATCTGCACGTGCACATGAATTATGGAGGAGCCTACCGCGACACACCGACAAACCTCGTTGCACAGCAAACGGCGGAGAATCTTTTTCTTGTCGAAAACCTGATAGTCAACAAGGAGCAGCGGATTCCTGACATCGCTTACTTCCGGACCACGCCCGACCCGGCTTCAACCCTAGGCCACTGGCTGCTCCACGGTCAGGAGTTTCACACCAGCTACTGGGGACATCTGGGATTGCTGAATCTCACTCACAACTTTCTGCTGCCCGACTACGCTTCCTACGGCAACACCGCGGCCGCGAGCCTTTTCCCCGCCAATGCGGACGTCGCCGATCTGGCGCACCGACAGCAAGCCCTCGTAGGCTATGCTCATCCCTTCGACATTGACGTGGACCCGGCAGGCGACCCCACACTCACCCACGGAGAGCCGCTGGATGAGGCCCTCGGACTCCCTGTCGACGCGGCATTGGGCAAGGTCGATTACCTCGAGGTGCTGGGCTTCAGCAATCACCGTATGACCGCCTCCGTTTGGTATCGCCTGCTCAATTGCGGATTTCGGCTGCCCGCCGGCGCGGGCTCTGACACCATGGCCAACTACGCTTCGCTCCGCGGGCCGGTTGGCCTCACGCGCGTCTATGCCAGCATTCCGAAAAATGTGAACGACCCGGCGCCCTTTCTTGATGGGCTCAAGCAGGGACGCACATTTGCGACCAATGGTCCGCTGCTGGCATTCACGCTCGGCGGCAAGGCAATCGGGAACGAACTGAAACTTCCGGCGAGTGAGAAGCCGGGGAGTAGTAACAATGTAGAATTCACAGCCTGGCTCCGTTCCTTCGTTCCCGTGGATCATCTCGAAGTGGTTTGCAATGGGCACGTGGTGCGCGACTTAAAGCTGAGCGGCGATCGACAATCGGCCGATGCGAAAGGCACGATCCCGATTTCGCAGAGCGGATGGTGTGTGATGCGGGCTTCCAGCGATGGGCCGGAGGATCCGGTGCTGGACGATTATATTTACGCTACCACGAGCCCGATTTACGTGAGTATGACGGGATCCCTTCCGAAGCCGGCAGACGACGCTGCCTATTTCATTGCCTGGATTGACCGCCTGGCTGAAGCGGCAAAGGCCAACCAGAACTGGAACACTACTGCGGAAAGAGTCTCCGTTTTGCAGATGCTGGACCAGGCGCGGCAAGTCTATGTCAACCTGCAGAAGTAGCAATTCAGCTCACGGTTAGATAGGTGGTATAGCGCTCGTCGGTAATCGCAGTGAAGGGCAGCAGCTTCAGGGGGCCCGGGGCGGTTTCGGCCTGCCATGCGGGCTGGCCGGAGCCCGGGCTCGCGGCAAGCAGATGCTGGCGGGTTATGCGCGGAGCATTCTCCGTAACAGCAAACAGCACCAGCGGGCCACGCACCAGCGCGACTACGTTCGGATGGTCGGCATCGATGGCTTCGAGGCGCATCGGCATAAGGAGTTCGAGGTCGATGCGATCACCGTCTTTCCATCTGCGACGGAGGGTGGCGAAGCCCGCGGCGATCGAAGCAGAGGCTGGCACTCCGTTCACCTTTAGCGTATGGGTCGACGCCCAGGCCGGGATGCGCAGGCGCAGTGCGAAGTCGCTGGGACGCGAGGCGCGGAGAACCATCCCGATCTTTCCCTCGATTGGGTAGTTACCGGCCTGGGTTAACGCGATCTGGGCACCGTCGGCCGCTGTCCACTTGAGCGTGGAGGGGAGATACAGGTTGACATAGACGCCTGCGGGATCGCGAAAGTAAGTGAGGATGCGGTAATCAGCCGCGACCTGGGGTAATGTGCCGGAACAGCAGGGCCATGCGTCGGGAAAATAGACCCTGCGCCCGGAGACGTTGTAGTCGGAATAGTAGAAGGCGTGGCCGTCCGGCTCCAGCCGCTTTGCGCCGAGCACGGTGTTGTAAAGGACGCGCTCCATGCTGTCTCCATAGCGGCCGTCGCCAGTAACGCGGAGCAGGTAGCGAGTGAGCTTGAAGTGAGCATAGCTGCCGCAGGGCGTTTCGAAACTGCTGTGCGTGCCGGAGAGGCTGGCGTACATCTTTCCGCTGCCCGGAGCTGAGAAGCTTTCGTTCGGTCCCCAACCGCCGGTGGCGAAACTCTGAGTGGCCATGATCATATCGAAAGCGTTGCTCGCGGCGCGCAGATGCTTTTGGCTTCCGGTGGCGATATAAGCCTGCATGGCGGAGCTCAGGGAATTACAAAAGCTATAGGCGTGATGGTCGGCCAGGACGTTCTTGTCTTCAGACAATGGATCGAACCAAGTCTCATTCAGGAGATAGCGGGGAGCCATCTGCCGGTAACGTTCGCCGGCACCCCGCTCCCATGCAAGGAATAGGTTCTCCGGCATGGTGTAGGACTCATCCCAGAGATATTCATTCGCCGTGTTCTCTCCAACGGAGGCCCGCCAGAGCCGCTGCGGCTCGTCGCGATTGAGCGCATGGGGAGGAAGATGCGGCTCGGCGGCATCAGTAGTGCGGTCGAGCAGGGAGAAGGCCTGTGGGAGATTGGCGAAAGTATGCGCATCGATCAGGCCGATGACCATTTTGTCGTAGTTGTACGCGGGAAACCGGAAATTGGCATAGAAACGCGGAGAGATGGCCGGTGAGTAGAGGTCGAGCAGCGTTTGGACCTTCGCCCGTGTCCGGGCGTCGCCATTCACCGCGTACCCGCGTGAAAGAGCAGAGATCCACTGGCCGAAGCAATGGGCGGGTGCGAAGCCATGTCCGCCGCTGGGAGTCTTTTCCGGTGGCACTTCGTCGTACCATCCGCCAAGATCGGGACCCGGCGCGGGCAGGCCGGCGCGCAGACGCCACGGTTTGAGCAGGCTGTCGTCATTGAGGGACAAGAGCACGGATTGCGTCTGCTCGAACTGCGTCAGAGCGAGACCGGGCGCGAGTTCGACATCTCTGTAGCCGAATTCGCTCAGGGGAGGGGGCGCTTCGGCATCGGCAAAGAGCGAGGAACGTGAATAAAGGGCAGCAGCGGCCACGCTTACGGTCTGCAGAAAGGAACGGCGGGACGGCATCTATTTCTCCAGCGTCGATGTTATCTCTGTCAGGGCAGAGATAACAAAGCTACTCGTGCCGCAGGGCCTGCATGGGCTGGACCCGCGAGGCGCGTCGCGCGGGAATGAATCCGGCGAGGAGAGCCGCCGCGAAGAGTAACAATGCGGCGCTGACCAAGGTCGCCGGATCGTTCGGCTTCAGGCCGAAAAGCATAGAGTCCAGAAAGCGCGTGAGCAACAGGGCAGCGCCCAGACCGGACGCCACTCCCATTATCGCGAGCCCGGAGGTTTCGCCGAGAACCATGACGAGGATCTGCCGCGCCTGCGCGCCGAGAGCGAGACGGATGCCGATCTCGTTGGTGCGGCGGGCGACGGTGTAGGCCATGATGCCGTAGATGCCGATGCAGGCCAGCGTCAGCGCGAGGATTCCGAAGCTGGCGGTTAGATCGGCCAAGATGCGTTCTTGCTGGATGGTGTCGTCGATCTGCTCGGTCTGGGTATGGACATCGATCAACGGTAGATTCTTGTCCACCGATTGAACCGCACTACGCAGAAGCGGCACGAGGCTCTCCGACTTTACATGTGTTCGAATCTCGTAGGTCATCCCATCCGACGCATCCGCGAGCTGACCATATGGCTGGTAGAAGATCGGTGGAGGGCTCTCGCGCAAGCTGTCGTAGCGCGTATCCGCGCAGATGCCGACGATCTGAATGGTTTGAGCTGGTTTTTCGCGCAGAGTACTGCGAAATGTCTTGCCGATAGGGTTGCTTCCCGGAAATACCTCTCGCGCCAGCGCCTGGTTAATCACCCCAACCTTGGGCGAAGTCGCCGTATCTCCTGCGTTGAATCCTCGTCCGGCAACGATGGGAATTCCCATGGTCGAAAAGAAGTTCTCGCCTACCGCATTGTCATCCTGGGCGTCGTCAGATTTGTAGTGAGGCCTGTCAAGCGGGAGGAAGTCATCCATCGACCGATCGTTCGCAATCAACGGCACGCTCGAAAGCGTGACCGATTCAACTCCGGGCACCGCAGCCAACTTCTCTTCAAGCTCGCGGTGCAATGCAACATCCTTCGGAACCGGATATTGCAGACGCGGCTGCTGGATCGCAAACAGCAGGATGTGATCGGCGCGAAAGCCCGGGTCAATCGACCCGAGGTTCACAAGCGTCCGCACGAAAAGAACCGCCCCAACGACAAGCAATGTGGAAAGAGCGACCTGAAAGGCGACGATGGCCTTGCCGGCGAAGCCCTTGCGGCAAGGCGTGGTTGTTTGAGCATTGTCTTTGAGCGCTGAATTCGCCTGGGTGCGCATGGCCTTCCATGCCGGCGCCAGACCGAAAAGCAGACCGGTAAGAATCGAAATTGCCGCTGTAAACGTGAAGATCCGCCAGTCGAAACGGCTGACGAACTCGATTGCCTCCCACGGAGAGGTCCTGAGCCGCGGAATCACATTGCGGCCGAAATAGCCGATGGCAAAGCCTGCGGCTCCGCCGAGCAACGAGAGCGTCAGGCTTTCCGTCAATACCTGGCGCATCACGCGTTCTCGGCTTGCACCCAGGGCCAGACGAACGCTCATCTCACGTTGCCGCGTGGCCGAGCGGGCCAGCATCAGGTTGGCAATATTCGCGCAAGCCAGCAAAAGCACCAGGACGACCAGGGCCATCAAAACATAGACCGGTTTCGCCAGCTGCTGGGCACTTTCGTTCAATCCGCGGCTGCCATCGACAAGCATCAGCTGCGGAATCTCTTCCTTTTTGTCGATCTTGACATTGGCGCGAACCGCTGCGTTCAGCGCCACGTCGAGCGAAACGAGCGCAGCCTCGGTTGAGACTCCGGCTCTAGGCCGCGCCATGATCTGCATCCACCAAATGCCGACGTCGTTCAGGATAGAACCCTGGCGTCGGGGTGTCAGAATCGGCTGCATGCTGAACGGCACAAATACTTCGGGCGACACATTGACATTCCTGGCACCGGTAAAGCGCGGAGGATTGACGCCGACGATTGTGAAGGGAGCCGAATTCAGAGCAATGGTCTTACCGATAACCGAAGGTGAGCGTCCGAAGTGCGTTGTCCAGAAACCATCGCTGACTACAACCACGGCACCGCTCCCCGGCGAAGCGTCGTCAGAAGGTTGAATGGGCCGGCCGAGAGCTGTACGCACGTCCAGGGACTGGTAGTAGTTGCCCGAGACCATCTCGCCCTGCACCACGCCCGCCTCACCATTCACCGTGACCGTCAGGCGTCCTACATCTTTGAATGCAAATAAGTCCTGGAGGGCCTTGTTCTGCTGGCGCAATTGCAGATAGACAGGATACGGAAACGAAGTACTGCTGAACTTGCCGCCCGGAAGTGTATCCCAGTCTCCCCACACACTGTGGGCGACGTTATTTCGGGCCGCCGACCAGCGAAAGAGCTGCAATTCTTCCGCATTGGGGACCGCCAAACGATCGAGTAGTACCTGTTTGGCGACGCTAAAGATTGCCGTGTTCGCGCCGATGCCGAGAGCGAGCGATCCGACGGCGATGGCTGTGAAGCCGGGCGACTTGAGCAACATTCGGAAGGCATAGCGCAAGTCGGCGCGGAGGTCGTCCCACAAGCGAAGGCCAAGCGACGCGCGCATCTCTTCCTTCTGCACAGCGATTCCGCCGAGCTCAATGCGGGCGCGACGCGCGGCTTCTTCGGGTGGAGTACCCCGGCGGATGAGGTCCTGAGTGTATTGCTCAAGATGGAATACGAGCTCGGCCTCCATCTCGCTCTCCAGGCGCGAGCGCGAGGTGGCGGCGCGAAGCCACGACTTGATGCGGACGGGAAGAGACCGGAGCGGGCTCATATTTCACCCGGAGCGGTTTTGAGAATGCCCGCGATCACACCCGCCATGCGGTTCCACTTTTCGGTCTCGGAGCGCAACTGGGCTCGTCCGGCCGCGGTGAGCCGGTAATATTTAGCCCGGCGATTGTTCTCCGATTCGCCCCACTCGCTGGTGATCGCGCCCTGATGCTCCAGTCGATAGAGCGCGGGATAGAGCGATCCCTGCTGAATCTCCAACTGCTCGCCTGAGATCTGTTGAATCCGCAACAAAACCCCATAGCCATGCAGCGGTCCAAGCGAGACTGCCTTCAGGATAAGCATGTCGAGCGTGCCTTGAAGAATGTCGAGTTGCTTGCCCATGCACCCTTCCTAGAACATCTAGGAGGGAAGATAATGCCCCACTCCTAGACTGTCAAGGAGAGTGGGACGGTCGAGGAGAGAGCGGTTGTCATGCTCTTTGTCCCCTGCCCCGAGGGCATAAGCCATCCGCCCGATGAATACTCGTAACCTGAGGAGATTTCCCGGAGTTCGGGTGCTTGCGCGCATACTGGCTAGTTTGTCGGTAATGTAAGATTTGACCTGCCGGTGAGGGAGTCCTTAACCTTAAAAGAAGACCCACGCAAATGAGGCCCATCATGTTGATCACCGTGCTTGATCTCGAGCGGGAGCCAATCCACTTTGATCTTGCCGTCGAACCGGGAGCCATCGATTATGGAGCCGAGGCGACACAGAAGGGTCCGCTGGCCGTCGAGGGCCGGGCCGATCTCATTGAAGAGAACCATATTGGCGAAGCACGAGGCTCGCGCCGGGTGGTGCAGGACATTCGCCTGCGGGGCAACTACAAAGGGGATTTCGAAGCGCCGTGCGCGCGATGCCTGGAGCCTGTGGAACACGTCTTGAAAGGGCAATTCGACCTGATATTCCGGCCTCTGGGGGTGGATGGGGGGGCGCCGGAACGCGCAATCAGCACCTCCGAGACGGAAATCGGTTATTATCAAGGTGGTGGTCTTTCGCTGGAAGACGTATTGCGGGAGCAGGTGCTCTTATCCCTGCCTGCGCGTTCGTTGTGCCGCGAGGACTGTAAAGGACTTTGCCCGCGCTGCGGCCAAAATCTGAACTCCGAACCCTGCGTCTGCGATACGGCCCCGGTCGATCCGCGATGGGCGGTGCTTTCAGGCTTAGCCGACCGGATAAAATCGTAATCTGTCGGTCCACCGGGCCAGGCGTTCAAGGGCGCTTGAACATGCCGAATGCGGACCGAAAGCAAGGAAAGGAATCAAGAAATGCCTAACCCAAAGCGGCGTCATTCTAAGGCCCGCACCTCCAAGCGTCGCGCACACGACGCGCTGACCCCTGTCGGTCTCTCCGAATGTCCCCACTGCCATGAGCGTAAGCTACCCCATCGCGCGTGCCCGAAGTGTGGCTCGTACAAGGGCCGTGACGTTCTCGAAGTTAAAGAAGCAAGCTAGCCCCTGTCGATGCTGATTGACATCGCTCTCGATGCCATGGGCTCGGACAAGTCTCCGGAGCCGGAGCTGCGCGGAGCGATTCTCGCCTGCCGCCAGCTTCCCGTTCGAGTGCACCTGATAGGACCCGAGGACCTTCTTCGCCGCGGGCTTTCCATGGCCCTCGACGGCGAACGTTTGCCTATACACATCGTGCACGCCAGCGAGCACATTGGCATGGATGAGAAGGCTGCGCACGCGGTGCGCACCAAGCGCGACAGCTCGATGCGCGTAGGCCTGAAGCTCGTCCGCGAGAAGAAAGTTGCGGGATTCGTAACCGCCGGGAACACGGGCGCAGCGATGGCCACTGCCAAGATGGTGCTGGGCGCGCTGCCGGGGGTGGACCGGCCAGCGCTGGCCATCGTAGTCCCGACGCTGTCGGGGACGCCTTCGATCCTGCTCGACGTGGGCGCGAACGTGGACTGCAAGCCGCACAACCTTGAGCAGTTCGCCGTGATGGGCGAGTTGTACGCGCGCAGCGTGCTCAAGATCAATCGTCCTCGGGTGGGCGTGCTTTCCGTCGGCGAGGAGGAGGGCAAGGGCAACGATCTTACCCGTGAAGCGTATGCCCTGCTGAAGCTGCTTCCCATCAACTTTATCGGCAACGTCGAGGGCCGGGACATCTACAACGGCAGCTGCGACGTGATCGTGTGCGACGGCTTTGTGGGCAATGTCGCACTTAAGACCTCCGAGGGCCTCACGCGGCTAGTACGCGAGATGCTCAAGGCGTCGCTCACCACAACTGTCACCGCGCAGGTAGGTGCGCTGCTTTCCCGCAGGGCGTTCAACGCTTTCAAGAAGCGGGTGGACCCGGCGGAATATGGCGGGGCTCCGCTGCTGGGAGTGCGCGGGGCGTGCATCATCGGCCATGGGTCGTCGAACGATCGGGCGATCATGAACGGCATCCGTGTAACGGCCGAGTTCGTGCAAGCGGGGATCAACGACCGCATCGAGCGCGAGTTTGCCGAGCGTCCGCAACCGCTCGGCACGAACGGGATCGGGTTGACTCTGCAGTAGGGTCCCCACTCCTCTCAACTTGTACTGATTCATTCCATTCGGATTACCTTTCATCCGCCCCGTAGTTAATTCAAAATAATGGACTTACAGGCATTTAATAGAAAACAGCCGAGTTAGATGCCACTCATTTAAAATAAGGGAGTTATTTGTTTGTCATTGATTCCAATGTACTTATGAGCGTTCCCGTTTGCCTTTCGCTGGAGACGCGAAAGGCCCGGCTGCTGAAGCGGCCGGGCCTTTCTGTTTCTGTTTCTATTGTAGCGGATCGGGGAAAATTGTCGGCCAGGTTACTGTGGCGATTGGCGAATGAATGGCTTGCGCGATAGTTTGAGCCGGCCGCCTTGACATCGTCGGAAATGGACTGGAATCGGCAGAAGATCCATGCCAGTTTGACGGAAGTGCGGATTTTCCTTGCTTGAACGGACGGGCGCATGCTCCTTATTCTGCCGGGGTGTTGTACGCCACACCAAAAGTGATCTAGATGGTGTCCTCAGGGATTACGACGAGGCGACCCGACTCAGGCCACGCAACGCTGACGCCTTATATAGCCGGGGTCTTATATTTGCGAAAATAAATCGCACGGCTAATGCAATCGCTGATTTTCAGAGGTATGAGCGACCTCCAAACCCATCGCTTAGGGGCTGAAGTCGTGTTGATTACGCTCAGCTTAAGCGCCCTTCGTCCGGCTCCGGGCAAGCGCTGAAGCCATGCTCTTCCGACCGCGGCCCTTTTTCCCACCATTTGGCGCTATTCAAAGTAAGGGGAGTAAAAGAAATTGTCGGCCCGGGTGCGACTCGGACTGGATTCGGACCAGGTCGACGGAATCAGCGAATTGCCGAATGGTTCGGGGTGGTGGGCTTGCATCGCAGGGAGATTGTTGCGGTCTCTGTCTCCCGTTTTCGTTAGTGAAGCGTTGGAAGTGGGGTCTTACGTGGTTCTAGTGCGTTTCAGGAAATAGTGTGGCGTTACGAGATTGTTCAGGGCCACCACGCCCTGCTGGTCGCAACGGCTTGAGGGCAGCAGCTCCGACTACACCATTTCCTAAAACGCTGTTTCTGCCTTTCGTGTAGAAGAAGCGGCGGCCGGATATGGAACATATCGAGAAGACAGTTTTTCTGAGTTATCGGCGCACTAACACCCCATGGGCGCTGGCCATCTTCCAGAACCTGACTCACCATGGCTATGACGTCTTCTTCGACTTCAATGGCATTACCAGTGGCGACTTCGAGCGTGTAATCCTAGGAAACATCCATGCGCGTGCGCATTTCCTGGTGTTGCTCGCGCCATCCGCCCTAGAGCGCTGCGGCAAGCCGGAAGACTGGTTTCGCCGGGAGATCGAGAGTGCGATGGAGTTCCGGCGCAATATCGTGCCGCTCATGCTGGAAAGTTTTGATTTCGGCTCGCCTGGCATTACAAGCCAGCTCACGGGCAAGCTCGCTACCCTTCAGCATTACAACGCACTGCGCGTCCACGCGGACTATTTTGAGGAAGCTATGGACCGCCTTCGCGACAGATATCTGAACGTGGTGCTGGATACCGTGGTGCACCCCGTCTCCCGTGCCGCGGTACGAGCCGCAAGGGTGGAGCAAGCTGCCGCAAGCGCCGCGCCAGCGGTCACGGAGAGAGAGCTGACGGCGCAGGAATGGTTTGAGCGAGGGTTCAAGACGAACGATCATCGGGACGAGGAACTCTTTTTCAGCGAGGCCATCCGCCTTCAGCCCGACTATGCCCTCGCCTTTTACAATCGCGGCATTGTGCGCCAGGCCAAGGACGACTTAGAAGGTGCTATCGAGGACTACAGCGAGGCCATCCGCCTCCGGCCCGATATCGTCGAAGCATTCAAAAACCGTGGCTGCGCGCGCTACCACAAAGGCGATCTGGAAGGCGCTATCGAGGATTACAACGTGGCAATCCGCCTTAAGCCGGACTACGCCAGCGCTTTCAACAGCCGGGGCACCGGTCACTTCGCCAAACGCGACCTGGAGGCCGCCCTTCGGGATTATGGCGAGGCCATCAGCATCAAACCCGACTATGCCCTCGCATACTACAATCGCGCGGAAATATGGCAGAAAATGAACCGGTGGATCGACGCTATTGCGGATTATCAAAAATATCTCGATGTGGGGGGCGGAGAAAGCGCCGGCGACACAGAAGAAGTGGAAGAGATGATTCGCAACCTTAAGAAGAAGTCGTGCGGGCCGGCTACCGGCCTTTACAGCTATCCGCGATCAGCGGGCAGCGAGTATCTGATTGTCGAAGGGGGTTTCCGGGATGCCCGGAATACATCTCTCCACGGCGAAAATTCGTCCTGAATCGGGATATCTGTCCTGTTGTTCAAGGGTTAAATTCATGGACGCCGATGTGATGAAGAGTGTCTTCAGGTCTTTTCCGCCGAAGGCAACGCTGGTTGTTTGCAGGGCCGTCGGAACTTCTATGGTTTCGACGCGAGTGCCCTGGCCATGGTCGTCACGGTAAACATCGATGCGTGAGCCTCCCCACATGGCGACGTAGAGGAGACCACTGGAGTCGATGGTCATTCCGTCGGGACAGGCTCCGTCGTGGGGCAGACCTGCGAGCGTCAGGTCTACAAAGACCAGGCGATTTGTGGCGGCACCGGTGTTGAGGTCATAGTCCAAGCGCCAGATTTTGTCGGTGCTGTCGTTGTAATACATCGTTGTATTCTCGGGACTCCAGGCAATGCCGTTCGAAACATTCACGGGGTAGACGACTTCGGTGAGCCGCGGCGGGGAGTCGAAGCGGGCAAGCGAGCCGGTATAGGGCGGTTTCTCACCTTTGTTTTTTGTGCCTGCCCATAGGCGGCCGGCTCTGTCGCATTTGCCGTCGTTCGCAATGTTGTCAGCATTATCGCGACATGGCCTTGCCAACAACTCTTTGTGCGTCGATCCGAATTGGAGACGATAGATGCCTCCGTTGCCGATGCCTGCGATCACCTTGCCTTCACGATCAAGAACAGCGAAGCCCACAGTCTCGCCTGTAGAGATGACATCGTGCCCCTGCGTTGCGAAGTCATGTCGATGGATTTCGCCTGCAACGATGTCGACGTAGTGCAATCTGCCGCCATCCCACAATGGGCCTTCGCCAAGGGTGGTCCGGGGCAGCTCGTCTACGACATGAAGTCGGAGATAAACGCTCATGACATTGCCTTCTTCATCGTATCCGCCGGACAACAAGGAGCAAACAGGCCCACGACATCTTTCTCAGCGGCTTCAATAGAGGGGCATATAATTACCCGAAAATAAGACGGACGCCAACTCCGTCAGCCCAACTGAGACGGGTGAATCAAGACACTCCCGCCAATCTGATCGCCGAGCTTTCCACGTCGCTATTTTTCTCTCCATCTGCTCATGTTTGTTCGCACAGGCCGATTGTGCTTCACAACGGGTCGCAGCGCAGTCGACTGGACAGGATGATCGAGACTCTTTCACCAGGGCGTTTCCGCTATACCCAGAACGGAGCAGGTTATGAAAACCAAGACTCTTTTGCCCATGATGGTAATGCTATTCATGTTGTTTGTGGTCGGCTCACCAATGGCACAAACGCAACAGACCGCCACTGGAGTGTTGGTATCCCCCCATTCGCCCGTTGTATCCCACTATGCGGAGAGCCTCTACGACGAATATGCCGCTGGAACTGCTGGAAAGATTTCGTTCAGCGTGCAGACAGAGGAGAGCGGCCGCATGGTGGATCTGGCCGGCAAAGCTTTTAGCAGCCTGGTCGCCACGCAACCGTATCGTATCGTGACGGACCAGGCTGGGACCAACCTTAGCAATCCACGGTTCTATGAGCCGGAGGCTGTGGGCTATGGGTTGCACGATATGAACTATACAGCGGATGGGTTTGCCGAGCACGGCTTGCCTCTCGAAGACGGCACATATCGCCGCCTACTGGTAACGGCTACGATGAGTGGAGACGTCCGTTCACACGAAGCGATGGAATTCTGCTGGTCCGGACTTAATCACTGCGCTGTGCTGGACCCGGTGGTGGTCTTTCTGGAGTCGAAGGTGAATACTCGTCTCAGTCTCGCGTCGGAAGGCTGGGGCCCTCGATTGACGCATAGCGAAGCAGCGCCAAGTGCAACGAACCAGAACGAAGTTGCGCAGAGCGAAGCAACGACGAATGCGACCGCAGCCAAAGGGAAGTGCGGACTTGCGAGTCACCATAACTGGACCGGAGAGACTTTGACCTGGTCTGCCTGGACGGCAACCTACAAGGATATCTTTGGAATAACCCTGGTGACGAAGCATCTGGGAAAACAAATCGACGGCATCAGTTGTGACACCAGTTGCAAGCCTCAGCCCTTCTCCACCAGCAATACATCCAGCGCCTCGGGTACCCTTGGCTGGAACACGGCCTGCGCCAATAAAGGTGACGCCGGCAAGAGTGGCAGTACTGCCAGATCGATTGCTGAAACGAAATGCACCGACAGGTGGGAAGAGAAGGCATCTGCGTCGGTATCTGCAGAGGGTGGGGGAGCCAGCATCAGCTTCGACTGGAGCCTGGGAGGAAGTGTGGATTCTAACGGCGGTGTATACACCGATAGCTGTGCACGCTTCTAGAAGTCGGCTCTGACAGCCGGTTTTGCGAATCGCCTGATAATTCCCTCGGGAAGAGGTGAGGGCCAAAAGGCCGAGGCTATAGGTCTATCTGCGCGAGAAGGGCGCTGATTGGGCGTAATCCGCTGCAAATAGCCGGGTCCAGCGTTGCTATCGCGACCTTCAGCTTTCAACTGGCGAAGATGCCGTATCTTGAAGACAGAGGACTCTGCCTGTGGCTGTCGAAAAAATTCTAGGTGGCGTCTCCCGGTTTCAGAAGGACGTTTATCCCCAGCATCGCGATCTCTTCGAGAGGTTGGCGCTGGGCCAGCGGCCGGAGGCGCTATTTATTACGTGCGCCGATTCGCGGATTGACCCTTGTCTGCTGACGCAGACCGAGCCCGGAGAATTGTTCATCTGCCGGGTCATTGGAAACATCGTCCCGCCCTATCCGGGTGCGATTGGCGGAGTCTCGGCGACGGTGGAATACGCGGCGGCGGTCTTGCGAGTGCCGGAGATCATCATCTGCGGACACACGGACTGCGGGGTGATCAAGGTAGCGCTGCATCCGGAAGCGGTAAGGAAATATGCAAGCATCGCGGCGTGGCTGCGATACGTCCCGGCAGGAGGGCGTGAGCCGCAGCCGAGCCCAGAGTCTCTGCTGGCATTAACCGAGCACAACGTGGTGGAGCAGATGCGAAATCTGCGGACGCATCCCGCAATCGCGACGCGGCTGAAGGAGGGAAACCTGACGCTGCACGGCTGGATCTATCAGATCGGTTCCGGCGAAGTGACGGCCTATGAGGAAGCGAGCAGAAAGTTTGTGGCTTTGGAGTAGGAAGCAGGATCAGGATTTAGCCATTGGCATTCATCCAATATAGCCGCGACGAGTTGGGTACGCTGTTTTATGCGCAGCCTGGTGTCGAAAAGCGCTGGAGCACATGAACCAGGAACGCTACCGGCCGCTGCTGAAGGACTGCCTGGGCCTTTTCCTGAGGCGACGCTAGAGATGAATTCCGCAAAGTAGTGGGTTTTTGTGTGAATGCGTGCATCGTCTGCTGGCCAACGAATTTCGCGTACACTGATTTCTCTCGGCAGATGTTTGCAGGGATGAATTCCATAGGGCAGAAATCCATTGCGGGAGCCGGAGAAGGATGTCGCGAATGGTCCGTTGTTCATTGATACAGGCCACAAATGTGGAGCGCGCAGAAAGTTCGCTGGACGCGATCAAGAAGGCGATGATCGACAAGCACGTAGCATTGATTCGCCAGGCGGGCACGGACGGCGCGCAGATTGTGTGTCTGCAGGAGATTTTCTACGGACCGTATTTCTGCGCCGAGCAGACGACGCGCTGGTACGACTTTACGGAGCCGGTTCCTGACGGGCCGACGATCAAGCTTATGCAATCGCTGGCGAAGGAGCTAAAACTGGCGATTGTGGTTCCGGTGTATGAGATTGAGGCTGTGGGCGTTTACTACAACACTGCGGCGGTGATCGATTGCGGGGGGAAGTATCTCGGGAAGTATCGCAAGACACATATTCCACATGTGGCTCCAGGCTTCTGGGAGAAGTTTTATTTTCGGCCGGGGAATCTGGGGTATCCGGTGTTCGATCTAGGTTTCTGCAAGATCGGCGTCTATATCTGTTACGACCGGCATTTTCCGGAAGGCGCGCGGGCGCTGGGGCTAAACGGTGCGGAGATTGTGTTTAATCCGTCGGCGACGGTTGCGGGATTGAGCGAGTATCTGTGGAAGCTGGAGCAGCCGGCGCACGCTGCGGCGAATGGGTACTTTGTGGGCGCGATCAATCGCGTGGGGACGGAAGCGCCGTGGAATATCGGCGAATTTTATGGGCAGAGCTATTTCTGCGATCCGCGGGGCCAGATTTTCGCGCAGGCGTCGCGCGATAGGGATGAAGTGTTGACGGCTGATCTCGATCTCGACAAGATTTCCGAGGTGCGCAAGACGTGGCAGTTTTTCCGGGACCGCCGTCCCGATCTGTATGGAGATCTTGTGAAGCCGTAGGAGCCCATGCGCGAGCAGCATCCCATCATCGCCGAACGCTTCCCGGATCTGCATCCGCCCTTTGCGCCGCAGGCGGCGGTGGTCGAGGCGAACCGGTGCCTGAACTGCTTTGATGCGCCGTGCACGGCGGCGTGTCCCACGCACATCGATGTACCGAAGTTCATCAAGAAGATTGTCAGTGGGAATCTTGAGGGTTCAGCGCGGACGATTCTCGATGCGAATGTGCTGGGGGCGAGTTGCTCGCGGGTGTGTCCGGTGGATGTGCTGTGCGAAGGCGCGTGCGTGATGCATCACTACAACGAGCAGCCGATCGAGATCGGGCGACTGCAAAGATTTGCCATGGATGCTTTTCACGCGCGAGGTGGCAAACTGCAGAAGACATTTTCAGGAACGCGCGTGGGAAAAGTCGTGTGCATCGGCGCGGGGCCGGCGTCACTGGCTTGCGCTGCGGAGTTGGCGCAGCATGGATTTGCGGTGACGGTATTTGAGCGGTGTCCGCTGGCAGGAGGATTGAACACGTACGGAGTGGCCGAGTACAAGCTACCGGCGTCGGCAAGTCTACGCGAGATTGAGCTGATTGAAGAGCTGGGCGTAGAGTTTCGCCTTGGCATCGAGATCGATGCAGGTTCACTTGCAGAGATCGAGCGAGACTTTGACGTGATTTTTCTTGGCGTGGGGCTGGGTGCGATGCATCGGTTGGACATTCCCGGTGGCGATCACTCCAGCATTGTGGATGCTCTGGCCTTTATCGCTGCATACAAGACTGCGAAGATGATTCACACGACGGGCAAAGTTGCGGTGATCGGCGCGGGCAATACGGCGATCGATGCAGCGAACGCTGCGAAGCGGCTGGGCGCAGAGGAGGTGTCGATCATCTATCGGCGGAAACGGGAGAGCATGTCTGCTTTCGATTTCGAATACGAACATGCGAGGCAAGAAGGCGTGCATTTCTTGTGGCAGACGATTCCAGTCGGGGTGAGTGCTGATGGCGGGATGCTGGAATTTTTGGAATGTGTTCGGGTGGACGATAGGCTGGCTCCGATTCCGGGATCGGAGTTTCTCCTGGCTTGCGATCTGATCATTACTGCGATTGGGCAATCTCCGCTGTTGGAGTTACTGGAGAGCGTGAAGGACGTTGCGCTTGACAATGGGCGTGTGGTCGTCGAGCGCGCAACGGGGCAGACGACGAATCCAAGATATTTTGCCGGTGGCGATTGCGTGAACGGCGGGCGCGAGGTGGTGGATGCGGTCGCCGATGGCAAGCGCGCGGCGATTGCCATTGCCCATCAATTAGAGGCGGCTCATGCCTGATCGCGGTCCCAACATTGCCGTGAACTTTGCGGGGATTGCGTCACCGAATCCGTTCTGGCTGGCGTCGGCTCCGCCGACGAACTGCAGCGAGCAGGTTATGCGGGCGTTTGACGCGGGCTGGGGCGGCGCTGTGTGGAAGACGATTGGCGAGCCGGTGACGAATGTGAGCTCGCGCTATTCGTCGATCGACTGGCTGGGACAGCGGATCATGGGCTTCAACAATATCGAGCTCATCAGCGACCGGCCGGTGGAAGAAAACCTGCGCGAGATGGCCGAGGTGAAGAAGCGGTATCCCAAGAATGCGGTGATTGCGTCGCTGATGG
>CAYVSQ010000528.1:0-3373 GCA_964453815.1 uncultured Acidobacteriaceae bacterium | reverse complement strand
AGAGTGTCCAAATGTGCGTCATATTGTTGTCTCCTGCAATGAGGCAGGCCGGATGACACGGTGTGTTGAGGGCCTGCCGAACTGCCTGGCTATTGTCCTCGATGAGGTCACCAATGATCGCGGTCTTGCAATGACCAGTTCCTTCTCGAACATGGTACTCGCCGGACAGACCCTGGCGCATGCGTGGACTCTCGATGCCTACGAGCCTATCTGCCGGGCGCTCTCTGAGGCCGGGGAAAGCTTCATTCTACGGGCCGCCGAGGTTGCAGCCGAGCTTGCAGATGAGGGATACACTCGCGCCTGCTTTGTGGGGTCGGGATTGCTTGCAGGGACGGCAATGGAGTCGGCATTGAAAATGCTCGAGCTCACCGCCGGCAATGTGCTCGCGTTCTCTGAGTCCACGCTCGCGCTTCGCCACGGACCCATGTCCGCCCTCGATCAAAACACCCTGTTCGTCAGCCTCTTGTCTAGTCAGGAGCAGCAGCGCAAATATGAACTCGATCTTCTGCGTGAGATTCGCGGTAAGTCGCTGGTGCGGACTTGTGTTGCCGTCGCGACTACCGGCGTCGCGGCCCTGGAGCGCAAAGCCGACTACATCGTCGCGACTGAAAGAGGCCCCGGCATTACCGATCTTTACCGCCCTGTTCTCGATGTTATCTTCGGGCAACTGCTCGGGCTGTTCAGCTCGCTTCATTTCGGCCTTAAGCCCGATTCTCCCAGCCCAAATGGTGCTATCAGCCGGGTGGTTCAAAATGTAGAGATCTACCAGTAGCGCTGTAAGCACTAGCAAACCTCGGTGTCGAGTCGTCATGGAAGCGGATCCAGTCACTCTGTAGTATCGGCTTCGACCGGGTCCTTTTCTAAACCAGGACCACCTCGACGTTCTGGTTTAGAAGCCCTTCGGCGATTGCTGAAGGCAAGTCGGTGTCAGTGATGACACAATGAATGGCTGAGACGGGAACTATCCGCGACAGACTGCGGCGATTAAACTTGGTGGAGTCGCAGACCGCAACAACCCGCCGAGAGGCTTTCACCATAGCGCGATTCACCCTCGACTCAAGGAAGTTCGGCGTCGTCAGCCCTATTTCCGAATCAAATCCATCGACCCCGAGAAAAAGAATGTCTGCGTGCATTTCCTCCAGCACATCTTCTGCCAACGGTCCAACCAGTGAAAACGAATTCTTCCGCAGACTGCCGCCGATCAGGATGACCTCGAAGTCCGTTCCGGCCAGGTCGGCGGCGATATTCATCGCATTGGTAATGATTGTGAGCTGCGAAAAGCCTTTGAGGGCCTGCGCGATCGCAGTGGTTGTAGTTCCGGAGTCGAGCATGACGCACTCGCCTTCCTGAACCATCTTCGCTGCGGCTGCTGCAATCCTTTGCTTCTCCTGGAAATGCTGCTTCTGCTTCTCCTGCAACGAAGGATCGAACATCGCTCCGGACTGCAGCCGCAAAGCGCCCCCATGCGTTCGCTGGATCAGGCCTTTTGATTGTAGGTAATCGAGGTCTTTTCGAATGGTGATTTGCGAGATGTGCAGAGTGCGGGAAAGTTCGCCGACTACTGCTCTGCCGTGAAGGTGGATCAGGGACAAAATATGCTGTCGCCGTTCGTCGATCAGCATCTGACCGTGTTTTTTCGTCTGAGCGGCACTTGCTGCTGCTTTTCGTTGCATGCTTTAAATGGAACGATCCATATCTGCCCCAGATCGTAAGGCCGCCGGGGCTACCCTGCTCGTCATAGGACCTGAGTTTTCGTCAAAGGAAGTATAAACCAGCTGTCAGGTGGCAGATGCAACAATTGAGTAAGCATCAATCGAACCGTGGAGCCCGCGTTTTTAAGCTTGCGCCGCATCTATAGTCGCTCACGCTGTTCAAGTCGAAATCCGACGGGTCTGCCTGCAGCACCGCTGAATGGGTTTGTTCGACCGACAAATGTCTTCTCCTGTCGCATATTTCGCGATCTCGTTCGAAGATCGACTATTGTTGTAAGGGTTTGAAGTACACTCACGTTTGCTGGCCCAAGCGCACGAGTGAATGGGAAGCACTTCGGCAGCTTGGTTAGGATTCCTATGCCGTTTGTCTGGCGCTCCAGCAACTATTTAGACGGGAGTATTCCATGCTGGCGGATGAACGGCGATTTCGCATTTCTGAACTCCTTTCGCAGCAGCGAACCGTGAGCGCTTCGGACCTAAAGGACCTTCTCGGAGTCACTACAGCCACGATCAGGCGCGACCTAGTAGATCTCGAACGCAAAGGCTTGCTTGTACGTTCGCATGGAGGCGCCGTCTCCAAGTCTCCCACGACGAATTTTCAGCCTTCGTACGAGACTCTCGGGCGGTCGAATCGTGAGGAAAAACAGGCAATCGCGGCGGAAGCCGCAAGATTGATACTGGACGGAGACACAATCTTCCTAGAAGGAAGCACCACAGTCTCTGGGATCGCTACCCGATTACAGCACTGCAATCGACTCACCGTCGTCACAAACTCTCCTCAGATCCTTTGCCAGCTTCAAGGCTATCCGGATGTCACTGTAATGTGCATCGGAGGGGACCTGCAGCGGGATATCTTCTATTTGTCAGGCGTGTGGGCACAGCGCGCACTCAGTGAAATTCGGGTTGACAAGGCCTTTATGGGAGTGAGTGCTATCGATCCGAGTTATGGTGTATCGACCGCCAGTCATGCTGAGGCGACCATCAAAAAGTTGATCATCAAATGCGCAAAAATTCGCATTGGGCTTGCCGACCATAGCAAGTTCGGCAAGCAGAGCTTCGCATATGTAGGACCCGTCACTGAGATGACGACGATGATCACAGACCACCAGACATTGACTGCAGATGTGCAGGCTCTCAAGGAATCCGGAGTTGAGGTCGTGATCGCTGGCCCCGGAGCTCTGAACAAGTTAAATAGAACTTACAAGAGAACGTAGGCGCTCTGCGTCGAGCAATCATTTAGTTGCTCCGGAAGCCGCCCTGAGGTTTGCAGCTGGTTTTCCCTCGCAGTCTTTTGTGGGTAACGGGTTAAAACGAAAGTAATTCTTGGCCGGCGATTACAGGCAATTCACTCATTAGATTTGGCTCAGTTTTAGCCGGGCCCATCACCCTCAGATGCCAAGCTTCTTTACTTCCTCGTTGTAGTACTTGCGGTAGAGGATGTCCCACTCCTGGCTGCCTTCGGGGATGATGCGGCGCTGGGACTGAATCTTCAGGCGGGCGGCCTGGTCTATGCGCGTCTCTTGCATGAGCAGATTTTCGAGTGCCTTGCGGGCTTCCTGGCGGATGGTGTTGCGGTCTTCGAGGAATTCGCACTCGTCGGTTTCGGCGAGCACGTCGGAGACAACGTGGGCCAGCTTGTTCAGCTTGTCGCGGGTGATTCT
>CAYVSQ010000527.1:0-2599 GCA_964453815.1 uncultured Acidobacteriaceae bacterium | reverse complement strand
TCAACGACCAATGGCGTATCTGTTTTGTGTGGCGGGACGGAGACGCCTACCACGTGGAGATTACGGATTATCACTAAGGGAGGAAACATGGCTCGATTGAAACCAATTCATCCGGGCGAGATTCTTCGAGAAGAGTTTATGGTGCCGCTTCACCTGAACGCTAATAAGCTGGCGTTGGCTCTGCACGTTCCGGCCCCAAGCATCTACGATATTGTGAAGGAGGAGCGCGGTATCTCGCCCGAGATGGCTCTTCGGCTTGGCTACGCGTTCGGGACGACTCCCGATTTTTGGCTTAATCTTCAATTGGAGTTTGATTTACGAGTCGTGCGGAATCAAAAGGAAGCCACGGTCAAGAATCAGGTTCGTCCTCTTGAAGTCCACGCATAAGTTCTTCAAACGCGAATGCACGACTACCCTTCGTAGCTCAGAGTAAAAAGTCCTGCCCTGACGAAGATCGGAGTTAGCGAAACAGCCTCTTACGCGCGGGCTAATTTCTGGTACGCCTCTACAACATCTCTCCGGAAGAGAAACGTACGACTATTCGCCGAAAGTGATGCGGGCGAGTTCTTTCTGGAGGCGCTGGCGTTCGGCGGGATCTGAGGATTCAGCGAGCTGATTTGCCATTGCGAGGAAGCGCTCCTTCTCCGCGTCTTTGAACTGAAGGCCTGCTTCGAGCAAATCGACGAGAACGCGGTTGGCGCTGGTCTTGTGCGTTTTGGCCATTGCGCGTATGCGCTTGGCGATAGCGGCGGGGGTTGTGACGCTTAGCCGAAGGCCTCTTGCCGGTTTAGCCATAAATTAAATATTACACCGTTTTGCACCGCATTGCACCACGCTGCCTTTGACGCCGCGCAGCAGAAATAATCGCCGAAACCGAACATTCAGTCCTTATCGTTTTTGTTTTCTGTAGTTTCCACGGGGTTTCGCAACTCAAGCTCGGTGTGGGCTTCCGGCCGATCAGCCCACTGGGGGCGGCCTGCAGCGAATTCGATTCAAGATTCGATTGGATTTAGAGGCGCGAGACGGGGATCGATTGAGTATGGAGGATTCAGATGCTTCGAGTTAGAAGTAGAGTGTAGTATAGGTAAATGGACGTGCCTAAAGTGTTACTTTAATTTCCAGGCGATGGGAGAAAGACGCATGACGATTCGAAAACCGGCGCAAATTCCGGCAGCTTATCCCATGCTGGTACGCGCGACAGAGTCGATACAGGATCTTTTCAGGCATCAACTGGAGTCGTTCGGGCTGACCATGAGCCAGTTCCATGTGCTGGAGTCGCTGATGCAGGCCAGCCCGTTGAGCCAGGCGGTGTTGGGAAAGAAAATACTACGCGGGGAGAGCAGCATCAACGTGGTGGTGACCAATTTGGAAAGGCGGGGATGGATTGCGCGGCGGGCGCACCGCACGGACGGGCGAAAGGTGATGATCGATCTGACGGCGAAAGGGAGGAAGCTGATCGAGAGGGTATATCCGCATCATGTGAAAGTGGTGCGGGCACGTATGAACGTGCTCAGTAACCGCGAGCAAGAGATGTTGCGACGCTTATGCCGGAAATTGGATCTGGGCAACCCGATGAAATTTGTCCGAGAGCTGACGAAAATGGACGCGGACGCAGTGGAAGAATGTTGAGCGGTCAGTTTAATCCGTACAGCTTCGCGGCATTGCCTCTTAACACCAGCACGGCGATTTCTTTTGCGCGTTCGCGATCAATCGTTCTGTCGCGGACCATTTCTGACAGCACGATAGCCAGCGCGCGTCGCGCATGCTGTGTGCCAACTATGGTGGTCTCTTCCCATTCGAAACCGGGGCCAAACGGGCCGGCGTCGGTGCCGAACATCACGTGTTCGGGCATCATTTGAAGCATCGGTCTCAAGAGCCGGGCCAGTTCCGCCGGCGACCACAGTAGCTCCAGCACGGACATGTCCGTGTACACATTCGGTTTTACGATGAGCATGGACACATTCCGCTCTCTCGGCGGGTTCGCGTGCAGCAATACAAAGTTTGTTTTTCGCAAATCCGGATCGTTCAGTATTGGTGACAGCAACATGGCGTCCGCCCCGGCATCGTCGAAGAATTCGCCGCATCCACTCCCCGTGTGAAAATGTACTGCCAGTCCCAGTCTTCCGGCTTCCAGCGCAATTTGCTTGAACAGAAAATCCTGCAGTGTTTTGTATTCCGCTGGTGTTGCACTGCCACCGTTTGCGTACTTGGCATACACGCGCGTAGCTTCGTCTTTTGACGCTGGGGCGAAATCCAGCGCCCTCAAATATGCTGCTTCAAACTTCACCGCCACGGCGCCCGCGTTTTTCTGTTTTTGCAAAGTAGCGCGAACGACTTGTTCAACATAGGTGTCGAGCGTGGGAGTAATGTGGCTCATTCCGGCGCCTTCGAGATAAGTTAAGAGCAAATCTTCCGCGTAGCCGTAAAACACGCTACGGTCCGGATTCACCGCCTTCTGTTGACTGTTGCTGAGCGGAAACAGTAGCGCGTCTTCGTAGGCCACCCAACGGAGCCGCGGCGCCTTCATCCCCTGAGCCATTGAGGTGCGGTTGGCCAACACCGTCTCGACGCCGGCTTTGTCCATTACCCAAGCGTAAAA
>CAYVSQ010000526.1:0-10714 GCA_964453815.1 uncultured Acidobacteriaceae bacterium | reverse complement strand
CCCGACCTCTGCGATCTCGCTTGAAGACGCCGCCATGAAGTCGTGGGAGCAGGCGCCGTGGACGTGGATGTCGAAGAATGCAGCCGTCAACGTCTCCGTTGATCCATTCGGCGGCCCGCTCTCGATGCTGACGATCTGGCCGTCCTCAATGGTCACGATGGGGTAATCGATTTGTCCTGTTTCGGTCAGTAGTTTGCGCGCGGTGAGCTTAGTGAGCATCTGTCCTTCATTCTTTCGGGCAGTTCCAGTCGGAGCCTGGTTAACCTTCCGGACAAAAATTGAGCTCCGGAAGGACAGGTCCTTTCCCAATTTGATCATTTCAACATTAAACAATCAATTTTGAGAAGCTTGGGAAAGCCAATGATCTTTTTTATGAGATTTATCAACAAGCTGGCCTCCTTCCAACTCATGAGCATGTGTCCTGGTTTCTCCTGAGTGCGCCTGGCGCCACTCGCTGGCTGCGCCTTCCGGCATACGAACAGTCAGATGGGATTAGTTCGGCGTTGCTGTCGGAGACACGCCGGGCTGGCAGTCGGTCAGGAAAGATGGTGAATCCTACAGCCGCTTCGGTCATGTCTTCTATCGCGACACAACTGAGCACATCGACACGGCGCAGAAGGAGTTGATGGCCGCGGAAAGCCTTATGGATGTCTGTAACAGGCGTTTTCTATCAACAAGCTGCTCGATACGTGGCGGGACTCAAAGACGCTCCTGCCTCGACCACGCCCGCGTTCCCGCGGTAGAGCCTAAGCGAGAATTACTTCGATTCCACGAGCAACCAGCTCGTCATGGACCTCTCGGGGAATGTCGGTGTCGGTCACGAGTACGTGAATGGCAGAGAGAGGGCAGATCAGCGCAGGACTGACGTTCCCGATTTTCTTGGAGTCCGCGACGACGATCACGCGCTTTGCGTTCCGAAGCATGGCCAGCGAGACCGCGGCCTCTTCCGACTCCAGCGTCGTGATTCCACGCTCCAGATCCAATCCTGTTACGCCGATAAAAGCCTTGTCCAGATAGACATCGCGCAGGAAGTTCAGCGCGGGCTGCCCGGCAAGCGCGAACGTCCATGCCCAGGCGAGCGTTCCGCCGGTGATCATCGTCTTGATGGCCGGCTGATTGCACAACTCCATCCCGATGTTCAGAGCGTTGGTGATGACTGAGATACCTCTGCGGTGCCGCAACGACCGGCCAATCTGGGTGGTCGTCGTGCCGGCGGTCAACCCGATGGTCTCGGTCTCGCCGATCAACTCACTGGCGGCCAAGCCAATCCGGCGCTTTGCGTCGGCCGAACGCAGCTCCCTGGCCTGAAAGGACGTATCGTGACGAAAGGGCTCGTAAAGCAATGATTCGACAAGGGTGGCACCGCCATGCGTGCGGAGAACAAGACCCTTGCTCTCCAGGCGCGCCAAGTCTCTCCGGATACTGGGCGCCGAGGTTCCGACCTGCTCGACGAGCTCTTGCACCGAGATGTTTCCGGCCCGGAGCAAAGCCTTCATGATGCGATCAGAGCGCAGATCTGTCTTGGTTGACATGATTCAGCCTCTGAGTGTAACCCAACTGATCGAATCAAAATGGAACATTCTTCTTGCAGCGTCTATAAATGTGCTCTATTTTGATTAAATAAACACCAAATGATCATTTTGATGGGGAACTCACTGACGTGACGAATGCGAACAACCCCTCCCCCTATCCTCACTGGATGTTGCGGGAGATCTACGAACAGCCAACGACACTGTCCGCGACGGTCAACCATTATGTAAAGGGTGACGGATTCCGGGCAGATACCTGTGCATCCACACTCGATTGGCTGGCCGGTATTGAGAACAAGCTTGTCATCGCAGCGAGCGGCTCCAGCCGCCATGCAGGTCTGTTCGCCGAGCTGGTTATCGAAGACCTCAGCGGCATTGCCGTCGACGTGGAGTACGCCAGCGAGTACTGCTATCGGTCGGTGAAGTCTTTGACGGACACCGCGGTGATGGTCGTATCCCAATCTGGCGAGACGGCCGATACGCTCGCCGCCCTGCGCAAAGCCAACCTTGCTGGCCATGCCACCTTGGCGATTACCAATGTGGACGATTCGACCATGGCGCGTGAAGCGACGGCCTCCTTCCCAACCGTGGCGGGCCGCGAACGTGCCATTCCAGCCACCAAGAGCTTTACAGCGCAACTGCTGAATCTCTACCTGCTTGCCCTGATGAGCGCCGGAGTGCGCGGCGCCATCGACTCCTCCGAACTTGTGGTTCGTCTCCGGGAGGTCGCTCAACTCCCCCAACGGATCGAGAAGCAGCTCAAGGGGTGGGACGATGCGATGCGCCAGGTCGCCGAAGAGTACCGCGCCGCGAAGAATTTCCTCTTTCTCGGGCGAGGCCTCCATTACTCCATCGCTCGCGAGGGCGCGCTGAAGCTCAAGGAATCGGCCTACCTCCATGCCGAGGGTTATCCCAGCGGAGAGCTGAAGCACGGTCCTAATGCCTTGGTCGCGGAGGGCACGCCACTGGTGATGATCGCCACTGTCGATCGCGCCGATGCTGACTCCGTACAGCGATACGAAAAGGTTCTGCTATTAATGCGCGATATGCGTGAGCAGGGGGCCAGCATCCTTGCCATCGCGAACCTCGGGGACGATGCCGTACAAAAGCTGGCCAGCCACACCGTGTACGTGGAAGAAAGTCCCGAAGCTCTGCTGGCAGTATGCGAGGTCATTCCGCTACAGCTGCTCTCTTGCTGGATGGCCATCAACAACGGGATCGATGTGGACCATCCGCGCAACTTGACCAAGGCCGTCCTGGCTGAATAACTGACGCAAGCAAAGCTACCGGTATCTCTCATGTCGGGTTTGTGGACTGGATTAATGCCCAACAGTCCGGATCCAGATAAGGATGTTCTCGCGTCACGCCAGGTGTGTTCGGATGAGCTCAGGGTGCTGATCATCCCATTTCTTGCCATTGATGTTTGCTGGCGAGAAGCGCGTTTTTCGTTACCTGACAGCATCGGTGCTGGATGAGTGCATTGGCCTTCCATGAGAAGCCGGTCTGTGTCAACTCGTTTTTCCGCGGTTGAGACAAGTTCACCTCCTATCCGAATGAGTGCTATTTTTGCGCAACATCTGAAGATCACTCTGAACGGAGCGCCTTCATAGGGTCGATACGGACTGCCCTTCGTCCCGGAATCAGGCATCCGATGAGTGCCACGATGATGAGCAGAATTGCGATCGCCACAGGTGTTACTCGATCATGTGGCTTCACGCGAAAGAGCATGCTGGACAGCACACTAGTGGAAAGCGCCGCGGCAATGGCTCCCCCGACGATTCCCGTGGCAACAGGTGTCATGCCATGTCTGAGCACGTTGAGGAGAATCTTCCGGCGCGTTGCTCCCAGCGCGATGCGGATACCGATCTCCTTAGTGCGGCGGGTGACGCTGAGGCCCAGGGTCCCGGTGACACCGACGATGGTGATGAAGAGCGCCACACCGGCAAAGGTTCCAAGGAGGATCGATGTAACGCGCGGAGTACCCAGTTGCGCGTTGCGTAGTTGATCGAGGGTGCGGATGTCGGTGACCGGCTGCTGCGGATCGATTTGATGAATGATGGCGGCGATCTGGTTTGCGAGGTGCGTGGGCTCGTCGCGGGCGCGAATGAGAAGCGAAGGGTCTCCCATGAAGGTGACCTGCGCCTGCGGGAAGTAGACGACGTCTTTGAAGTCTTGGCTGATGCCGTACTGATGCACACTGCTGACGACGCCGACGACGGTGGTCCACGTCCTGCCTTCGTCCGTGGAGATGCGCCGGCCGATTGGGTCGAGATGAGGCCAATAATGTTGCGCCATCTGCGCATTGAGAATGGCGACGCGAGCGGAGTCTATCGTGTCGGACTCGGTAAAGGTTCGGCCGGAAAGCATTGAGATGCCTAGGACATGGAAGTAGTCTGGTGTCGAAAGCTGGTGATCGACCTGTGGCAGGGGTTCGCCGGGGACGATGGCACGGCCTTCGATGGTGACGCCTCCGTTCATTCCTCCATCCGTGTTGTTGAGAGGAACGATGCTCGAAAGAGCGACGCTCCGTGCTCCGGGAATCTGCTGCGCGCGTTCAAGGACCTGCTGGAAGAAGGTGTTCTGCGTCTTTAGGTCGGAGTATCTGGTCCAGTTGAGGGGAAGATTCATGGAGAGGACCTCGGTGGTCTTGAAGCCGGGATCGACCGAGAGCAGATTGTAGAGGCTGCGCATCATCAGCCCGGCACCGACCAGCAGGACAAAGGAGAACGCGACCTGCACCGCCACCAGAAGGTTGCGCGTACGTGTGCCGCCTTCGCTGCCGGCGGTGCGCTCACCCGAGCCTGCGAGAAGACTGAGACGGCTGCGACTGGCGATAAAGCCGGGAATGGAGCCGAAAAGAACTCCGGTGACGAGGGCAACGATAAAGCCGAAGATGAGCACATGGCCATCGAGATGGATGTCCGTAGCCAGGGGAGTCATACGCGCCGCATAGGCGACGAGTACGCGAAGTGTCGCCATGGCGATCCCCAGACCAAGGACACCGCCAGCCAGGGCTACGGTGATGCTCTCGACCATAAGCTGGCGGAAGATATCCCACGTCGTTGCTCCCGAGGCAAGCCGGATTGCCGTCTCGCGTGAGCGACGCAGCTGGCGAGAGAGCGCAAGATTGGCAAGGTTGGCGCATGCAAGGAGAAGGACAAGCCCTGCGGCTCCGAGCAGCATCAGCAACGTGGGACGCGCGGCATGCGTAAGCTCCTGCTGGAGTGGGGTGATCTTCATGGCCAGTCCAGCGGCCGTTGGATAGGACCGGGGGTAGGAGAGCGCGAGCCGGTTGCCGATGGTGTTGAGATCGGCCTGCGCCTCGGTGAGCGTTACCCCGGGCTTCAGGCGGCCAAGCACGGTCAGCACACGGGCATCGCGGTTGGCGATCATGCCTTGACTGGAGCGGAAGGGGCACGAAGTTGTAGGCATGTAGACGTCGTTGGCGTCAGGAAATTCCGGCAGAGGAGGAAGAACACCGACCACGATATGCACGCGGTCGTTCATAGTGAAGGGCCTTCCTAGGATTTTCGGGTCGGCTCCAAACTCCCTGACCCAGTAGGCGTAGCTGAGCATGACTACAGGCGGGGCGCTCATCGTTTCATCGGACTGAATGATCAGTCTTCCTAAGACGGGATTTACCCCAAGGACACGGAAATAGTTGGCGGAAACCACACCGGTGACAACACGCTCCGGCACCTTCGCTCCCAGGAGCGTGAAAGTCATAGAGTGATACTCGGCCAGATCGGAGAAAGAGCGCGACTGCTGGCGATAGTCCTGAACCTCCTGCACCGAAAAGCCGATGCGGTCAGGGCCGACCCGCGTCGCCGTCTGCTCAAGATGAACGATCTGACTGGGGTTCGAGTATGGCAGCGGCCGCAGAAGAACACCGTTGATGACCGTGAAGATTGCTGTATTGGCGCCGATGCCGAGCGCAAGCGTCATCACCGCCAAGGCCGTGAAGCCAGGACTGCGCAGAAGAGTGCGGACCGCATAAGAAAGGTCGCGCAGAAGCTTTTCAAAAAACGTCGCGCTGTTCATCCTCCAGATGTCTTCTCTTACGCGCTGCCGTGAGCCGAACTTGATCAAGGCGTGACGGGCAGCCTCTTTCTCATTCAGGCCACGCTCGAGATTGAGATAGCGTTCGAGCTCGATGTGCTCCTCGATCTCCCGGCGCAGATCCTCATCGCTTCGTTTGGGGAAAAAGAACCGGCGCACGCTCATGCCTCGTCTTCTCCGATCACAAGGCCGATGGCGCGAACGATCTGCCGCCAGCGGCTGGTCTCCTGCGTTAGTTGCCGCTTGCCGCCTGCGGTAAGCTTGTAAAATTTGGCTTTACGGTTGTTTTCGCTCGCTCCCCAGAAAGAGGAGAGCCAGCCGCGATCTTCCAGCCTGTGCAACGCGGGATAAAGTGAACCCTGTTCCACCTGAAGGAACTCCTCGGACGCCTGCTCAATGATGTGCGCGATCGTATGACCGTGCGCAGGTCCCATCACCAGTGTCTTCAGAATGAGCATGTCGAGAGTACCCTGTAGCATCTCGGAGTCGGAGGTCTTCTTAAAACGGGCCATTCGTATGTTTTTTCTCCCACCTAGAATGTCTATGGGAACAAGATACACCACTCGAGTGTCTATGTGAAGTAAACGTAGGGATGATAAAAAAATGAACTTTTCGTGGAACTGCTATGCAAATGGTGCGGCATCAGCAGTTTGCAGGTCGTCGATCTCAGTTCCGGCGGTTTGATTGAGGCTGCCGCTGGCTTCTATACTCACCCTGCGCTATATGCTTTTACTTTGGGCCGGGTTCGCGGCGGCTAACGACTGCACCATTCTAAGCGCTGATGGTGTCTACACGCAGCGCGGATGGCACGTATGGTTTGATGGGTGATGCACGCATGGCTATGCCTTCGCAATATGACGCGGACCGCACCGACGGATCAAATATTGACTGCGCTTCTGTGCAAGAACCATCGTTTGCGGTTCCTGAAGCCGATCGCTCTGGCGAGGTGACGCTTCGCAAGATTGTTCATACAGATATGGACGCGTTCTACGCCTCTGTTGAACAGCGAGATGACCCGACGCTGCGCGGCAGACCAGTCGTCGTGGCGTGGCGCGGCAAGCGGTCTGTTGTATGCGCCGCGCCCTATGAGGCGAGACCCTTCGGTGTACGTTCCGCAATGCCGGCGGTTGCTGCGGAACGCTTGTGTCCCGAGGCGATCTTCCTTCCTCCCGATTTCACTCGCCTCAAGGCTGTGTCACGGGCAGTACGAGATATTTTTCAGCGCCACACCGACCTCATCGAACCTCTTTCGCTTGACGAGGCGTATCTAGACGTCACAGAGAATAAAACGCACTTACCTACGGCAACCAGAGCCGCCAAAACCATTCGCCAACAAATCCGTGAAGAACTCCAATTGACCGCGTCAGCGGGGTCGCGCCGAATAAATTCCTCGCAAAGATCGCCTCCGACTGGCGGAAACCCGATGGTCTTTTCGTCATGCAGCCGGCGGACCTTGATACGTTCCTCACTCCCGGTCGGACGCATCCCCGGAGTCGGAAGAGTAACCGAGACTCGGCTAAAGCAGATCGGCATTCAGGCAGTAGGCGACCTGCAGGCCTTCGATCTAGCCTTCCTCGAAACACGGTTTGGCCGTTATGGATTACGCCTCTATGAACTCGCCCGCGGTATCGATCACAGCCGAGTCATTCCCGACAGGCCAACCAAGTCGATCTTCGCAGAAGATACATTCGAGCGGGATATTCCGCTATCGGAGATGGAAGCACTCATCCGGCGACGCGCAGAAAAGGTCTGGTCTGCGTCACGCAAGGAGTGGCGCGTGGCGCGGACCGTAGTTCTCAAACTGAAGACGAGCGAATTCAACATCCTTACCCGCAGCCACACACCTATTGTGCCTCCCTTATCGTGCGAGGAACTGCTGAGATCGCACTTTCTCTGCGAGAGCGCGTTGATGTCGGAGCAGCGCGGTGCTTTCGTTTAGTCGGCGTCGGTTTGAGTAATTTTAGAGATCAAGCACGAAATCGAACGCCTTCGTGAAATTCGACATTCGAAAGATCTTTGCTGACGACAAAGACGTATGCGTGCTGTACGACATTACCGTGTCGGGTATTACGCTATTTGCCTGCGGCTGGTTTCAGCTTGAGGCCGGGACAGTGAGGTCGATGCGAGTAACCTTCGATCCTCGGCCGCTTCTTGGGGCGGCCGACCCAGGTAAATAAATGGACTTCCGCCACACGCCAGTCTTTCAAGATGAAGTCATGTGACAGACGGCAGGCCAGCAATCCGCTGTTTGCTGTCTTGCCGATAACATCCCATTGCTCATTCCCCCAGATAGATTCGTTCCACCAATCGCCGCCCTTGAGACGTTCACCGACAAGGTCAGGTTTTCAGGAAAGCCAGGAGGGATTGCAGCAAAAGCCTGATTCAAGATCGATTCGAAGAAAGGGTGGATCAAATCTGAGCTTTCGATAACTGACACGAACTTATCGGGCGGAACAAAACCCAGCTTCGCATGTTGCCATCGCGCCAGCACTTCAAATCCCCACAAGCGTCCTGAGCGCAGCTCAACAATAGGCTGGAAGTAGGGCACGATCTCGTGACGCCCAATGGCATTCCGTAAATCATCGAGGGAAAATGGCGTGTTAGTCGCAAGAGAAGGTTTTTTAACTTCAAGCTGCACCATGGATCCCTCCGGTATGAATCGCAGCATCAGCGGTGACGCCGCTGTACTTATTCGACTTGGCGAGGAGCCCTTACTTCCCCCCGCCCCGGAAGACAATACCTGCGCCGAGACGCAACTGATTCTGACGGTCTCCCTGCACATTGCGGAGTTCGGAGTAGAAGTAATTGCCTGGATGGCTCGTATCCAGACGTGTTTGGAGATGGCGATATCAAGGCCTCCACCGACAGTCAGCGCGAAGGAGGTGTCGTAGCTTGTAGGAAGCTTGCCAACCGGGGCGGGAAAGTAGCTGTCGAAGCCGTGTACTCCACCGAAGAGTCCCTGGCCGAAGGGCTGGAACTTCGTGTGGTTGGGAACGCGCATCCGCAGGCCTCCCATGCCATAGAAGAGGCTAAGGCCGGTGTTGAAGGCTGGGATGTGGCCCGTGGTATTGCCGCCAGCCTCGGCGACAGCGGAGAAGTTACGCCAGAGAGGAACCGAGACGCCTCCCACGCCTCCACTCATCCAGAAGCAGCCGCAGCCTCCGACAGGAGCGTTGGCGCGCATTTCGCTGAAGGTTGCGTAGGTGTCAAAGGTGTTTTGTGGACGCTGCGCTTGCGTTATCAGAGAGAGCGGCAATAGCAATGTGAAAACGAAGGCTCGTATCAGCTTGTTCATCGCTCCTCCTTGTTCCACCGTCAACGTCACCGTTGTGCTGTGCACAAGCGATCCGCTGGTGCCAGTTACGGTGATGGTGTACGTCTATTGTGGTTGTGAGAAGTAGCCACCCGCGCCACAGCCCAGAACGCTGCCGAGGGTCGCAAACGAGAACAACAGCCACATCAGAAGCCGGGGCGCCCCCGGTGTCTTTCGTTTCAACCACATCCACGGCATCAGCAGGGTAGCGAGCGCAATCGGAGCTATCTCTCTCATCCGCAATACCGCAGCCGTCTGCTTCGGTGCTGTCACCGTCAAGGATGATGTGGCACCTGCAGCCCCTGGCGTAACAGCCGCGGGGGAGAAGCTGTAAGTCGCTCCTGTGGGAAATCCGGTCGCCGTCAATGCCACGGGGTTGGTGAATGGAGCGGTCACCGAGGTGACATTGACGCTGTAGTTCGTCGACGAGCCCGGCGGAATGATCTGCGAAGCCGGCGTCGCGGATACCGCAAAATCGGCCGGAGAGAGGACAACTTGAGACAGCCCTGTCGAACTCGCGCTGTTGTAGTTCGAGTCGCCGCTGTAGACCGCCGTGATCGGATGTGAACCGATCGCCAGTGTCGCCGTTGTGAACGAGGCCGTCGTGCCCGTGATCGTGGCCGTGCCCAGCAACGTTGAACCATCCGTGAACCTTACCGTTCCGGTCGCACCAGAAGGTACCGTCGCCGTGAAGGTTACAGATTGTCCGAATGTCGATGGGTTTATGTTGGAAGCAACCGTTATGGCACTCACGCCGCCTGTGCCCGGGGTCGCTTTATTGACTGTTTCCGAAAGCACGGCTGAGGTCACACTGTTGTAGTTCGAGTCGCCACGGTAAACCGCGGTGATCGGATGTGAACCAATCGCTAGTGTGGTCGTTGTGAAAGTTGCCGTTGTTCCCGTGATCGTCCCCGTGCCCAGCACAGTCGAGCCATCCATGAAAGTCATCGTTCCGGTCGCACCCGCAGACACTGCTGCTGTGAAGATTACCGATGCGGTGAACGTCGACGGATTCAGAGAAGAGGCTACCGTCACCACCGGAGTTCCCTTGCCCACGGTCAGGGTGCCGTTCACGAAGGCGATCACATAATTACGTGAGTTCAAACCTTCTGTGAGTGAGATTGGATACGTCCCCAACGGAGAGGTTACCGTGGCCGAAGTTGCAAACACCGGTACCCCAGTCACCGCTGTCTGATACGTATCGCCGTTGACCAGCGTGCCTGTCACGGCGAATGTGAAGGCAGGGTTGCCCTGCCCGTAATTACGGCTCACGTTGGCTACCGTCACGGTCAGTGCGGCACCGCCAGGTCCGGGGCCTGTCTTCTGCCCCACGGTTGCTGTCACCGGCGAGCTTGTGCTAGCACCGAAGTTGCCGTCGCCTTCGTAGTTTGCAGTGATGATGTACGTGCCCGCATTTAACGCGGAGATTGTCAGTTTCGCTATGCCTCCGCTCGATACGATGCCCGTACCAAGCACGGTGGAACCCTTCGAGAAGATGACGGTTCCGGTGGCGCCGCTTGGAGCTACCGTCGCCGTCAACGTCACAGGATCACCATATCGGTACAAGGCTTTCATTTCTCTCTGCTACCGCGAGGGCATCCATAACTCAAAAGTCGCTTCGAACCCAGCTCGGCAGGTTCGTCACAAGCGCGAGGGGAACGGCCGACTGCGCTTTCTTACCCGCAGGGAATACGACAGCCTGTGTGAAGTCATTCGCGAACGTTTCCCAGAGCACATCGCCGAGTTTATTGTCTCCGTTAATACCGGAATGAGGTTATCGGAGCAGTATTCGCTGACATGGGGTCAGGTCCAC
>CAYVSQ010000525.1:0-2526 GCA_964453815.1 uncultured Acidobacteriaceae bacterium | reverse complement strand
TCGTTGCAGCAGGTACGGCGCTCCCGCTGCATCCAGACCACTCCTTGCTCGACGTATGGGAAATCCGCGGAAATATGTTCGCCGGCATCATCATTGAGTCATTTTCGGCCATGATGGGTGCCGCCAACGTGGGTAGGTGTTGCCGCTGTAGGAGATGATCATCCCACGCCGCATCAGCTGGGCCTAGAGCCCGTTGATATCGGCGCAGTCTGGGGGGCTTAAGGGCATCAGGCGAATGCAGCGCAATGCGTGAATCCTGATCGCTTTGGCCGCCTACGCGCACGCTGGAACTTCACGGAGAGCGTCATTGTTAAAGAGCTGATGCTGCAGGATGCTTTGCACCTGCAGCGCGCGACCTTGCCGGTGATCGTCAGAAGGGTATTTCGAATCGGCAACATGCGGGGGGGCTTTTACTTGCATGACTCTGTCGGGGCCTATCACCCAATAACGAAACGCCTGCTCGCACTTTACCGCACCAGCCACGCGGGACCCTCGTCTCGCCGAGGTCGTGGGCGATGGGCCTCCCACTTCGGACTGCCAAGGTCGGGAGTTAGTCTTTCGTGATTCATTCCATTCGCAATGCATCCATCGGTGGCCGTCTCGAAGCGTGAATAGCAGGTATGACGCTGGCGAGCAGACACACAATGAGGAGTACCAGACACGCCACACTTAGGATGCGTGGGTCGCTCGGGGTGTTGCGGATCAGATGGGCCAGCAGATGGTGAGCACCAACGCTGAGAAAAAGACCGATTAGAAACCCCGCTACTAGGGAGCGGCTTTGTGATTGCAGCACATTCCACAGAATATGATGTCGGTCGGCTCCTAACGCCATGCGAATGCCAAATTCGTTAACTCGCTGAGTGACAGTGTAATAAATGACACTGTAAAGACCTACGCTCGTGAGTATCAGGGCCAAAACGGAGAAGATGCTTGAAAGTACAGCAAGCAGATGACCTCGCGCCCACGCGGATTCCTGCTCGAGGCGGTTGGTTAGTGAAAACACAGGGTCGGAAACTTGCTGACCAGGGTTCACATTAGCAATTTGCCGCCGCACATCCCTTTCGAGCGACATAGGGTCTCCCTGCGCGCGGACGAAGACCTGGATCCAGTCAATCATGTAAAGGGAGTATGGAAAATAGATTTCCGGCTTCACAGGATCCTGCAATCCACTGTTGCGCGCGTCGCCGACGACAGCGATAATCGGTGCCCATTCGTTGCTGCCAACTGCGGCCAACACGCCTGGAGGATGATTCACCAGGTCAGGAACTCGTACTGAATGACCGAGCACATCCTGGTTAGGAAAATAGCGCTTAACAAATGACTGGTTCACTAGCGCCAGCCGTTTCCCTCGCGCGGTGTCGGATTCATCCCAAAGCCGGCCTTGAAGAAGCGGGATACGAAGTAATTGAAAAAATTGGGAATCAACAAAATTGACATTGACGCTCTGTGAGGAGACTGAATTTTGCCCAAGTATCTCGACTGGAAAATCCCAGTCACTGGCTGGTGGCCCAATCACACCGAGCGACGCAGAAATCGCACCAGGGACCTGACCCACGCGGTCGCGGAGCTGGCGCAGGTAGTTAGACCGGCTCTCGCGCGTCGTATAACTGCTGGGATCGACGGGAATCGGAAAGTCGGCAACGTGGTTGGGGTCATATCCCAGGTCTATCTGCTGTAAGAGGCGAAAACTGCTGATCGCGCTAGCCGCAGCCGTAAGCAAGACCATAGCGAATGCGATCTGCCCCGCAATCAGAATGCTGTACAGCCTCCGTCCCGGAATATCGGCCGTCGCGTTGCGGGAGCTGGCCTGCAGAAGGGGGCGAATATCAGGCTCGAGGACTTGGAGGGCGGGAAGGAGCCCTACAATGACGCCTGTGAGAATTGCAAGCACAACCGCAAAAACTAATGCCGGGAGCTGGACTGGGATCTCGAGACCGTGAGTAAAGAGTTGCCACGGAAGTAGAGGTACAACCAAAGTCGTCGTGCGGTAGGTTGCGATCACCCCAAGGACCGTACCTCCAAATCCGAGAACCAAGGATTCAGTCAACAGCTGCCTGATGACGCGTCCAGGGCTTGCACCCAGAGCAAGACGCACCGCGAACTCACGCTGTCGCGTCACCCCACGGGCGAGCAGCAGGATCGAAACATTGACACAGCCGATGACCAGCAACAGTATGACCGCAGCCAACAGGACATATAGCGCTTTGCCCAAGGACCGGCGGTAGCGATCGGCGGTGCTCATAAGCTGAATGTTCATTTGTTCGTAGCCTGAATGCGGGTGCTTGCGAATCATCTGCTCCAGTAATGGGTGGATCTCTGCCATGGCCTGCGTCTTGCGCACGCCTGGCTTAAGGCGCAACACGGTCATGAATGCCTGCCGAGAAGGGTCGGAGGTGTCGAGCGGCAGATAGAGATCCGAGTCCCACCAATTGAAGGCCCTGGGCATGACCCCAAGAATGGTGTAGCTGCGGTTGTCGAGGCGCAATGTTTGGCCAACAACCGCCGGGTTCCCATTGAACCGACGCC
>CAYVSQ010000524.1:0-7891 GCA_964453815.1 uncultured Acidobacteriaceae bacterium | reverse complement strand
CTTCTGCTAGTGCAGATCGGCCAGCTAGCTAGCTTTGCCTTTTATTGCAAATCATTCATCTGCAATGACTTATCGAGCGCTCATTGATAGGGTTTATGGGGATAATCGCTGGAGCATTTTTCTGACAAAAAAGGCCCGGCTGCGATGGCGGGCCGGGCCTTTTCCTTCTATTTCTATTAGAACGATTTCGCGGTAATTGCCGGCCAGGTATCTTCAGAGAGAAGCAATTCCAAACGCTCCGGATCGAAGCCGATCATCACCTCGTCATCCACAACGATTGTTGGAGTGGACCTGCTGTTCAGGTCCATCAGCTCCCGCAAGGCCACCGGATCGGCCTGAACATCCTTGTATTCGAAGGCCACATCGCGCGCCTTCAGAAACTGCTTAGCGGCAGAGCAGGGCGGGCATCCGGGCTGGCTATAGAGCAAAACACGCTTCACACATATAGCCTAACATCGTTACAGCCGTGATTGCCGATTTTTGGATCAGGATGCATCCGCTGATCAGGGCCACCCAGAGCGGAAAGACTATGACGATCCAATTAAACCTTCCGCCGCTCAGTAAAAGGAGTGCGGCGAGTGCATAGCCGAGAAACCCTATCCCCCGAGGAAGAGTCCGGGTCCGCACAAAGATTGTCGAGGTCGAGGTCATGAACACCCCGGCCATCCTGGTTGAGAATATGTTCATGACTCGATAGACCTCCTGGCGGGCAAGAGCATACGCGCCAGATGTTGTCAGTCTATCCAAGTCGGTAGCGAGGAGTGCGATGAACGATCCGGCTATCCCAGCCGCAATGAAGATCATTGCCACGTACAGCAACCGCTACCCAGGAAGACGGTGACAAAGAAGCGGTCCCCCAATTCTCCCAGGTGGTCGCGTACAACAGCCATGAACCACAGGAATGCTATGCCAGCGAATGGCACGAGGTTCAAAGAAATGGAGACAGTCTTCGCGTGCCGGACAACCTCGAGCGGCGACGCAGAGGGATCGGATGGAATTGAGAGCCAGACAAGCACCTCGCTGGTAATCAGCAACAGAGAGAAAATGATGCCGGCGATGGCTGCGGCGCGCGGTGTCTTCAGGCTTCGACGGATGCGTGCGACTTCCTGGTCCATTTCAGGCCTCCAACAAACCGGTTCTGTCTCATTGCCGGAGATGCACAGAACGAACCAGCGACAGGCCTAGCGACAGCGACAAAGCCGTGCCCGTTAACTCGGAGAGCGGTGACTGCCATGGCACTCGCCACTCGTTCCGAATCTCCTAGCTCACCGCGTCCTGCCCTGTAACCTGTTCTCGAGTCATCTCTCCCAGCATCGCTGTTGGCGTTCGCAGCGTTGCTTTCGGCGTTAGCCGCGCAGAAAAATCAAGAAGGCGAGCGATCAGTCCTGTCCACCCAGTCTGGTGGCTGGCTCCCAGTCCAGCGCCGTTGTCGCCATGGAAGTATTCGTAGAACAGGATGTAATCACGCCAATGGGGATCTTCCTGGAACTTCTTCGTTCCTCCATAGACCGGACGTTGACCATTGGCATCGCGGAGAAAGATGTTCGACAACCGGCGGCTAATTTCCATTGAGACTTCATATAGCGTCATGTATTTTCCTGAGCCAGTCGGGCATTCAACCTTGAAATCGTCGCCATAGAACGGATACATGACTAACAGCCCGCGTATTATCAGTCCATTCACCGGCATCCATATCGGTCCCCGCCAGTTGGAGTTGCCGCCAAACATGCCGGTGTTCGACTCGGCGGGAAGGTACTGAACTTTGAATTCCTGTCCAGCGAGGTGAAACACGAATGGATGATCGAGATGATATTTCGATAGAGAGCGAATCCCGTACGGACTGAGAAACTCGTTCTCGTCGAGCAGGTAAGCCAGAATGCGCTGCAGCTTTTCCTTGTTGCAGACCGATGCCATCCTGCGCCCGCCATACCCAGCGAATGTGCCATCAGCCACAGCGATCTTTTCCACCACCTCGGGATGGCGCTCACGGAATATTTCGACTAATTCTCGCAAGCGCGGGTGCTTCGGTAAAGTGTCCCCCTCGAACACGGCTGCAGCACCCAGCGGCAGTAGTCCCACCACGGAGCGGATCTTCAAACGCATGGCATCGCCATTCGGGAAATGGAGAAGATCGTAGAAGAACCCGTCTGCCGTATCCCACATTTCGTCGTGGTTCACGCCGATACGATCCATAGCGTAAGTGATCCAGACGAAATGCTCGAGGAAGCGGGCGGCAATCTCCTCATACATCGGATCGTACTCGACCAGAATGAGCGCAATATCCAACATGCAGAGACAGTAAAACGCCATCCACGCAGTACCGTCGGCCTGATCCAGGTAACCCCCGGTCGGCAGGGGCGAACTGCGATCGAAAACCCCGATGTTGTCGAGTCCGAGGAAGCCACCCGCGAAGACGTTCCGCCCCTCCGGATCCTTGCGGTTGACCCACCAGTTGAAGTTCAACATCAGTCCCTGGAAGGAGCGCTCCAGGAAGCGCAGGTCGGCTCGGCCCAGTTCAGTCTCAATCCTAAAGAGAAACAAGGTTGCCCAGGCATGTACGGGAGGGTTCACGTCGCCGAAGTTCCATTCATACGCCGGGATCTGCCCATTGGGGTGGGCATACAGGCTTCTTAACATGAGCAGAAGTTGCTCTTTGGCGAAGTCGAAGTCCACCAGCGAGAGCGAAAGGGTATGAAAGGCCAAGTCCCATGCCGCATACCAGGGATACTCCCACTTGTCGGGCATGGAGATGACGTCGCTATTCAGCATATGGAACCACTCAGCGTTGCGGGAGGTTCCCTTACCAGATCCCAGCAGGGGATGAGCGTTGTGCTCGGTCAGCCATCTGTCGAGATCGAAATAGTAATACTGCTTGGACCAAAGCATCCCGGCGAGCGCCTGGCGGTGAACGCGGCGTTCATCTTCGCTCAAGTTGGCTGGAGTGATGCGGTCATAAAACTCATTGGCATCCGCAAGGCGGCTGTCGAATACCTGATCGAAGGTGTCAAATGCATCAGCAGCTACTTTCGCACCCAGGCGCAAACGCACAACCTTGGTTCCTCCGGCCGGAACTTCCAGCACATAATGGGCTGCCGCTTTGGTTCCCGTCTTCGCCGGGTTGACAGCATCCCGCGCGCCGGAAATTACATATTGGTGGAAGGCGTCCTTGACGTAAGGTGAGGAATTGGGCTGCCCCCAAAGGCGGCCGGCATTGGATTCGTTCTCGGTGAAGAGCAGCTCCGCCGCGCCATCGCACTGCAAGCTGTAATCGCCGAGCTGCGGGTGAGAAGCGTGGATCTTGTTCTCGTCGATCTGACCCAGCGCGGGCTTCGGCTTGTTGCCGCCCCAGGACCACGTGTTGCGGAACCACAATGTTGGAAGCACATGGAGCTGGGCGGCTTCCGGACCTCGATTGTGGACTGAGATTCGGACCAGCGTGTCTTCAGGACTGGCCTTGGCATATTCCACAAAGACATCGAAATATCGGTCCTGATCGAAAATGCCCGTGTCGAGGAGTTCGTACTCCATCGCTTCGCGTGAGCGCCTCTTGTTAGTCTCCAGCAGGTCGAGATAGGGATATTCACTCTGCGGGTATTTGTACAGATACTTCATGTACGAGTGCGTCGGGGTACTGTCGAGATAGAAGTAGTATTCCTTAACGTCTTCGCCATGGTTTCCCTCGCTGTTTGTCAGGCCAAACATGCGCTCTTTCAGAATGGGGTCGCGGCCGTTCCACAGCGCCACTGCGAAACAAATTTGTTGCTTGTCGTCAGAGAATCCGGCTAAGCCATCTTCACCCCAGCGGTAAGCGCGCGATCGCGACTGGTCGTGGGTGAAGTAGTCCCAGGCGTTGCCGTCCTCACTGTAGTCTTCGCGGACTGTGCCCCACTGCCGCTCGCTGAGGTATGGCCCCCACTTCTTCCAAAGAATGCCCTGCTCTCGGGCCTCGTTCAGCCGCTTCTGTTCAGTCACTTCGATATACGAGAGGGGCGGATGTATCTGCTCTTCAGCTGTCATGGGTCTCTCTTTCAGTCCGGACGCGGATCGCGGACACCAGCTGCATGCCGGTACCGGCTACAGAACCACAGAATACCTGAACGTTGAGTTTGCTTGATAAGGACAATGTAAGTCGATCGTCCACGGCCCGATCTTCGTTGTTGGATCGCAAGCCGCGCGGTGGCAGAATGTTGAGTCATGAAGAAATATGCATTCACCGCCAAGATCGTGGCTGGCGACGGCGGCGGAGCGGGCGTGCTTTTTCCTTACGACACAGAGAAGGAATTCGCCACGAAAGGTAAAGTGCCGATCAAAGCCACCTTTAACGGCGTGCCTTACACCGGCTCGCTCATCAAGTACGGATTTCTGCAGCATACGCTGCATCTGCCGAAAGCAATCCGCGAACAACTCGGCAAAGTCCCCGGCGACATTATCGATGTTGTTCTTTGGAAGGACGAAGAAGAACGGATCCTCGAAGTGCCCGCGCCGTTCGAGAAGCTGATGAAGAAGGAAGGGCTGCTTCCCTTCTTCGAGACGCTGAGTTACACACATCGCAAGGAATATTGCAGCTGGATCAGTGAAGCCAAAAAAGAGGAAACTCGATCGAAGCGCTTGGAGAAAGCCATCGAGATGCTCAAGCAGAAAGTGAAGACACCGGGATAGAGTCCTAGACTAATCCTTCTTGCCCTGCTCCGGAATCCGCGGCGAAGATGCCAGCGGCCTGGTGATGTCGTCCAGATAAGCCGGCGTGCCCGCAACTCGCTCCAGCGCCGGATATCGCTCGCCGTCGTGGTAATCGATATCCGCCTTCGTTAAGAAGGACTCGGACTGCACGATCAGATGGATCGGATCCGTCTTACCCTTCGCCTCGCGAATAGCGGCCCTGAGCAGGTCGCCGCTGAAGACCTGTCCATTCACACCAATGATTTTGGATCCGGGCGCAAGCCGCGCCTTGTCCGCCGGACCATTCCAGCGAACGTCGAGGATGGTGCCGTCGCTATTCGCTCGCACGCCGATCGAAAACCAGGTATCCACGGTGCCGATATACTTTCCGAATACCTCAATAAGTGATTTCTCCGAAGCGCTTGGCTCGTCGTGATAGACCAGCTTGTAGCCGCCCTGCTCGATCCCGGCTAGGTCCGCACGCGGATTGATCTTGTCTACGCGGTCGCGGAGGAAAGTCGCCCAGTCATAGGGCGTTACCTGATTCAGGTCGGCCACCAGTTCGTCAAAGGTATAGGGCACGATAAGCGGCCCGGTATTCCCGCCCTTGCCGAGAAAAATGCGGACGAAATCGTTCAGCGACTTCTGATTGTTGCTCGTCTTGCGCATCAGCGTATCGACGTCCAGCCATAGCAGCTCGCCTTCCATGTAGTAATCCTGGCCGCGCCTCCAGTTCGACCATGCCGGATTGCCGCCGCGCAGAATGCTCGCGGCGACCGCCGTATCCTCCGTCGGGCGCCAATCGCGCCCCGGAGTGTAGTCGAGATTAGCGGCTGAAATCGCCAGCACCTCGCGATATTCTGCCTGCGATTTGAGCGCTGACCGCGCCGCCAGCACGTTCCCGAGATACTCCGTCATCCCTTCGTAGATCCAAAGCAGCGCTCCCTGCTGCGGCGTGGCGAAGTCCGGCTGATACAGGCCGACCGGACGCCGGTACTTCCCGTTCCACGAATGAGTGAACTCATGCGAGAGCAGGTCGGAAACCGCTATCTGGCGGCTGGGGTCGGAGAAGTCTTTCTCGCCGACGCCGTTATCCGATGACTGTCCATGCTCCAGTCCCTCGAAGCCCGCCAGATCCGAGATGGTGAGCAGGAAATGGTACTGGTTGTAATGGTGAGAGGCATACATCTTGTCGGCCTCCCGAATCAGGTTCGCAATCTCGGCGAGCACCGGGACGCGTAACTTGGAATCCTCGGACGTATCGGAGACCACATCGAGATAGTGCTTCGGCAAAATCTCCGGCGCCAGTGGAAATTCGTGAAAATATTGCCCGGTAATGATGGGCGAGTCCTGCAATTGCTCGACGCTGGTCGCTGTGAAGTGAGTAGTTGCGCCGGCAGCGGGGACGGGGTAAGCGCCGAAACCGATCGGCGTCAGCGCCGTTCCAATTCCCCAACCGGCTGGAACGATCAGGGACGGCTGAATCGGAATCTCGTGGACCGGAGTGCGAGCAGGATACAGCAGAAGTTTTTCCCATTCCAGCACTGCAAGTTTCTGGGTAACCCGTTGAGTAACGATGCAGTCCAAGTGGGCGTGGAGGGTCGTAACTCCCGGGGGAATGGTCAAATGAAATTGGTACAAGTCCACATCGTCGCGCCGCCAGGTCAGCCGCTGGCCGTTGACGGTGAAGACCACGCCAGTAATGTCCTGCGCCGGCCCTGCGGGCATGTGCGTGCCAGGAATCCATTGCGGCGTAGTCAGCGTCAGCGGCCCGGCGTTCACCGGTAGATCCACCTCGGCGTGATACAGCTTGCGAGGAGCGTCCGAGAGGTCCGCGGTGATCTGGATTGGCGTTTGCTGGGCCTGGACTGTTGCTCCAGCAAGCAGGGCGCTGAAGATGGCGGCACGATAAATGAGGCTAAGATTCAGAGTCATACGGGAAGGTTCCTTCGTTCGGTTTAGCTGGACAGGCCCTCGTTCAGGTTCGCGTTTTGCCTACCCTCTAATGCACGGAGTAATTGCGCGCATCCATGCAGGCGGAGAATGCTCGCTGAAAGGCATCAACTCCCTGCATATGTGCAATCAGCAACTGCTCTTGCATCCTTCGTTGGGTGGCGGCCACCTGAGCGGCTGATTGTTGCTGGGCGCGCGCATTGGCGGAGCGCTGGGCCATGCCGCCCTGCATGGTGCCGGCCACCGCACCGGTGGCGGCGCCAGTTCCTGCATTCCCCGCAATCGCCCCGATGGCCGCTCCTCCAGCGGCGCCTCGCAGACCTCCGCGAGCCCGCCCCCCTCGCGCTCGATCAGCTTCCGCAGCCGCCTGTTGTTGAGCCGCGATCATTTCCACTTCATTCAAGCCCTCAAATGGGTTCGCCGTCACATCGACACCGGTCCGCTCTTTGGCGGCGGCGAAGCATTCCTTCTCGTCCGTCAATTGCTGTTCCGCGCTTTGGTTATTCCTGGGAAAGACAAACATATCGATGCTTTGGGCGGGGGAGGGGGCTAGTCGGGTAGATGTAGTTGGCGCACTGGACGACTCCTGTTGCGCCCTGGCCGCTCCGACAAAACAAAGGCCGACTGTAAGAATTGCGAGCGATTTGGCATTCATACGTGTGGACATAGATCTCATCTCTCCTGGAACTAAGCGTTGAGGTCCCTGGCCTGCGCAAATGCAGGCATATTGCGAGCCAATCCTACCATGTGCTTCAGAGATCGACCCACCAGGGGCAAGCACGCGACGAATAGGAGATACTGTCTCTTCGGAGACAGCTTTTGCCACCAGAATCATCGCCCACAGCCGCCGTCCTCACATACCAAGTCATGGGTAAACTCGGACTACCTGCCCCCGTCGGCGAGCTCGCGGCAAAGTCCTGGGACGCCATCATCGTCGGCGCAGGCCACAATGGGCTCGCCTGCGCTACCTATCTCGCCCGCGCCGGTAAGCGGGTTTTGGTGCTGGAGAGCCGTGAGCGAGTTGGAGGAGCCTGCACCATCGAGGAGCCCTTCCCCGGCGTGCGTATGTCGCCTTGCGCCTACCTAGCCGGCTTGCTGCATCCGCTTATCGTAGAAGAGCTGAGCCTCCTGGCACGCGGCTTCGATTGGACACCGGCTGTCAACGGCCTCTTCGTTCCCTTCCTCGATGGATCGAGCATTCAGCTCTGGGACGACGACGACCGCTGCGAGGCCGAGATCCGCCGCTTCGCCCTGCAGGACGTCGAAGGCTGGCGCGCCA
>CAYVSQ010000523.1:0-14031 GCA_964453815.1 uncultured Acidobacteriaceae bacterium | reverse complement strand
ATACATACCTCCGAATTTCATTTGAAAGTTTGGCTGATCGGGTGGATCAGCCTACACAAACATCTGATGGCTACTATAGCATAATAGATTCATAAAATATGAGTGCTTTAGCATCATGTGTGTCTTGGCTAAATTAACTAGCTTGTTTTCATATATTTGATAAAGCAGGCATCTTGATAGAGAGCGCATCTCCATAGAAAGTTCGTTCCTTTGGGCCTTTGAACGCCCCGTCACACGGCCCGGTCCCGCTGAGAAAGGAGGTCTCCAAATGCGACAAAGACGATCTGTGTGATGATGAAGAACGAAACGACGCAGTAGACGCACCACACCTCCAGCACGTGCGCCTCGATGTTCGTCAGATAAAGCGCGTAGCCAAGACCGAAGAGCGAGCAAATTGCCGCGGGCAAGCGGTGGCGATAAAAGGCCAGCCAGCCGATCAGGGCGTATCCGGCGATCCCAATGAGCGCGACAGGAATGCCATATACGACCGAGTAGACGCTGTGATTTACGACGCTGGAGTCCCAGTCGGATCGGTATACATTCGTCTCAACTTCGGCCGAGTAGTGGGTAGAGAGTGCGAGCAGGGAGACCATAATGCCCGCCACAGCGAGGAACACCAGGGAAATGCGCATTCGTTCGGCCTCCGTTTTCCAGCAGGGAGTCTACAAAATTCTCGGCTGAGGGGAGAAGGCGCAATTCTAATCCTCCCGGTGGTTGTTGACGCAATTTCCATTTACCCGGCGAAGCAGTCGCCGCCCCGACGGCAAGTCCCTGATACCCTCAAATACATGATTAAAGGCATCACGCTCGTGCGTCCCGCGAGCACTCCAGCGGGGTATGACACACTGGTCAGCTTCTTTTCGGTACTGGGCTTCGAGGACGGCAAAAGCTGGGACAACGAGGCTAGCCGGGGACGCCCATTCCTGGCCCCGCTCGGCAATCTCGAGTTCGTGGACGGTATGACGCGCGGCGAAACAGACACCTTCATCGAGGTCACTCAGCTCGACGCTGTCCGTCAGGTCGTGGAACAGTGGCTGGCCACCCATCTCAGTCCGGCGGAAGCCTCAAAGCGCATCTCGCCGACCGCCGAGACCCACTGGAAGTCCCGTGTCTTCACCGCCGAGCCCATTCCCGGCATCACTTTCGCCTTCTGGGAGTGGCTCGATCCTTTCCGTGGCAAGCCCATTGCCATCGCCGGCGATCTCTCCGCCGAAGGAATGGCGTTCGCCATCGTCGTCGCCCGCTGGAACGCCGTGATTACAGATCGTCTTCTCGAGGGCGCGCTCGACTGCCTCTACCGCAGCGGCGCGAAAAAGGACGAAGTCCACATCCTCCGCGTACCCGGTGCGTGGGAGATTCCCTCCGCAGCCCGCAAAGTCGCCGAGACGAAGGTCATCGACGCCGTCGTCACCATCGGCTGCCTCCTGCGCGGCGAAACGGCGCATTACGAAGCCATCTACAACGAGGTTTCCCGCGGCATCGGCCAATCACAGCAGGAGACCGGCATTCCTCACGCCTTCGGCGTGCTCACCTGCGATACGCTGGAGCAGGCCCTCGACCGTGCCGGCCTCAAGGCCGGCAATAAAGGCTTCGAGGCAGCATCGGCGGCGATTGAAATGGTTTCCCTGCATCGCAAAATTTCCGAGCAGAAACTGCAGGCGCATCCATGAGCCTGACCGGCAAGCGGCGCAAGTCCCGCGAACTCGCCATGCAGATGCTCTTCCAGGCCGACGTCGGCAAGCAAAATCCCGACGAGGTCCGCAAGACCTTCTGGCCGGCCCGCGAAGATGTAGAAGACGACACCCGCGGCTTCACCGAAGACATCTTCCGCGTCGCCACCGCGCGCGAGGCCGAGATTGACGGGCTCATCGAGCAGCATTCGGCCAACTGGAAGCTGACCCGCATGTCCGCCGTCGATCGCAACCTGCTCCGCGCTGCCGTCGCCGAGCTCCTTGGCTTTCCTGGCACCCCTGCCCCCATCGTCATCAACGAGGCTCTCGAGATCGCCCGCCGCTACTCCGCGCCTGAGTCCATCAACTTCCTCAACGGAGTCCTCGACGCCATCGCCCGCGCCCGGCTCAACGCCTGAGTCCCGCTCACAGCCCGCGCCGCCTCCAACTGGTGTCATCCCGAGCAGAGCGCAGCGGAGTCGAGGGACCTGCTTTCCTTTAGACAAGCAGCGGCTTAGAAAATTATCATGGCCTCCGTCATGCCAACCACATCCCCAGGCTTCACCACTCGTAGACACTTCCTCCGCAACAGCGCCCTCGCCGCCGCCGCCGCATCGGCCCCAGCCCTTCCGCTCTTCGCGCAGCCAAAGCCGGACACGCTCCAGCCCTCGCCCATCAGGCTCGGCGTCGCCAGTTATTCGCTGCGCAATTTCGACCGCGTCCAGGTTATTCAAGACCTCAAGACGCTCAAGATCTCAACCCTCAACGCCAAGGACGTGAAGGACCATCTCCCCATCACTCCGCCCGAGGCTACCACGCAGGCCGTAGCCGACTACACCGCCACCGGCATCCGGCTCACCGCCGTCGGCGCCGTCAATTTCCTCAAGGACGAAGACGACGACATCCGCTCCAAATTCGACTACGCCAGGCGCGCCGGAGTCAGCGTTATCGTCGCCAGCGACCCTGCGCCCGCAACCCTCCCGCGCATCGAAAAGCTCGTCAGGCAGTATGACCTCCGCTTCGCCATCCATAACCACGGACCAGAGAACAAGTTCTGGCCGTCGCCCCTCAACGTCCTCAAGGCAGTCGGCAGCATGGACCCGCGTATGGGCTGCTGCATCGACGTTGGCCACTGCGTCCGCGCCGGAACCGATGTAGTCGAGGCCATCTACGCCGCCGGCCCGCGCCTCTTCAACATGCACATGAAGGACCTCACCGATTTCACCAGCAAGGAGAGCCAGGTCGCCGTCGGAGACGGCATCATACCCGTCCGCGGCATCTTCGAAGCCCTGATCGCGATCAAGTACCCCGGCTACGTCGACCTCGAATACGAAATCCACCCCGACGACCCCATGCCCGGCATGATCAAAAGCTTCGCCTACATGCGCGGCATGCTAGTAGGGATGGGGTACCGAGGATAGCCAGCGCGGAACCCTCATGAACTCGGCGGAGAAGTCCGTCATTTGGGCAATAGGCGAAAATAATCCTCCGCCAAAGCCATCAGCAATTTGTGTAGCCAAGAACCTTCTTCCGCCTTATGATTGCGCGCGATAGCAAGCGCACTCGTGGCGTCATTTGTCCTGGCGATCGTCGCCTGGAACTCATATCCATTTGAGCCCCGGCAGCTTATCAACTGGCTGTTTACGATTCTGCTTGTTGTTTTTTGCGTCGCCATTGTCTGGGGGTTCGCCCAGATGCGCCGCGATCCCATCCTGAGCCGGATCACCGACAAAAAGCCGAACGAACAGGGTTGGGACTTCTATCTGCGAGTCGCGTCCTTTGGTGCGGTGCCCGTCCTCACCTGGCTTGCTTATAACTATCCAGCAATTGGCAGTGTTCTCTTTAAACTCTTCCAATCCGGGGGAGCTGACGTAATGAAATGAGCGATCGGTGACGTACCTTGCTCCTCATTTCACGGTGATCATGCTATTCTCACCCGTTCACCCATGACCGAAGAAACGTCCTACGAAAACATCCTCGTCGAAGTCCGAGAGCCCATCGCCATCCTCACCCTGAACCGTCCCAAGGTCCTCAACGCGCTCAACGCAGCCACCTTCCGAGAGCTCAGCGCCACCCTTGAAGAACTCGTCTCGAACAGCGCCGTCCGCGCCATCCTGCTCACCGGCTCCGGAGAGAAAGCATTCGCTGCCGGAGCCGACATACAGGAGCTGACCCAGGTTTCCGCCATCGAAGGGCAGGCTCTTTCGCAGTGCGGCCAGCACCTCTTCGACCGGATCGAGAACTGCGGCAAGCCGGTCATCGCCTGCGTCAACGGATTCGCCCTCGGGGGCGGCTGCGAACTCGCCCTCGCCTGCACCTTCCGCATCGCCAGCGACACGGCAAAATTCGGCCAGCCCGAAGTCAAGCTAAGCCTCATCCCGGGCTACGGAGGATCGCAGCGCCTCCCGCGCCTCGTCGGCAAGGGCGCAGCGCTCCGCCTGTTGCTCACCGGCGACATCATCCCCGCCGCGGAAGCTCTGCGCATCGGCCTCGTCGAGGAAGTCGTTCCACCGGCCGATCTTCTCCCGCGCGCCGAGCAGATCGCCAAAACCATCGCCGCCCAGGCCCCGCTGGCCATCGAGAAATGTCTCGAAGCCGTCCACGCCGGATACGACCTGCCCCTCAATCAGGCCATGGCTCACGAAGCCGCGCTCTTTGGTTTGTGTTGCGGAACCGCCGACAAGGCCGAGGGCACGCGTGCTTTTTTGGAAAAGCGTGTTCCTAGTTGGCAAGGAAGATAAGCACCGGCGGAATTTGCGTTCCATCCGCGCCATTCCCAGCCCTATTCCCTGATATGCTGGGGCTGCCCGGCGCTCACCGCAGCTGCATCATGAATCGATTCCGTCTGTTATCCATCACGCTGGCGCTCGCCGCCGCGCTCAGCGCCTGCTCATCCGGCAACCAGGCCGAAAACCCTGCTCCCAAACCTACGCCGCAGGAGGAAAAGGCTGCCGCCCAGCAGGTTGATACCGATCGCCAGCAGCTCGACCAGATTCCTCCGCCCGCGAAGAGCCGCTACCTGGCCATTCGTACGCGCGAGAGCTGGGGCAATCCCTTCCTCATCGTCGGCAAAAAGACCGTGACCCTGCGCATCATGTATCCCGAGCCTCCGCAGAGCGACCTTGCGCCGGGCGGCCTGATGCATCCCCCCAATGCCCGGAAGCGCGAGCTTGTGCTTCGCCTCTCGGAACTTCCCGAGGCTCTTGCCTCACTGCCCGAAAACGCGTGGCCCTATGGCCGAGTCGTCGCTGTCGAAGAAGACGTGGTTGCCGCGCGCGCGGACCGCATTCAGGTCCGTCGCAATGTCGAGACCACCATGCAGGTGCTGAACGATCTCGGCGTAGTCGTCTATGAATGGCCAGGTGCAGGACTACTCCGGTAGTACGGGGTGTAGGGAGTAGTGTGTAGGGATAGAAAGAGCGATTCTTCGCTACACCCTACCCCCTATCCGCTACACCCTATAAGATAACCACCACCGGACACTATGGCCTCTTTCCCGCACGCTGTTGCCATCGCCGTATTCTGCGTCTTTTTTCTACTCGTGACGATGGCCGGTTTCTTCGCCGCGCGCTGGAAGCGAGCCGACCTCAACAGCCTGGAGGAGTGGGGGCTCGCCGGTCGTCGATTCGGGACGCTGATCACCTGGTTCCTGATCGGAGGCGACTTCTACACCGCTTACACGGTGATCGCCGTGCCCGCTGCGCTCTTCGGCGCCGGAGCACCTGGCTTTTTCGCCATCCCCTATTGCATTTTTATATTTCCTTACATGATGTTTGTGCTGCCGCGCCTGTGGAATGTCAGTCGCCGTCACGGGTACGTTACCCTCGCCGACTTCGCTCGCGGCCGCCACGGCAGCCGTGCACTGTCGATGGCGCTGGCCTTCACCGGCATCCTCGCCACCATGCCGTATATCGCCCTTCAATTGGTCGGCCTGCGAGAAGTCATCGCCGCACTCGGCATCAACGGCGAATGGCCGCTGGTCGCCGCCTTCGTCATTCTTGCCGCCTACACCTACACCAGCGGCCTGCGAGCTCCCGCCGCCATCGCCATCGTCAAGGACGTGATGCTCTACATTATGGTTCTCGCCGCCATCATCATCCTTCCTGCCAAACTCGGCGGCTACAGACACATCTTTGCGGTTGCGGACACGGCGCTCGCCGCGCGCCAGCCCGCGGCGTCCATCATTCTCAGGCCGCCGCAATATCTTAGCTACGTCACCCTTGCCTTCGGATCCGCCATCGCCATCGTGCTCTACCCGCACACCGCAACCGGAGTCCTCAGCGCCGGCAGCGGTCGTATCATTCGCCGCAATGCCGCGCTCATGCCCGCCTACAACCTCCTGCTCGCGCTGATTGCGCTGCTCGGTTACATGGCCATCGCCGCCGGCATCCATACAGCCAACACCTCCAGTGTTGTCCCGTTGCTCTTCGTCAAAATGTTCCCCGGCTGGTTTGCAGGCTTCTGCCTCGCGGCCATCGGAGTCGGAGCCCTCGTCCCCGCGGCCATCATGTCCATCGCCGCGTCCAATCTTTTCACCCGCAACCTTTACGGCGAGCTGCGTCGCACACCCATGACGCCCAAACAGGAATCAACCCATGCCAAGCTAGTCTCCCTTTTTCTGAAATTCGGAGCACTCGCCTTCGTGCTCTTCGTCCGCGCCCAATACGCCATCGAGTTGCAGCTTCTTGGAGGTATCTGGATTGCCCAGCTATTTCCCGCCGTCGTCCTCGGCCTCTTCACCCGCTGGTTTCACGGCCGGGCCCTGCTTTGGGGATGGGCCGCCGGCATGGCCGCCGGCTCCGGTCTCGCCTTCGCGCGGGATCTCAAAAGCTCGCTCTTCCCCTTTCACATCGGAACCCACGTCTTCATCGTCTACGCGGCGATTCCCGCACTGCTGACCAACCTGATCGTCTCCGCCGGCGTCACCGTCTTGCTCGATGCGATGCACCGCGAGCACCCTGTTGACCAAACCCAGTCCAGCGACTATCTTCCGCTCGAAGCCTGACCCATGTCGTCACCCTTTCCCATTCTCGAGAACTCCCGCCACCCTCACGAAAAATTCGCCGCTGCGCGTGAGCTCGAGGCTCGGATCAAATCCCGTATCCAGGGCGAAGTCCACTTCGACCCCGGCGGACGCGCGCTCTACGCAACCGACGCCTCAAACTATCGTCAGGTCCCTATCGGCGTCGTCCTCCCGCGCGACATCACCGACGTCGAAGCCACCATCGCCGCCTGCCGCGAACTCGGCGCACCAATACTCGCTCGCGGAGCAGGCACAAGCCTTTCTGGACAGTGCTGTAACGTCGCCGTTGTCCTCGATTTTTCCCGCTCCATGCGGTCCATCCTTTCGCTAGACCCGCAAGCGCGCCTCGCCACCGTCGAGCCCGGCATCGTCCTTGATCGTGTGCGCGAAGCTGCTGAATTCCATCACCTCACCTTCGCGCCCGATCCCGCCACGCACTCCCGCTGCACCCTAGGCGGCATGATCGGCAACAACTCCTGCGGAACCCACGCCCTTATGGGCGGCAAGACCGTCGACAATATCCGCTCGCTCGATGTCCTGCTCTACGACGGCACGCGCATGACCGTTGGCGTCACGAGCGACGAAGAATTCCAGCGAATCGTCGCCGCCGGAGGCCGTCCGGCGCAGATCTACTCAGGCCTCGCGCGAATTTGTAACAAATACCAGCACTTAATCCGCGAACGCTTTCCGCGCATCCCGCGCCGCGTCTCCGGATATAATCTCGACGAGCTTCTGCCGGAGAACGGCTTCCATGTGGCGCGCTCCTTGGTAGGCAGCGAAGGCACCTGCGTTACGGTCCTCCGTGCCACCCTCGACCTTAAGCACAGCCCGCCCTGCCGCAGGCTGGTGGTGGTGGGATTCGCCGACGCCTTTATCGCCGCCGATCACGTCCCCTTCATCCTCGAGTACAACCCCATCGGCCTCGAAGGGATAGACACCGTGCTCACCGGCTTCATGCTCCGCAAAGGTTTAGCCGAAGACGACATCGCCCTGCTCCCGCCCGGCAATGCCCTTCTCCTTGTAGAGTTCGGCGCATCCGCCGAGGAAGAAGTTCTTGCCCATGCCAACCGCTTCCTCGCAGATATACGAACGCAATCATCCGCTCTGTCAGCGCAGCTCTACTCGCCCGCGGACGCTTCCCGCATCTGGCACGTGCGCGAGTCCGCCCTCGGGGCCACTGTCTTCGTGCCCGGAGAGCCGCACGGCTGGGAGGGTTGGGAAGACGCCGCCGTGCCGCCCGAAAAACTAGGCTCCTATCTGCGCCAGCTTTTCGCGCTCATGGGCGAATACGGCTACCGCAGCCCCATGTACGGACACTTCGGTCAGGGCTGCGTCCATCTGCGCATCAACTTCGACCTCGAAAGCGCACCTGGCATTCGTGCGTTCCGCGAGTTCATCGATCGTGCCACGGACATCGTCATCGCCCACGGAGGGTCCATATCCGGAGAGCACGGAGATGGCAAAGCTCGTTCGGCGCTGCTGCCAAAGATGTTCGGCCCCGAGTTGATGCAGGCCTTCCTTGAATTCAAAGCGCTATGGGACCCCGACAACAGGATGAATCCCGGCCATCTGGTCGATCCCATTGCCGTCTACGACCCAGCGGAGAAATTACGTCTCGGTGACGGTTACAAATCCGATCCTCAAGAGACATTCTTCCAGTTTCCGGACGACAAAGGCTCACTCTCCGAGGCCACCCTGCGCTGCGTCGGTGTCGGAGCCTGCCGCAAACAAGGCCCCGGAACCATGTGTCCCAGCTACATGGCCACGCAGGAAGAAAAGCATTCCACGCGTGGCCGCGCCCACCTTCTATGGGAGATGCTCGAAGGCGATATTCTCGATCGCGACTGGCAGAGCGAGGCTGTTCACGAAGCGCTCGACCTCTGCCTTTCGTGCAAGGCCTGCAAAACCGAGTGCCCCGTCAATGTCGACCTCGCCACCTACAAGGCTGAATTTCTCGCCCACTATTACCAGGTTCAGCGCCGTCCCCTGCGCCACTACGGCTTCGGATTTATGGATAGGTGGGCACGCGTGGCATCCCTCGTCCCTGGCATCACCCCATATCTCGCGAATCTTCCCCTGCGGCTGCCTGGTCTGAGCCATGCGGTAAGAGCCTTGCTCGGTATCGCACCGCAGCGCAACCTGCCGCGATTCGCCGCGCGCAGCTTCCAGAGCACGTATAAGCCGCAAACGCCCTCACATGCCAGGCAGACCGTCGTCCTGTGGCCAGATACCTGGAACAACTACTACCACCCTGAGGCCCTTGCCGCCGCTCACAGCGTCCTTACTGGCGCTGAATTTAGCGTTCGGCTCCCCAGAGAACACGTCTGCTGCGGCCGTCCACTCTATGATTTTGGATTCCTGACTGAAGCCCGCGCCTACCTCGAGCGCGTCATGGAGAGGCTCGCTCCTGAAATCGACGCCGGGCGGCCCTTCATTTTTCTCGAGCCCTCCTGCGCCAGCGTCTTCCGCGACGAACTTCGCAATTTCTTCCCCACGAGTGCCCGTGCCCAGCGCCTGCGCGAGCAAAGCTTCTTGCTCAGTGATTTCCTCCTCCGCCACGCCACGGACTACCAGCCGCCCGATCTTTCCGGCCGCTCCACCATTCTGCACGGCCACTGCCACCAGAAATCGCTCATGAAGATGAAATCGGAGGTCGAACTCCTTGAGCGTACTGGTGCCCACGTCACCCTCCTCGACTCTGGATGCTGCGGTATGGCCGGACCCTTTGGCTTTGAAAAGGAGAAATTCGTAATCTCCCAGACGCTGGCCGAGCGCGTACTGTTGCCCGCCATCCGCGCCGCTGCACCAGACGCCATCCTCATCGCTGACGGATTCAGTTGCCGAGAGCAGATCGCCCAAAACTCACCCCGCCGGGCCTTGCACCTCGCCCAAGTTCTACACGGCGAAACAATGAATTAAATCCCTCGTAAATCCGTTCTGACAGGGCAAAATTTTCATCCCAGCCGTCGACAAATGGTCTGCCGAGTGTTTTTTACACGGTACCAATCTTCCGGGTATCGGCCTAATTTCTATGGAAATGGCTTAATTAGAACGATTTAATCCGACAGCGACCACTCCGGAGTGGTTTGGCAAACTGAATGCACTATGCATGGCCAAACAGGATGCTGCGCAGCCTCCAAACGTGTGTTCTTTCCGAAGAACCTACCAAGGAATGCAGACAATGACTGAAGAGACTGAAAAAACTAAAACGCTCAGAATGAAGACATTTCTTACACCCTCGGCAATTTCGGCGCTGCTTCTTGCGGCCGCCTTGGGGTATCCGTCGATCGCGCAAACCAGCGCACAAACCAGTCAATCGTCAACTGCCCAGGCGCAACCCTCAGACAGTCAGACACAACCCTCTGATTCTCAGGCCCAGACGACGCCCAGTGCAACTAGCCAGAGCCAGCCCGCCAGGACAAACCCGGGTGACAGCAATTTTGCTACCGGTCAGCCCCTTCCCACTAGATCGAATGAAGGTTTCTGGGGCCGCATGAATCCATTCGCCCGCAAACGGTGGGTGAACCGCCAGCTCGACCCGGTGAGGGATCGCCTGAACGAACTCGATCAACTTCAGGCCAAGAACGCGCGCGATATCAAGGATGTCGACGCCCGCGCTCAGGCCGGTATCCATCAGGCGCAATCGACGGCAGATCAAGCTGGCCAGACCGCCGTCGCAGCCAACAATACCGCGAATCAGGCAAATCAGACAGCGCAGCAGGCAAGCACAGAGACCACCAAACTGAACACGACAGTTTCAAACTTGGACCATTTCCAAAAAGTGAATGACACCGAGATTCGCTTCCGTCCCGGACAGACGGTGCTGAACGATAAAGCCAAGGATGCGCTCGATCAGATTGCAGCTCAGGTTCGCGGTCAAAGGGGCTACGTCCTTGAGATCAAGGGTTTCTCCCACGCCGGCGGCCAGGCTGGTATTCGGAACTCGCAGCACATGGCAGATGCGGTAGTTCGGTATCTGGCCTCCCACGACGTTCCGGTCTACCGCATCTACCGTGTCGCGCTGGGCAACGCCAGTGTCAGTAACGATTCAGACAGCAACCCTCGCGGCAGTGTTGTAACCGTGAGCGTGCTGCAAAACAGTTTAGCGGCCTTGAACACGTCGTCTTCGGGCGCGAGTTCACCGATTGGAGCGACGCAGTAGTCTTCCGCGCAGCCCTCCCCTCAGGGTGCTGCGTCGCTACCAACGGCTAACTAAAACAATAACGATAAGGTCCGCAACCAAGCTCTCACACAACGAGAGAACCAAGGCAGATTGGCCCCTCACCCGAGGGGCCGTTTTTTTGGTGCCGAAGGCGCTATTGCCTGGACGGCAAGTCCTCGCTGGACGCCCAGTCCTTACTCCGTGCGCAGCGCCTTCATCGGATCCACGCGCACCGCCCGCCTCGCCGGAATCAGGCATCCAATGAGTGCAACCAGCAGAAGCAGCGCGGCAATGCCAACAAACGTAAGCCGATCATTCGGCCCAACCGCAAACAGCAGATTGGCGAGCACCCGTGTCGCGAAAACCGCAGCCACCGCGCCCACAACCAATCCCGCCAGCACCGGAGCCATCCCTCGCATCAATACGTTACCCAGAATTCTCTCCTTGGTAGCGCCCAGCGCAATCCTTATCCCGATCTCCTTCGCCCGACGCGCTACGGAAAGCGCCAGCGTCCCGCTCACGCCCACAACGGTAATGAACAGTGCTACTACCGCGAAGAGGCCCAGCAAAATCGCCGTCACCTTCGGCGTACCCAGCTGCGCGCTGCGCAGCTGGTCTAGCGTGCGAACATCGGTAACCGGTTGTTGCGGATCGATCGCATGGATCACCGCCGCCACTTGATTCGCTAGGCGCATTGGATCGCGACTCGTTCGCAACAGCAAGTGAGTATTGGCAACGTCGAACTGATATACCGGCAGGTAGATGGCATCTTCGGCTTCCTTGCTTAGCCCATATTGATGGACATCGCTCACTACGCCGGCCACCGTGATCCATGTCTTGCCCTTGTCCGTCGACACGCGATGCCCAACCGGATTATCGTTTGGCCAATAATGTTTGGCCAGCCGTTCGTTTACGATTGCCACTCCCGGCGTGTCCAGCGTGTCCCGGTCGGTAAACACGCGTCCTGCAAGCACCGGTACGCCCAGCACGTGGAAGTAGTCCGGCGTCGCAACTTCGTAATCCACCTGTGGTGGAGGTTGGTCGGGATGGATTGGCTGACCCTCGAAGATCAGGTCGCCGCTCATGCGGCCCATGTCGCTGTTCAGTGGAACCATCCAGCTGAACGACGCGCTGTCCACGCCGGGCAGGGCCTCCACGCGCTCCAGCACCTGGCGGAAGAAGGCGGTTTTCGCCGGCTTCTCCTTATACTTCGTCCAGTTCAGGCTCACCTGCATCGAAAGCACATTGGCTGTCTTGAATCCCGGATCCACCGAGAGCAGGTTGTACAGACTGCGCAGCATCAGTCCCGCGCACATCAGCAGCACAAACGAGAACATCACCTGCGCCGCTACCAGCGCATTGCGTAGTCGCGTTCCGCTCTCGCTGCCTGCCATTCGCTCGCCTGCGTCTGTCAGGCTGGTCATGCGAACACGGCTAGCTACATACCCAGGCAGCGCCCCAAACAGAATTCCGGTCAGCATAGAGATCCCCAGCCCGAACAGCAGTACCCGTCCATCCACGCGAATCTCTCCTGACAAAGGAGTCATGCGCGCCGCGTAAGCGATCAGCAGCTTCGATCCGAAAGCCGCAATCGCCAGGCCCAGCACTCCGCCCGCCAGCGCCACCAGCATGCTCTCGGTCAGCAGCTGGCGAAGGATATTCCATGCACTCGCTCCAGTCGCCATGCGAATGGCCATCTCACGCGCTCGCCGCATCTGCCGCGACAGTGCCAGGTTCGCCAGGTTAGCGCACGCGAGCAGCAGGACCAGCCCCGCTGCTCCCAGCAGTGTCAGAAAAGTGGGCCGCGCAGCATGCGTCAATTCTCTGTCCACGGGAGCGATCTGCGGTGCGAAGCCGGCGCTGGCCGGGTACGACTTCGGCCAAGCAGCAGCACGGCGGCTGAAAATCGTCGCCAGTTCGGTGTTTGCCTGCTGTACGTCCGCCCCTGGCTTGAGCCGCGCGTATGCGGTGATCATCCGCATATCGCGGTCCGCGATCATCTTCGGGGACGCACGATACGGACACGACGTCGTCGGCATGTACACTTCGTTTGCGTCCGGATACTCAGGCAGCGACGGCAGCACGCCCACTACAGTATGCACGCGGTCGTTTAGCTCGAAGGCTCGCCCGACAATTCCTCGGTCGCCCCCAAATTCCTTCATCCAGTAGGCGTAGCTCAACAGCAGGACCGGAGGTGCGTTCTTGCTTTCGTCAGCCGGCATGAACAGCCTGCCCAGCACCGGCTTCACTCCCAGCACATCGAAAAAGTTGGCCGAGACGACACCGGTCGCCACCCGCTCCGGGTTCTTCGTTCCTAGCAGTGTAAAGTTCATCGAATGGTATTCGGCGACATCGGAAAAGACGTAGGTCTGATCGCGGAAATCCTGGAACTCCTGTACCGATAGGCCTATGGCGTCGGGTCCCGCCAGAGCTGCTGTCTGGTCGAGGTGCACGATCCTATCCTGCTGTGCGTAGGGCAACGGTTTCAGCAACACGCCGTTGATAACCGTGAAGATCGCTGTGTTCGCGCCGATGCCCAGCCCTAATGTGAGAACTGCGACGAGCGCATACCCTGGGTTGCGCAGCAGAGTCCGCCACGCATAGCGCACATCGCGCAGAAAATTTTCGAACGGAGCAATGCTGTTCATTTTCCAGATCTCCTCCCGCACGCGTATTGGATTGCCAAACTTCAGATATGCCTGTCGCCGGGCTTCTTCTCGCGTCATGCCGCGCGCCAGGTTGTCGTCGATTTCGTTCTGAATGTGCGTTTCAAATTCCTGCACGCGCTCTGCATCCCAGTACCGCCGCCGAAAAAATCTTCGTAAGCTCATTCAATTCCCCATTTCCTTACTCCGTCCGCAATGCTTCCATCGGATCAAGCCGCGAAGCTCGCCACGCTGGCACCGCGCACGCAATCACCGACACCAACAACAACATCAGTGCCACTCCCGCAAAGACGCTCCAGTCCAGCGGTTTCACGCCGTACAGCATGTCGCGAATCATCCTCACTGCAAAGCCTCCGCTCAGCAATCCGAGGCCCAGCCCAACCCACGCAGGAGCAAGCCCGTTCACCAGCATCATGCGAAGAACCTCGCTCCGTTGCGCGCCCAGCGCGATCCGTATTCCGATCTCGCTCCTCCGCTGTGTCGTCAGATACGCCAGCACCCCATACAGTC
>CAYVSQ010000522.1:0-5378 GCA_964453815.1 uncultured Acidobacteriaceae bacterium | reverse complement strand
TTTCCAGCGGATTCCGCGTAAGCTTTTGCGATGCCATCGCGAGTGCCCTTTGCGTGCTGTGCCCCGGCGAGAAAAGTTAGCTCGCGAATGGTCCCTCCGCCAGAATCTCCAGCGCTCACCAATTGTTCTGCGTCGCTGCGGCGTGCAGAAATCCGCGGATGAACCATTCCGCCGTCTCGTCCGTTCCGAACCCGGTCACGCCTCCATCGAGCACTGTGGGAGCGATGAACGGGCTCTTCACACCAAGGCGGCTGGCTTCCCGGTAGACAATCGAGCCGACCAGTTCCATTCGTTGCGGCGTATATGATTGCGAATCACCGAGACCGATGATCAGGAGCCTTTTCGCAGGCATCTTGCCCGTGGCAGGCATCATCAGCAAGGTCTCTCCCAGGTTGCCGCCGAAACTTGTGGGCGTCCGAATGAGGTCGAGAAGACCACCTAAGCGTTCATTGATTTCCGTCAACGATCCATGCAAAGGTATTTGCCGGATCGGAATGGAAGAGGCAGATGATCGCAGCGGGGCCTACGTGTCAGCAGGACTCTGGACAAGAACATGAGTCGGAATCGGGTAGTTCGCGAGATCCAGTTGGGTGGCTGCGACTGGGCGCGAGCTATTAAGGCGGCGGACAGCGTTACGGAAACGCGACGACGAGCCGGAGATGCTTTGAGATTCTCACAAAGGAACTCCTGTTCAGGTTCATTTTAGGGGGCTTAGCCGGTACTTAGCCCGGCCCCACCTCGCGACGGTCGCGTTTCGCGAGGTTGGAATCTCTTTGGTAACTCTACAAGGGCCGCGGAAGGTGGGATATCCTTGAGATGTTCCAGCAACTGGAGGAATCGATGAACGACTTTTCACTGCGCGACCCTGAAGTGTTGGGGGCCATAGCGGCGATCGGTCTATGCATCGGGGGCATTCTCACCTACTCAGCGCTTCGCAAACGCCCCACGGAAGAGGAGCTGGAGGTGCTTCGCCGCCAGCAGCTCGTGCAGTCAGGACGCATCATCGATGGAACCATTTTTGACATTTCCGACGTCAGCCCCCATGAGAGCGGCCGCCCGAACGGCATGCAACTGATCCTCTATAAGTACGAGATCGCCGGCGTGATCTACGAGTGTTCGCAGGATGTATCGAATCTGCGCGACCATGTAAATATCTATGACTGCCGGCTAGGTTTTCCCTGCTCGGTCCGCTATGATCCTCATCGCCCGACCAACAGCCTGGTGGTGGCGGAGACCTGGAGCGGCCTGCGCGATACGGCGAACTCCATCCCCTTGCGCCGCGTAGCGCGCAAGCCCCGCGCAACGGTCCCTTACGCCGGGAATTGAATCTGCCTACATGGGGCCGATACACTGAATGTATGCATGTGCACGCCGTATCGACCGGTAAGATGCAGCGCGTCCTGCGCTTCTCGCTGGTCGCCACTCTGGCCTATGTCCTGCTTACGCTGGTGGCCGGTCTGCGCGCACACTCGCTGGCGTTGATCTCGGAAGCTGGGCACAATGCGTCCGATGCTCTCGCGCTACTGCTCTCATTTGTGGCCGTTCACTTTCAAGCGCGTCCCGCGACGGATAAGAAGACCTTCGGCTACCAGAGGGCGGGCGTTCTGGCCGCATTTCTCAACGCGCTCACGCTGATTTTTATCAGCATCTGGATCGGATTTGAGGCGATCCGCCGCTTTACTGAACCGGTCCCTGTTCAGTCACGCCTGATGATGGCGGTGGCAGCGGCGGGCGTTGTTATGAATGGCGTGATCGCCGCCCTGTTGTGGCGCTGCAGCCGGGATGTTAATCTACGCAGCGTCTTCATTCACATGCTGGGCGACATGCTCTCGACGGCGGCGGTGATTGTTGGCGGCGCGGCCATTCTGTTTACTGGAATGACCTGGATCGATCCCGCGCTCTCGTTCGGCATCGCCGCGCTGATTTTCTGGTCCTCGATTGCCATCGTTCGGGAGACGCTTAACATCCTGCTCGAAGGCACGCCGAGGGGCTTGTCGCTAAACCAGATCCGCTCGACGCTCGAAGACATCGAAGGGGTCGAGGACATTCACGACCTGCACGTCTGGAGCCTGGGCTCGCAAACGCACGCCCTGGCGAGCCACGTGACCATCGCGGATATTCCACCATCGGAGAGCGCGCGCATACTGGAGCAGATCAACGGCAGGCTGCGCGAGAATTTCCGTATTCTCCACACTACAATCCAATTCGAGCATGGGGAATGCGAAGTGGCTCACGGCTGCGTGATGGCGGTTGAAGAGATCAGCGCGCATGGGCATCACGACCACGATCATAGCCACTGAGTAGCTAAGAAAAGGTCAGCGAAAGCCACTTCTGGCTTGTTCCGCGGAGAGCTTGTCAGTCCTCCTGCGGTTTATCGGGCTGGGCGTTGTAGATTTCCTCGACGCGTGCCAGCGTGTCGATTTCAGTGACAGGCTTGTCGTCGCGAATCCTTAGAATGCGGGGGAAGCGCAAGGCGAAGCCGCTGTCGTGGCGCTCGGAGCGCATGACGTTGTTGAAGGCGACTTCGAGAACCTTGAGCGGCTCGACTGTGCAAAAGCCTCCGAAGTCTTCGAGTGTGTGCTCGTGGAAGAAGGCGGTGAGTTCAGCGATTTCGGCATCAGTCAGGCCGGAATAGGCTTTGCCGACATTCTTCAACTGCTCGCAATCACGAACGGCAAAGGTGTAATCGCTTAGGACTCCCGCTCGCTTGCCATGGCCGAATTCGGCACCGGTCACCACTACGTCGAGCGTGGCCAGTTCTCGTTTCAGCTTCAACCACGCCAGGCCACGCTTTCCCGGCCGATAGATGCTATCGAGAGCCTTCAGCATCACGCCCTCGTTGCCGCGTGCCCGCGCGTCGGCGTAGGCACGATCCAGTTGCACGGCGGTGCGCAGGTAGGTCGTGCCGGCCAGCATGAGCCGCGAGAAAGTCTGTTCATCTTCGGATTGCGCAAACAGCAGTGCCTGTCCGCGCCGCTCGAATTTCCGTGTGGCTCCGGCATGGCGCACAACGAGAGATTCGATCTGCCGTCGACGCTCGGTGAGGGGAGCGTCGAGTAGCAGATTTCCACTGAGCGAAAGCAGATCGAAGGCCATGAAGATTACGGGCACCTGCTCCTGCATCTCTCGTGTGACACGTTTTCGGCCGAGACGCTGCTGCAAAGCCGAGAAGGGTAGCGCACGTCCGCTGGTCGGGCTCCACGCGAGGATTTCTCCGTCAAGGATGGCGGGTTCGCGGATGCCCGCGAAGGCTTCGACCAGTTCGGGAAAGGCTTCGCTCAGGTCTTCGCGGCTACGCGAGAACAACTCAACACGGCCCGGTTGGTTGGGATCGCCGCAATGGAGCTGGGCGCGGATGCCGTCATACTTGTCTTCGATGGAGACTCGACCCGGGATTAAAGTTTCGGCGGAAGGGCGGTCCGTTCCTTCGCTTACGGGGAGTTCAGCGAAGCGTTTCATGGCTTCGTCAACGCTGTTGACGGGACTGGCGAGCATAACGCCGAGGGGATGAAAGAGCTTCATGCAAGCGTCGGCCAGTGTTTTCGTTGCAGCCATTCCAACCACTTCGGGGAGACTGCCGGTCAGCATGGCGGCGTGACCCACGGAGGTAGGGTCTGCTTCATATGCGGTGGCGATGGCTTCTTCGACCAGGCTCTGCTTGACACCGGTGCGCATGTCGCCGATCGCAAGCTTGAGAATATATTTCGCTTCCAGAGGTGTTGCGTCACGCAATAGCTGCAGGACCAATGGGAGTTTCGCCGCCGGACCCCGGGCCGAGGCAATCCTGGCGAGCGACTCTTCGAGCTGCTTTAAGGTCAGGGTGGCGGGATGGCTTTTTCGGGCTTCGAGAAGGTCTTGTGCCGCCGCGCCCAGGTCTCCGTGGCGCCGATAGGCCGCGTGCATGGTGGCGCGATCTGCTTCGCTGATTTCTGCTAGGGAACGGCTTAGCAGTGAGCCGCCGGCGTTCAGGGTGCGACGGTCGGTCTCAGGAAAAGGCGTGCCAGCGAGATAAAGCGCGGCGCGGGCGGCATCCTCGGTGCTCAGGCTTCGAAGATACTCAGCGATCAGGGCTCGCTTTTCAAGTTTTTTGGTCGTGGCCGCGAGCCGGTCGCACAATTCAGCGAATTGGAGGAAGGCGCCGTCCAAGCTAATGTTCCCAAAATGACTATAGACGCCGACTTGCTCCCTTTTCCCTTTCTGTGGCATCTAAAAGACAGTAAACTGCAGAAGATGCGATTCACCCTTACTAACGGCGTCCTCCTCTAGCGGCTCCCGCCGCCCATAGCCGTCCTTTGCCCACTTTTCCCATCCAGTTTCATCAAGATTCGCGCAACCGCGCCGCGAGAGAAGACCATGTTTGAGCGTTTGGAACAAATCGAAGCCCGTTATGAATCGCTCGGCGAGCAGATGGCCGACCCAGAGCTTCTCTCCGACCAGCAGAAGTATCAAAAGATCGCGAAGCAGCACCGGGACCTCGAACCCATTGTCGAGAAGTATCGGGAGTACCGGCAGGTTACCCGGGGCATCGCTGATGCGGAGGCTATGCTCGAGGAGACTGACCTGGAGATTCGCGCCATGGCCCGGGAGGAGCTGACCGAGCTTGAGAACCGCGCGCCAGGGATTGAAGAGGCGCTGAAGGTACTGCTGCTGCCCAAGGATCCGAACGACGATAAGAACGTCGTCATCGAAATCCGCGCAGGGACAGGCGGAGACGAGGCTTCCCTCTTTGTGGCCGAAGTCTTCCGGATGTATTCGCGCTTCGCCGAACTGCACCGCTGGAAGGTGGAGGTGCTTTCAAGTTCGGAGTCGTCGGTGGGCGGTCTGAAGGAAATCATCGCCATCATTGAGGGCGATCGCGTGTACTCGCAGATGAAGTATGAGAGCGGTACGCATCGCGTGCAGCGCGTGCCCGCCACTGAGACGCAAGGCCGGGTTCATACCTCGGCTATCACCGTCGCCGTGCTGCCCGAGGCCGAGGAAGTCGATGTGAAGATCGAAGCCAAAGATCTGCGCATCGATACCTTTTGCTCGTCGGGCCCTGGAGGCCAATCGGTGAATACAACCTACTCCGCGATTCGCATCACACACCTACCAACGAATACCGTGGTGAGCTGTCAGGACGAGAAGTCGCAGATCAAGAACCGTGAGAAGGCCATGCGTGTTTTGCGCTCGCGTCTCTATGAGGTGGAGATGGAGAAGCAGCACGAGGCGCAGGCCAAGGAGCGCAAGCAACAGGTGGGCTCGGGCGACCGCAGCGAGAAGATTCGGACCTACAACTTTCCGCAAAACCGCCTTACAGATCACCGCATCGGCCTTACTATCCATCAACTCTCTGAAGTGATGGAAGGCAAGCTGCAGCCCATTGTCGATGCGCTCAT
>CAYVSQ010000521.1:0-3109 GCA_964453815.1 uncultured Acidobacteriaceae bacterium | reverse complement strand
AAGCATTTACTGGTCATACTGTGTCTGCGATGCGGCGGGCATCTCACTGATTCCCGATCACCGAATACGCGTGGTTCAGCTATTTACGCCGCAGATACAAAGAGAACAAGGGAAAGTCTTTCAAAGTCATTAAAAGTATAGGATATCCGAGCACTCACCCTACAAGTTATTGCACCACTAGGTCTGCGATCTGCCATTCACATTGGCATGAAGTTGGCTTTTGAATCAATTTACAACACCAGGCAGCCAGGCGACTCGCTCTAAATTGTCGTTTGTCCTTTGTTCCGGAGTTAGGTAACTGGCTTAAGCAGCTCCGCTGTGCGCTTACTCTGGCGCCTTCATAGGCTTTCTTGTAGTAGGGCGATCCGGCAATTAGCGGTAAGGCTCGGTATACTCCCGGCATGCAAAGGACTCCATACGTTCACCTGCGCCGTCTCGCAGTTCTTGCTCTGCTCCCGTTGCTTGCCGTTCCACCGTCGTTCGGATGGGGTGAGCTCGGTCATAAGATGATCAACCGGCTTGCCGTCGCAAGCCTGCCTGCGGACGTGCCTGCTTTTCTGAGAACGCCGGAAGCCATCAACGAAATCGAATACTTGGGGCCGGAGCCCGACCGATGGCGGTCGCTGGCCGAGCCGGAGCTGAACGCAGCGCAGTCTCCCGACCACTTTATCGACTTCGAGTATGCCGACATCATCGGAACGTTGCCGCGCCACCGATACGAATACATTGCCGCACTGACGGCAGCGGAGATCACCCATCCCGACAAGGCGCGTGAACTGCAACCGAGCAGGGTCGGTTTCCAGCCCTACATCACCAACGAGATCTGGGAGCGGCTAAAGGCGGCCATGCGTGAATACCGCAATCTGAGCGCAAAGCATCAGGACACGAAACCGGTAGAGGCGGCGATTCTTTTCTACGCCGGATGGCTGGGTCACTATGTCGCCGACGGATCACAGCCGCTGCACGTAACGATGAATTACAACGGCTGGGTGCTGAAGGACAACCCCCACGGGTATACGACCGAGCACACGATTCATGCGCAGTTCGAGACAGCGTTTGTTGACGCGAATATCAAGCCCTCGGACGTACAGCCTCTGATATCGGCCGTAAGGCCGGTGACGGACGAATGGGATCCATACATGGGCTACCTGCGGCATTCACAGGTGTTGGTTGAACAGGTATATCAGTTCGACAAGCAGAAGGGCTTCGACGGGGCGGGCACTCCAGAGGCGAAGCAGTTCACGGCGGAACGTTTGGCGGCAGCAGTGAGCATGTTGCGCGACCTGATTTACTCGGCCTGGGTCGAGAGCGCCAGGCCGGCACCTCAGTGGCAAGACCAACCGAAGGCTGGCGGATAGCTGAGGGCTGGTTGCGATGAGAACAGTTCACACCGAACTTCTGGAGATCGCTTTTGATGAAGGGCCCTGAGAACGGGCCGCCGGTATTCTTGCCCCACGGGTGGCCGGATGCGCCGCGCGGCTGGGGCGCAATCGCGGCCGCGCTTCACGCAAAAGGCTTGCATACGATCGCACCGTATCTTCGAGGCTCTGGTCCAACGAGGTTTTTGTCCAGCGAAACCCCTCGTGTCGGTGCCGGTGTGGCTCTCGCGCAGGGGCCAGAGCTGCTTATACGCTCGCAGTGCTCTTTCCGGAACGAGTCACAAATATCACAGCCCTGGCTCTTGCGTTTCAACCGCGTGGACTCTGCAAAATTCCCCGGTTCGATCAGGCCAGACGCTTCTGGTATCAATGGTTCCTCTGCGTAGACGGCGGCATGGCGAAGGTCCAGAACGATCCATTAGGATTTGCGCGCACACAATGGGACACTTGGAGTCCAGGCGGCTGGTTCGACGAGGCGGAGTTTTCACAGACTGCGAAGAGCTTTCTGAACCCCGACTGGGTCGCGATCGCATCGAACGCCTATCGTTCCCGCTGGCGCGACGGAGAAGCCTGGGATTCGCGTTACGATCCGCTGCAGCGGAGACTCGGCGACGTGGGAACAATATCCACTCCAACTCTAATGATCCAGGGAATGTCGGATTTCTGTGATGCGCCGAGTGAATCCGAGGGTCTGGAGGCGCACTTTACCGCGAGATATCAACGGGTTCTGCTGGATGGCGTCGGTCACTTCCCACATCGGGAAGCACCCGTCGATGTGACAGCCGCAATTCTGCGCCACTTAGGCATCTAGCAGCCTTTGAACATTTGCAAGGCAGGGCCGCTACCTGAATGAGCGAATTCTTGCTGCTATGTGACACTCATGTTACAAAAGGGTACGTTTTGGCTTCAGCGTGCTTTACTGGCTGTCTCCCTCAAGACTACGAACTGCAAAGCCTCTTATTTCAGCGAGCGGTGGGGAGCAGTCCATCTAGCTTTAAGGCTTCAGGATTCTGAAACCGGATGAGTACAACGTTGTCACGCGGTGAATTCGACAATCCGCTGCTGCACGAATATTTCCTCGATCAAACCTTCGATGAGATGTTCTCGGCCGCTGGCAGCATTCGTCCGCACTACGCCGCGCTGCTGAAGGTTCTCTCCGGCCTGCCGCGCGAGGAACTGCAGCGCCGCAAACACTCTGCCGACGTTTCGTTTCTGATGCAGGGCATCACGTTCACTGTCTACGGACGCGAAGAGGGAACGGAGCGCATCTTTCCCTATGACCTGATTCCCAGGCTGGTGACAGGTGAAGAGTGGGAGGTAATTGAGCGCGGGCTGACGCAGCGCATTACCGCCCTCAACCTGTTTCTGCACGACGTCTACCACGAAGGCAAGATCCTGGCGCAGGGCGTAATTCCCCGGGAGATCGTCTATAGCTGCCAGCACTTTCGTCGCCAGATGCGGGGCCTGCAGGTGCCGCGCAATGTTTATGTGGCGATAGCAGGTACAGACCTGCTGCGGTTAAAGAGCGGCGAGTACGTGGTGCTCGAGGACAATCTGCGGGTTCCGAGCGGCGTCTCATATATGCTGACGAACCGTCGCATCATGAAGCGAACCTTGCCGCATCTCTTTCACAGCTATGGTGTTCGGCCCATCGAACATTACACGCAGGCCTTGCTCAGCACCCTGCGCTCGATCGCGCCCGAGGGTCGGCTCGAGCCGTCTATCGTTCT
>CAYVSQ010000520.1:0-4861 GCA_964453815.1 uncultured Acidobacteriaceae bacterium | reverse complement strand
TCCGCAGATCAATTCGTCTCGGCGTTGAGAGCGGCACCGAACCCCGAGATGAGCTTCAGGAACTTCAGCACCAAGCCGCTGTCGATTTCCTTTCCGTCGAGGCTGGTGGTCGGCTACCTTCCCTTATCAGAGTATGGAAAGGGCGGTCCGTGTATGGAAAGGGCGGTCCGTCACGAGGGTGACCACCTCGATTGAGCAGCTGCAGACTTCCAGAAGCGGATTTGCGGCCAATATGACGGTTGGCTGATTACGTCGGACACTCTGGCTCCAGCGATTGAGTCCATTTCTGGGCGAGGTACTAGTCTTGGGGTTCCACTCCTGAATTTGCGCTCTTCTTTGCGCGAGCGCGAACCAATAATCGCGAAACGAAGAATATACCGAAAAACAAACCAGCCCCCAGTAGGAATCCATACCAAAAGTTGTTGGAAAGCATCTTCGAATCTCCTGATCGTTTGTTGTGACCTACCCGCAGGAACCTCACTCAGGTTTGCAAGACATTCCTGTAGACCAATGGTGTCCTCTGTTCCCACGGTTTACGGTTGTTGGCGAATTCGATCTGAGATTGTCCGCAGCCGGCCTCGGGAGTTCAGAACACATAGAAGTCCCGTCATCGTCGTCACCTTTCCAGAATTGCTATACGTAGCTGCGAAGGGTTTTATTCAATGGGTCCCCTTGTGACTGGCCGTTCCGATTTCGGCAAATGGCTTGCCACGCACCATCGTGTAGACGGAATCAAAAACCTTGAGACCATTGATATTCGCTACTCCACCAATGGTGATCGGATCACCGATATAAAGCACTTTGTTATCGGCGTTGGCGAACGCCGGCCACGCGGGAAGATCCTGCCCGTTCGGATTGCCCGCCTTCGCGAAGTTGACCCAGTAACTGGACATCTCTTCGGCCACTATACGGTCTGCCTTGGTCCAACGCCAGGGCTCCTGATCCAGATGGTCGAAGACATACCAGAGTTCAGCGAAGTGGCTCGCGCCCCAACCTTGGTACACGGAACCGGCCGGGAACGGTGGCTGTTGTCGAAAGGAATAGTAATAGACGGGACTCTTCCCAGTTGCGGCTTGCAACCTCGCCCAGGCCCACATGTCCCAGCCGAAGCGGAGGTCGCGCTCCAGGCCGAGTTGCGCCTGACGCGCCTCTTCGTCGGTCGTGTGGGGATATGCTGCGGCAAGCTGAGGCGGGAGAGCGCCCACGCTTTGCTCCAGATCTTTATTGAACGTGGCAGCCGTCACGTGGGAGACGTCCGTCAACGCACGCGCCTCGTCTGCGTTCGAACCAAGAAGCAGCGGTACATCATTCTGTTGCCCTGAAGTGAATGCGTCATAGGGCGAGGCCGGAAGCACATAGGGTTCGATCACAGGGTGAACAGTGCCGCCGGCATTGCCTGTGAGCCTGGCCGCCGGCAGGCTCCGCAATTGCTGAAGCGAGGTCGCACCTAGAGAGACGGCGTACTTCTCTCCATCGCGTTCTGCATTCGCTAACAGATACTTTGGCGCGAGCTGGAGCGGCTCAAATAGACCTCCACTCTCTCCGATGGCGCGATGAAACAGACCTTTCGCCAACGGCGAGGCCATGAGCATGCTAACCGATATTGATCCCGAGGATTGACCTGCGATGGTCACGTTTTTCGGGTCACCGCCAAAGGCTGCAATGTTTCTCTGAATCCATTCGAGTGCGGCGATCTGGTCCATCAGGCCGTAGTTCCCGGACGTGTGGTGCGGGGACTCGCGCGTCAGCTCAGGGTGGGCAAGAAAGCCGAGCGGACCGAGCCGATATCCGATGGTGACCACAATCACGCCTTTGGGCGCAATCCGGTCTCCCCAATACAAGGGCATCGAGGCCGAGCCGCTGATGAAACCCCCGCCGTATATCCAAGCGATCACCGGCAGGCGCTCCTGCGCGTTCTTCGCCGGCGTCCAGATGTTGAGATAGAGGCAATCCTCATTCACGACCGGCGCCGTCTCGCCCGGCATGGATACGCTATCTTGCATGCACGCGGGCGCAAACGCCTCGGCCTTACGAACGTCCATCCAGGGTGCTACACGGGCCGGGGGACGCCAACGCAAATCACCGACCGGCGGGGCAGCGAACGGCACGCCTTTGTAAACGTTCAACCCGCCTTCGCGTAAACCAGATATCGTTCCGGATTCGATCAAGACTTGTTGTGCGACAGCGAGACTAGCCAGCTGGACCACCGCTAGTACCACGCAAGCGAACCGCCACTGCTTCCGCATGCGGACTCCTTCGTCTGGGCTTCTAAGAGGGAGATACTTCAGATGGGCTGCTTAGTTCAGAGAACCTGAAGGGTAAGGAGATGTGGGTTACCCGGTCACGATGCTAGGCGGGCGCGCTACCTGTTGTCAAAGAGTCAGCTGGAATAATAGCACCAGATCGGCTGTTCGCGAATGGATGTCCACTCGCCCGCAATCCGGAAGGTCGGATTCCTCCCATTTGAGGGCCAGTACTGTAATCGTGCTATCCGAGATCCACCTCACCATTATCAACTACTGAGCCACAACTGCTTTTACTCCGCCGGCAATTGGAGATTACAACAGCTACAACAACCTTGTCGCGATTGCCGCATCTGGCAATGATCTTGCTTCCGCGCTTACATATTTTCAGCGCGCTGCGGAGTGGAAGCCCTCGCTTGAGGGTCGCGATCACAAGTGGGGCCGTGCAGAATTTTTAGCCAGCCGCTTTCAAGATGCAGTAGTGCCGCTTAGCCGTGCTCTGCCGATTCATCCGGAAAATACAAGCCTTCGTTCCATGCTGGGCATCAGCCTGTACATGCCGGCGGACTATTCAGGAGCGCTCAAGACTTTGCACCCATTGAGGCGCAATTGACGGCGACTCCGCAGCTGGCATTATTTATGCGGCATCGATGGTAAAAGCGGGAGATTTCCAGGGCGGTCTGGATCGTCTGGTCGCTCTGGAAAAGCCTACCCTGAGATTCCCGACGTTCATTGTGAGCTGGCAGCGGCATACCAACGGGCCGCGCGTCCGGAAGATGCTGCACGGGAAAGCGTCAATATGAGGCGTTGCTTGCTCCAAGCCGGGAGCGCATGCTCAATAACAGGAAAGCTTCTAATTCGATCTGACTCTGTCTCAGAAAATCTCACAGATTCTCGAAAATCGTGGAGGAGAATGAAACCATGACTAAAGCGCTCTTTTCGCGGCGTGACTTTCTGCAAACCACTGCTGGCGCCGCGGGCGCTTCGCTGGTTTCCGGAGCTAACGTTTTTGGTGCCGAGCCAATTCCGTCCGCATCACAGGCGGTTGCGCCAAGTGACCAGCTGCGATTTGGAATCGTTGGAGTCGGCATGGAAGGTTCGGGGCTGCTTTCAACTGCCATCCAGCTCCGTGGAGTGGGCTGCGTAGCCGCTGCCGATCTTTACGACGGCCGCCATGAGTTAGCGAAAGAGATTGTCGGCAAGCCTATCCGGACGACTCGGCATTATCAGGAACTACTCGATGCCAAAGATATCGACGCCATCATTGTGGCTGTTCCTGATCATTGGCACAAGCAGGTGGTGATAGATGCCTTGGGTGCAGGCAAGGATGTGTATTGTGAAAAACCCATGTCCCACAATCCGGCTGATGGATTGGCGATGGTCGCCGCTGCGAAGAAGACGGATCGAATCGTTCAGATTGGCGCGCAGCGTACAAGCTCCGTCCTTTGTGCAAAGGCAAAAGAGCTCTACGAGAAGGGTGCGATCGGAGAGCTGAATCTGGTCGAAGCCACTTATGGCCGCAATGATCCCAACGGCGCCTGGGAATATCCTCCCCCTCCTGACTTGTCACCCGAGAATCTGGATTGGGACACATGGCAAGGAACAGTGCCGAAAAAGCCCTTTGACCCTCTTGTGTTCGCGCGCTGGCGCTGTTGGAAGGAGTACGGAACGGGTGTTGCCGGAGACCTGCTCGTCCATCTGATTAGCGGTATGCAATTTGTTCTGGGCATCAATGAGGTGCCGAAACGCGTGTCGGCATTTGGCGGCATTTACCGCTGGAGGGACGGGCGCAATATGCCGGACGTGCATCCCGTGCTCTTTGAGTACGGCAACATTCCCGTCTACATGAGGTTGACTCTCGCATGCGAATCGACTGAGGTCACGCGCTTTCAGGGGCCCAAGGGTGCTATTGAACTCCGTGAATTCAGTGTTACCTACATCCCGCAAGCTGGAGTCGATCTTTCACCGAGTTATTATTCCGGATCGTTTCCAAGCCGCATGAAGAACGCCTATGTCAAGCAGTGGCACGAGGAGCACGATCCCGCTCCTGGGCGGGAACCTGCTCCAGAGTCGATCACTTTTAACGGAAACGACTATGACGACCTCAAGCCACATCTCTGGAAGTTCTTCGAAGCGGTTCGATCGCGAAAGCCGGTTGTGCAGGATGCGGTCTTTGGCCACAACGCGGCCCTGGCCTGTCATCTCGCGAATGAATCTTATTTCCGCAAGAGTCCAGTCTACTGGGACGCGACGTCCGAGAAGATCAAGTCGCTCGGATGAGTGGGGTTTGTCAGAATCACGCGAAAGTTGATTTCTACACATCAAGCCAGGAGCAAAGGAGTTCTGATTTACGTGAAATTACACAGGGTTGTCTTCATCACAAGCATACCTGCTGCAATGATCTTCGCCGCCACCTTGATTTATTCCCAGACAACAGCCTCTGTGAAGAGTCCATCCTCCGCCGGACCTTTTCTCGGGCGATGGGATCTTACGTTGAAGGCTCCGGACCGGGACTATCCTTCATGGCTGGAGCTACGGCAGGACGATGATCAGCTGAAGGCGCAGATGGTCGGCCGATGGGGAAATGAGCGGCCTTTGCCAAAGGTTGAGGTGTCAGA
>CAYVSQ010000519.1:0-3257 GCA_964453815.1 uncultured Acidobacteriaceae bacterium | reverse complement strand
AACGAGACCCATGCCGCCGTGACCGATCTGCTCGACAATCTCGTAGGGTCCGAATCTGTTGAACGTCTGCATGCTTGTGTGGGGGTGAGCCAAGTGTAACCGCTCTGAACGGCTTCGCACATCTGGAAGGGGCTAAAGTGTGCTATCCACTTGGGTACACTGATTTTTGTGAATGCCGCGAAACCGATGATTGTCGAGCCTGTGGTTCTGGAAGGACGCCTCGTTCGTCTGGAACCGCTCAATATGGATCACCTGCCCGCGTTGGCCGAGGTGGCTTTCTCTCCAACGATCTGGAAGTGGATGCCGATGTACGTCACTTCCGAAGCGGACCTACGTTTGTGGATAGAGCAAGCTCTGGATCAGGCGGCGGTTGGCAGAGCGCTGCCCTGGATTACATGGAGTAAGGGCAGCGGCAGGATCATCGGATCGACGCGCTACATGGATATCGACGTACACAACCGTGGGCTGGAGATCGGAGGGACGTGGCTGGCACCCGCTTACCAACGTTCAGGAATCAATCTGGAGGTCAAGTATCTGCAACTGCGTCACGCCTTTGAAGTGCTGGGAGCAGTCAGGGTCTCATTCAAGACCCATCACAACAATTTGCAGTCGCAAACCTCTATCGCCGCTCTGGGAGCGAAGCCCGAGGGCGTCTTCCGCAACCACATGATTATGCCCGATGGCAGCTTTCGGCATAGCTTCTGGTACAGCATCATCCAGGAGGAATGGCCGGAAATAAAAGCTGGACTGGAAGCGCGAATGGCGCGGCACAGATAGACCACGACCTCCCAATGAGGAAGGCCGTGGCATTTTGGCCATGTTGGTTAACTGCTTCGTGTCACAACTGTAGGCAGCTGCTGAACCTTGCTGTGTTTGGTTGAGTAGGTGAAGTAGATCACGAGCCCAATGATCAGCCACGCTATCGCCACGATCCACGTGAGCAGAGGCAGGTTGAGCATCAGGTAGAAGGCGCTAACGATGCCCAGAATGGGCACTAGCGGCACAAGCGGCGTGCGGAAGGGCCGTTCCAGGTCTGGATGACGAACGCGAAGAATCCAGACACCGGCAGACACGATGGTGAACGCCAGCAACGTTCCCATGTTCACCAGCGCGGCCAGCTTTGCGATGGGCAGCAGAGCGGGGAGAAACGCTACGATCGTGCCCACGATGATATTCGAGATCCAGGGAGTGCGGAATTTCGGATGAATCGCGCTGGCCCACTTCGGCAACAATCCGTCGCGGGACATCGAGAAGAAAACACGCGATTGGCCAAGCAGCATTACCAGCATTACTGTTCCCAGGCCGAAGACTGCTCCGATCTTCACTAACAGACTGCCCCATGCAACGCCAGTCACGTCTATGCCGACGGCAACCGGCTCCGCAACATTGAGCTCGCTGTAGGGGACCAGGCCCGTCAGAGTGAGTGACACAAGGATGTACAGGATGGTGCAAACTACGAGCGACCCGAGTATGCCGATGGGCATGTCGCGCTGCGGGTTTTTTGCTTCCTGGGCGGCCGTAGAGACAGCGTCAAAGCCGATGTAAGCGAAGAAGACAAATGATGCTCCAGCCACAACGCCCTGGATTCCGAAAGCGCCCGGTCCCTGATGAGGAGGAATGAACGGATGCCAATTCGCCTTCAGCAGTTCCGGATGATGGATCAGGTGGTGGACTCCCAGGACAAGGAAGATGGCCACAACGCCCAGCTTCACCATGACAATGGCGGAGTTAAGATTGGCTGATTCCTTGATGCCGATGACCAAAATCGTGGTTACGACGAGGATCACAAGGAAGGCGACGACGTTAAATATTCCAACGACGTGTGGCAGACCGACAACCGACGTTACCTCCATCGGGAGCGAAGCCAGCGGCGCCCATTTGCCGTGATAAAGATAGAGGTCAGTTCCATAGGTCGTCGTAAAACGCGCCAGGGAGGCCGAGGGCGTGAGCCCAATCTGCTCCAGGAAACTCAGGAAATACCCAGACCATCCGGATGCGACAGTCGCCGCGCCAAAAGCATATTCAAGCACCAGATCCCAGCCGATGATCCATGCAACAAGCTCGCCCAGGGTGGCGTATCCATAGGTGTAAGCCGACCCGGCAATGGGGATGATGGAGGCGAACTCGGCATAACACAGTCCGGCGAAGGCGCAGGTGATTCCGGCAATGACGAAGCTGAGCGCAATGGCCGGGCCCGCGTGGAGGGCCGCCGCCTGACCGGTCAGAACAAAGATGCCCGCGCCAATGATAGCGCCAATACCCAGCGTAATGAGATTGACCGGACCCAGAGACCGGCGGAGTGTGTGCTCACCCTCTTCGCCAGCTTCCTGTTGCAGCGATGAGAGCGGCTTGACCGCGAAAAGTTTAGCCATGTACGAGGCTCTTCCTCCAAACAAAATTTAATGCGACGGCTGTGGCGTTCCCCTGCGAGACCACACGGCAAAAACCGGTACGCCGAGCAGAACGATGAACAATCCCGGCCACGTGTACTGGGGTTTATAACGCAATAGTACGACACAAATCCACGCAGCCATCACGATATAGATCGCAGGCAGCACTGGATAGCCTATTGCGCGGTAGGGCCTTTCGGCGTCCGGGCGCCTTACACGCAACACGAACAGGCTGCCGATGGTCAGAATGTAGAAGACCAATGCGGCGAACATGGTGTAGTCCAGCAATTGACCGTAGGAGCCGGACAAACAGAGGAGGGCGGTCCAGATGGCCTGTACGATCAGCGATGCGACCGGCGTCTTGTAGCGCGGGTGAAGGTTGCCCGCTGCCTTGAAGAACAGCCCATCGCGGCTCATTGCGTAGTAAACGCGCGCTCCGGCCAGTGTCAGTCCGTTGACACAGCCGAATGTTGAGATGAGGATGGCCGCGGCCATCAGGTACGCTCCGCGCGCGGAGAAAATCTGCTCCAGCACCGCCGTCGCCACGCGATCCTCGGAGGCATACTGAATGCCGCGCGCAAAGATGGTCGTTCCGTGAGGATCGCCATGCAGGGGCAGCGCCATCAGGTACACTGAGTTCGCCAGAATGTAGAGCGTAAGCACCAGTCCGGTGCCCAGCACCAGTGACAGCGGTAGGTTCCGCCGCGGATTGCGTACCTCACCGGCCGTGAAGGTCACGTTGTTCCAAGCGTCGGCTGAGAAAAGTGAGCCGGTCTGCACGACAGCAAGAATCGTGAACAGCCCCACCATCGCAATGGAACCGCCAACACCTACTTCCACCGCATGGAGCGTAGAGAAGGAAGTTCC
>CAYVSQ010000518.1:0-3275 GCA_964453815.1 uncultured Acidobacteriaceae bacterium | reverse complement strand
GAGAAGTGATTGACCTGGACCCTGTGGTGATATCGAGCGCCATGCATGCTCTCCTAATTTGTCGTGGGGGGAGGGTTTTGCAGAGGGTTACAGAAGCCAGCGCAACCGCACAGAAGTGTCAGAATTATTCCATCGCCGCGGTACCCAGTCGCTTAGAGGTGCTCGGGGCAGGCACCGTATTTTTTAAGCGCTTGGTCAAGCTCGGCGGCTTTCTTCGAGCGAAAGGTCTCTTCTGACCACTTCTTCACCTCTGAAGAGGCGTCGGTCTCGATTTCCTGATACACGCAGCTCAGCATGCGATCGACCGGTTCTTCGACCCAGGTGTTGCCCTGGCCCTGGACCCGTGTCGCGCCCGTTTCCCATCCCCGTGGAGTCAAGTGCCATTCCGTCCATTCTTTTCTCGCTGCCATCGTGTCGTTCTCCCGGCAATTTCGCCAACATTCTGTGACGCCATTTGTACGCCTGAGGCAGCTTCGCCGACAATGAAATCATGAGTGCCGCCTCAATGATTCTGGAAACCTTTCCCGTAGGGCCACTGCTGTGCAACTGCTCCATCGTCGGCGACGCAGCCACGCGCGAAGCCATGGTCGTCGACCCAGGCGACAATATACCCGAGATACTGGTGCGCCTGGCAAAACATGGTCTCACCCTTAAGCAAATCGTCGTCACCCACGCCCACATCGATCATGTTGGGGGAGCCGTGCAGCTCAAGAAAGTCACAGGAGCGCCAATCCTGCTCAATGAAAATGACCTGCCCCTATTGAAGATGATGGACATGCAGGCCGGATGGCTGGGTGTCGCTCCGCCGGAAGTGGCTCCTCCGGACGTTAACGTCGACGAGGGAATGGTAGTTGGCATCGCGAACCACGCGGCACACGTTCTCCATACCCCCGGCCACACGCAGGGGAGCATCTGCCTCCACTTCGCGCCGGAGAATCTGCTGATTGCGGGCGACACACTTTTTGCCGGGTCGATAGGCCGGACAGATCTGCCGGGCGGCGACTCAAAGAAGATCCTGCGATCGATTCATGATCGGCTTCTGTCCCTGCCGGATGAGACACGGGTAATTCCCGGCCATGGGCCGCGGACGACAATTGGAGCAGAGCGAGAGTCGAATCCGTTTCTACAGCCCAATGTGCGGCTATAAGGCATATTTATCAGCTAGTTACATGATGAATATCGAACCAATACTTTACCGGAATCAGCCTTGATAACTATGCTTTAAATTCATCGCCCATCTCATTGAAGAAAGAACAAATAGCGTCAATCCCGGCTAGGAATTCGCTCACCCGGGTCAACAGGCTCACGACCAGCCAGCCATCTCCCCCGAAGCCGAAGAAGTAGCCGGGATGAATCGAAACGCCGTGGTCCCGGATCAGCCGTAGCGCTAGATCTTCTCCGGACTCAAGCGCTGGGACGCGCAGCACAGCGTACCATCCGGCTTCGACTTCCAGCCGCGAAACCATGGTCTGGGAAGAGAGCAGGGTGTCGAGTCTACGAAGGTTCTCCTCCACACGCGCGGAGATCTGTGCCTGCAATCTTTCACGTCCGGCGAGCCATTCAGGCAGCGCGCATTGCACAGGCGCATTCATCGACAGAAATGTATCGGCGATGATCTCCAGCCGGCCGAGCGCTTGCCCCAGTTCAGGCTTCGGCCCGAAGGCGGCGATCCAGGCAGCCTTCATCTGCGGGAGCGCGGCGATCTTGCTCAATCCGCTGAGAACGAAGGTCAGGACAGGATGCGGTCCGCTGGCGAAGCTTCGTCCGGCGTGCCCGCCGACGCCATAATCCAAAAAGACTTCGTCCACGATCAAGGCCAGTCCATGCTCGGCACAAAGCTCTTCCAATTCTGCGCGCTCGAAATCTTTCGTGAAATGCCCGGTGGGATTGTTCGGATGCACCAGGCCAATGGTCCGTGTCTTCGAAGTGACCTGGGCCATGATCTGACTCCGCAGCGCCTCGGCATCCATTCTCCAGCCGTGATCGTAAAACAACGGATAAGGAACTAATCGCACATTTTCAATCTGCGCCAGAAAGTCGAAGAGCGGATAGCTCGGCTGAGCGATAAGCACTTCGTCGCCTGGGTCGCACAGCAGCCGAAAGAGGAAGCTGTAAGCCTCGCTCGTACTGGTGGTCAGAAACAATTGTTCAGGATCCACTCTCGCGCCATGGTCCAAGTAATACTTCGCTACTGCTTCGCGTGCTTGGGTCTTGCCGCGGGGGTCGGGGTCGTAGACCAGCGACTCCCGCCGGGCGAGTGCAGACAGAATCGCAACTTCGTCGTAGACGAAACCGCAATGCGTGGGATTTGAAGCGGTCAGGTCGAGAAGGGGTAGCTCTCGTTCGCGTCGCTCGATAATGGCGCGCGCTAGTTCTGTTTCCGATGTGTCCCACGCGGTGCGCGCAGAGAAGGTCGGACGCCGTTGCATTTCAAATCATCTTTTCACAGATGCTTCGCCGCGTTTATTCGGCATAATGGGATCAGGAGAATTCATGGCGATCAACGCAGTGATCTTCGATTACGGAAAAGTTCTCAGCAACTCAGAAGATCCCGAGGCGCAGCAGAAGCTGTTGGCGCTCACCGGCCTAGACCGCCCCACCTTCGACCACCACTACTGGCGCCATCGTCATGAATACGACATGGGCACCCTGAATGGCCGCACCTACTGGGAGCAGTTTGGGAGGGAGGCCGGGATTGTCGTGACTTCCGAACTGATCGACGACCTGATTGAGACCGACGTAGTTATGTGGACCTCGCTCAACGAGGAAATGCTGGCGTGGGTGGTCGCCCTGCAGGAGGCGGGTATCAAGACGGCGATTCTCTCGAACATGGGGTGGGAGGTCTTGGGCTACATGCGGCAGGAGTTCGGATGGCTGGCTCACTTCCAGCATCACACCTGGTCGTGCGAGCTGGGTATCTGCAAACCAGACCCGGCCATTTACATTCACACCTGCAAGAAGCTTGGCGTCGCGCCGGAGAACGCGCTTTTTCTGGATGACAAGCCCGAGAACATTGCCGCGGCTACCGAAGTCGGCCTGAACGCGGTGCTATTCGAATCGATCGAGCAACTCCGTCGCGACCTCGCAGCGCGCGGCTTGCAAGACGGATTGCCCGTGCCTGGTTCGGTTCCTGATTCCCAGACGCACGTCTCCGAAACTCACACCGCAGCAACCGACTCGCTTCATGTCTAGCGGGATCATCCCACAACTGAATCGAAGAAGCGACGCAGCAGTCGCCCTACCACCCGCGGCTGTTCCCAGGGGGCGTAGTGGCC
>CAYVSQ010000517.1:0-2621 GCA_964453815.1 uncultured Acidobacteriaceae bacterium | reverse complement strand
CATAAACTATAGGTTGGCCGAGCGATTGCCAGTGACGAGGCGGAGCAGGAGAGTGAGGGTGACTGCTCCAATGACGGCAATGACGATGCTCATTATGAGACCGTGGTCGCCAACGCCGCCTAAGCCCAGGTGACTCGAAATAAAGCCCCCGATCAACGCGCCAACAAGACCCACGACCATATCCATAACGGGCCCAAAGCCCGAACCCTTCATGAGCTTGCCGGTAAGCCAGCCTGCGATGCGACGACCCGCCCTAGATGTTGCGCAAGAGGCCCGTTGCCTTTCAACCAAAAGACGATTTTGAGGAACTTACTGGCGACAACTCCTGATAATGGCCTGACGTCTGGCGCTAACCTGCGCTTTAAATATCTGATCGTTTGAGCAGGTAGTCCAACCCACAAACTCTAAACCAGCGATAGCCGTATGGTTCAAGCAGCATGGAGTGTTGGCCATCCGGACCAGGTTGGCTGTGATTGTCGGATAAGAGGTTGGCCAGTACACACGGCTTTTCGTCACCTTGAATCAAGAATCGAATCTCTCGCGGTTCGCCGCTAAGGTTGTGCACGCAAACTACGGAGTTATTGCGCCAGTTGTAGTGCATCACCAGGACCTCTGGACTACCTGCCGAAATAAAAGAAAAGTCGCCCCAGCCAATTTCGGGAACCTCTTTGCGCATCCGGATTATACGTTCCATCCAGTTCAGAAGTGAGTTCGGGTCCCGGCGCTGATCAGCCACGTTGACATGCTGAAAACCATAGGGGCCATCGCTGATGATAGGCAACACTGGATGATCACTTTTCGTGAAGCCCGCCTGCGGTTCTGTTGACCATTGCATGGGCGTTCGGGCACAGTTTCGTTCGGATAAATTGAGATTGTCCCCCATGCCAATCTCATCGCCATAACGAATCACGGGTGTTCCGGGTAAGGTCATCATCAGACTATAGGCCAGTTCTAACCGGCGCCGGTCACCTTGGAGCATGGGTGCCAGTCGACGCCGAATACCGCGGTTGTACAACTGCATGTCGGGATCTGGCCCAAATTTACTAAAGACCGTCTTTCTTTGTTTGGTTTCCAAACGTCCGAGGTCGAGCTCATCATGATTTCGGAGAAATTGGCCCCACTGCGCTGTAGCTGGTCTCGATTTTGTCAAGCGCATCGCCTTGATGAGCGGCCGAGAATCGCCGGTAGCCAGTGCGTAGAAGAGATGTTGGTTCACCTCAAAGTTGAACATCATCTGCACCCGCTCACCAGCAGTGCCGAAGTATTTCATGTCGGTACCTGGAAGAACGTTCGCTTCGGCTAGGATGATTGCTTCTCCTTCCCTCCAGGTCAGGAACTGGCTGAAGGTCCGCAGCATATCATATTGTTCTTCTGGTTTGGCCACCTTTGCGCCCTTTTGCGAAATGACAAATGGAACGGCGTCCATACGAAAGCCTGAGACTCCAAGTTGCAGCCAGAATCCCATGATCTTGAGGATTTCGGCCTGGACTTCAGGGTTGGAAGTATTGAGGTCCGGTTGGAAGTCGTAAAAGCGATGGAAGTAATAAGCCTTAGCAACCTCGTCGTAGTCCCATGTTGACTTCTGTACGCCGGGAAACACTACACCCGAGGTGGCGTTACTGGGTTTCTTCTTGGACCATACATACCAGTCGCGGAACTTGGATTGGGGATCACGACGTGCGGCCTGGAACCAGGGATGTTCATTAGACGTGTGGTTGACTACCAAGTCGATCAGCACACGCAGTCCGCGCTGTTGACAGCCACGTGTGAACTCAACAAAATCGCCAAGGGTCCCATAGCGAGGGTTGACATCGTAGTAGTTTGCGACATCATAGCCGTCGTCCTTACAAGGGGATGGCTGAAATGGCATCAGCCAAATCGCGGTGACGCCCAACCCTTGCAGGTAATCCAGGCGTCGCATCAACCCTTGAAAATCGCCACTGCCGTCTCCATTCGCATCCATATAAGTTGCGACGGAGAGGCAATAGATGACTGCGTTCTTGTACCAAAGGTCATTGATCATGCCAACATCTTTCCGTCCGAGATTCTCTTCAAAGGAGCAAGTTAAATGCACGATCTCGCCTAGTGGCAATCTGCTGTAATCTACGAGGTTTATCCTCGCTCGTTTCAGGACACCAACGGAGTGACCGCTTTCAGTTATCGAGCATGTGGGGGGTTGAATGTCTCTCGCGAAGCACAGGGACCGCGGCTGATAAAGTTCCCCGCCAGGTGAGTTCTTCGAAGCGGCTCGCTGCGTCTATGCGGCTAGTAATCTCCTAGAAAATCCAAGTTCGGGCGCCATATCAGGCGCCCATTCTTTTTGGCTCACGCACAGGCCACCACGTAGGAAGCAAACTCCTCTCTAGGATGTGTTCAATATTGCTCAGACCAAGCTGGTGCGTTGTCTGCAAGATGAGCTCTAGCAACTCATAAGAGAACATCGGCTTGGGCGCCTCTGACCAGGCGCCCTTTCTTTTTAACGGACGACGACGGTCGTGGAGATCACACCATTGCCGGACGCCATCACGAAGTTCCCATCGATCTGGCGCCACTCATAGCCACTCGGCGGCTGCTTCAGGTGATGGGAATGCCAGTCGACCTGCTGGCCGCGGGACCAGTCT
>CAYVSQ010000516.1:0-6397 GCA_964453815.1 uncultured Acidobacteriaceae bacterium | reverse complement strand
GCAGTTCCGCCTCGCTTAGTTTCCGGAACGGAGCGCATCCACCAGCTCGATTTCCAGCTATCGAAGTTGCGTCGGCTTGTCCCGACGGATGAGGTCGCGGACAAATTCGCTGGGCGTCCCGTAATCGCCGGCCTCGACTTTTGATTCCACACAAGCCTTGAGGGCTCAGGAAGCGAGATATTGAGGGATGTCATCCGCATACCTTCGTAGAATGACGGTTTATGAAGGTATGAGCAAATACCCTGTCGATCATCACAACTCCGCCAAGCCCGCAGATTTGTATATCTCCGACATCAGCTCCATGTCGCGCAGGCCTTCCTCGCCTGGAGTCTTCGGCATCTTGTCGTTCCAGATGCAATCGGCAAAGTGGTCCGACTGCCAGTTGAACTCGATTGGATCGCGGGCAGTCGAGAGTTCGTCGATCTTCTGGTCGCGGCCAATCTCCGCGGTAAGGTGCATGCCGTCATAGTTGAAGGCGGGCAACACCTGCAGCATGCCTTTCGCGCCATGGACGCGAAAGGACCCGGTCATACTTGCGCCATAGGTGGTATTGCAGCTGGCCACGATGCCGGAGGGAAACTTCATCGTCCACCCAACATTCTCCTCCACGGTGTCGAAGCGACCGTCGTGATCGATCACCGATGAGTTGGCATAGATATTGCCTGGCTCTTCGCCGGTCAGATAGCGGGAGGCGTTGAGGCAGTAAATGCCGACATCCATGAGCGGACCACCGCCCGCCATCTTTCGGTCCAGACGCCATTCGCCGGCTCCGCAGTTGAATCCGAATGCGCTTTCAATGGCCTGCACCTGTCCCAGCGCTCCGCTTCGAATCAGCTCGATGGCCTTCAGATGAGTAGGGTCATACTGGCAGCGATAGGCGATCATCAGCTTTTTGTTGGCTGTTTTACATGTCTCGATCATCGCCTTTGAATCGGCGACACTGGTGGCCATCGGCTTCTCGCACAGCACGTGCTTGCCAGCCTTGGCCGAGCGAATCGTGTACTCGGCATGCATGCTGTTGGGCAGCGCGATGTATACGGCGTCGATCTCTTTGTTGTCGCGAATCGTGTCCATGTTTTCGTAGCTGTAAATGGCGCTCGCCGGCACGCCGTAGATCGCCGCCTGCTTCTCAGCCTTATCGCGATGCCCGCTCACCAGCGCCACGATCTTTCCCGTCTGCGATGTCTTCATGGCGGGCATAAAGTGATCCATCGAGATGCGGCCCAGCGCGACGACGCACCACCCGACACGGCGATCGGGAGTCTGCGCTTGGACGGCGGGAAGAAACTGTGACATAGCGGCCAATCCAGCGAAGCGGTTAAAATCCCGGCGCGTGAAGTTCATTCTTAATCCTCTTTCCATCGATTGTTGCAGGCCCAGACAATATTGCGCTTGCGGAGCCGATGGAACAAGAGATCAGTAGGGATACATGCGGATTCGCGGCTATTTCGCGTTATCCTGTCCAGCAGTGAACCCACGCCGACTGGCCTACTGGCTGATCGTTCCCTTTCTCTCTCTCGTTGCGGTTCTTCCCGCGCGCGCCTTCCCTCGCCACAACGACACTGGTTTCCTCAATCGCCATGTCACCGTTAACGGTGTCACCTACAAGTACCAGGTTTATGTGCCCGAGAACTGGAATGAGCACACCTCGTGGCCGATGATCCTCTTTCTGCATGGCTCGGGCGAGCGCGGCTCAGAGGGTATGGATGAGACGCAGATCGGCCTGCCGCAGGCTATCCGCCTGCACCCCGACCGCTGGCCTTTCATTGTGGTCATGCCCCAGGTTCCATTTGGCCATCGTCACTGGACCGATCCCGACATGATGCAGATGGCGCTGGCCGCGCTCGATCAGGACACTAAGGAGTTCCATGGCGACCGCGACCGCACCTATCTCACCGGCCTATCGCTAGGCGGTTATGGAGTCTACGAGCTGGCCCGCTACAACCCGCACCGCTTCGCCGCGATCGTGCCGGTCAGCGGAGGAGTCTTCTGGTCTTACAAGCCAGACCGCTGGCGCGAGAGCGCAATACTGCCCGGCGAATACGCCCGCGCCATCGGTCGCACCCCCATCTGGATATTCCATGGCGCCGACGACAACGTGGTGAGCGCGAAACAAGCCGCCCTCATGTACGACGCCCTCAAGACCGCCGGCGGCAACGTCCGCTACTGGGAGTATGCCGGCTGGCGGCACAATGCCTGGGACAAGGCCTACGCGAACCCCGACCTGCCTCGATGGCTGCTTGAGCACCACCTCAGCATCATTCCGAAGCTCGTGCCCGCTGCCGAAGAGGTCCATGTGCCTCTCCATCCCGTGCCCGCCAAAATCAATCCCGAGATCTACGACGACTATGTCGGCGATTACGAGGATGCAGGCACCATTCAGGCGACTATCATTCGCCAGGGTGATCGTCTCTTCACCAGGAATCGCATCGGAGACACGATTGAGCTGCTGCCCGAGAGCGCTACGACATTCTTCTATCCCACCGGCAGCCCCACCCGCCTCACCTTCGAGAAAGACTCTGAAGGGGAAGTCAAAGGAATTCGATTTCACGACGACCGTCACGAAGAATTCTGGGAAAAGAAACACTAAACGTGTCTCGCATCCCATACAATCTGTCCACTCCCGGACAGCTCCGACCTCAAGCGGACACCACTTGACATGAATATCCGGTAAATCGGCTGATTCCAATATGGTTGCTAGGCATCCCATCTGGCCCACTGCGTGCTGCTTCTCATTGTTGAAGTTTTAAGGAACTCCCATGACACAGCCTTCGTATCGTGCATCAGAGGGTCATCCCATGCGTCGCTTCGCAGTCTTCGCAGCTGTCCTGTTCGTCGTGGTCGTCATCGGCTCCCAACCCTGGAATGGCGGCCGTTCTAAGAGGTCCGTGAACTCAGTGTGTGTCTGCGTCGCGTCCCGTGCCTCATTAATCATGAGATCTATGACTGGTACGTTAGCAATGACGAAGACGCAGGCACATTCTCAGCAAAAGGCGACGGACACAGCGACTGCCTCTTCACCAAGAGTCGCGTCGGCGATATAGTTTGAGCTTCTGCCCGAGAGCGCCACTTCACGTCTAGTTCTGAAGCGGAAGGGTTAAAGCTGCCCGGATCGATAAACCCACTTAGACTTGTCCACTCTCGCACACCTTTGACCTCAAGCGGACACTCCGATCGCGTCAATATCGGGTAAACTGGTTGATTCCAATCCTGTTATGAGGCGCAGCATTTGGCCCACTACGTGCTGCTTCTCATTGTTGGTGTTTTAAGGAACTCCCATGACACAACCTCCGTATCGTCCCTCAGAGGGTCATCCCATGCGCCGTTTCGCATTCTTCGCAGCCGCCCTACTCGTCGTGGTCGGCGTCGGCTCCCAGCCCTGGAATGGCGGCTGGCGCGGCTTCCTGAACGGCTTCCATGCAAACGCCAAGCACTACGAAGGCGCGGCCGATGGCCGGGCGCTGGCCAGCGCTGACGGCTGGACCATCCGCGACTGCACTGGCGAAGACAAGGATCATACGAACTGGGGTTGGGGCCATCAGGAGCACGCCTGCGAGGTCCGCACGATCACCATCGCCAAGCCTGAGAAGCTCAGTGTCTCCAGCATGAACGGCGGCATTCACGTCGTGGGAGAAGACCGCCAGGACGTCCGCATCGAGGCTCGCATTGAGGGTTGGGCAAACACCTCTTCGGAGGCGGCTGGCATTCTCCGGGAGATTCAGATCGAAACCGCGGGCGGCACGATTCACGATAAGGGTCCGAATTTTCACTGGGGGCATCAGGGCTACGGCATTAACTACGTCATCCGCGCGCCTCGCCAGCTCTCAGCAGAGCTCAAGACCATGAACGGCGGTATCGACCTCGCGCATCTTGACGGCGACCTCAGGTTCGACACCACCAACGGCGGAGTCGATCTCACCGATCTCGCGGGCAACGTCCATGGCAGCACGGTCAATGGCGGGCTCGACATCTCACTCTCCGGCGACCGCTGGAGCGGCAAGGGCCTCGACGCCGAGACCACCAATGGCGGCATTTCACTCAATATCCCCGAGCACTATTCTGCCCATCTTGAAACCGGTACGGTCAACGGCGGCATTGAGGTCAACTTCCCCATCACCATTCAGGGAGACATCAAGCACCACCTGGCCACCGACATCGGCAGTGGAGGTCCCACCATCCACGCCGAGACGACCAATGGCGGCGTGACCCTGAGCCATGGGTCGTCGGGCAGAGATGGTGATGGCGGTGACAGTCACGGCGAGGCGATGTAGCCCTATACATCCAGACGGTTCCGAGCAGCCACCCGGCCATACCACAGGCCCGAATCCTTGATGGTGCGCTTCTGATCGCGGTAGTCGACGTAGATCAGGCCATAGCGCTCCGTCTGACCGTTGGACCATTCGAAGTTGTCGAGCAGACTCCACGCATGAAATGAGCGGACTCGCGCCCCATCGGAGATGGCGCGCGCGAGTTCAGCCAGTTCCTGTCGGAAAAATTCGATGCGCCGCGTGTCGGGCACTCGGTCCTTTTCCTTGTCATAAGGTGCGTCGAGATAGCCGGAGCCGCTTTCGGTAATCTCGATGGCGGGATGGTCATACTCGCGCGAGATCTGCATTACGAGGTCATAGATTCCGCGTGGCCACACTTCAAGGCCAGATTCGGTGAGCGGGCCTTCAGTTGGCATGACCGCACGGAAGCGAGTGTAGGGGTCACGTCCAGTTGCAGGGTCAGCTTCGATTTCAGTACCGCTGAAGCCACCTCCTCCGAAGGCCTGCACCTGGCTCGCGTCGGAAACGATGCGGCGCGTGTAGTAATGGAAGCCTACCCAGTCGAGCGGCGCATGCATAAGCTTTTCGTCGCCCGGTTTGAAACCCATCTGCTCGTACGGCGGCTCTCCAACGAACGCCTTCGGATAACGGCCCTTCATAGCAGCTTCGAGAAAGAACACGTTGTTCATCGCGTGATACCGCCGAGCGGCGGCGCGATCCGCTTCAGAATTGGTCGCCGGATACGCCGGGCACATCCCGTAGGCGCTCCCCACGGTGGCCTTCGAAGACGCCACCTTGATCGAGCGAAGCGCTTGAGCTTGTGCGAGAGCGACCGTGTGCACAGCTTTAAGAAAGTCGCCGAAATTTGACCGGCATGGTGGGAACGCACCCACGCCGTAACCCATATAGGTAAACGACCAGGGCATGTTGAACGGAGCCCAAACGGTGATCCGGTCGCCAAGATACTTGGCGAGAATGCCGGCGTAGTCGGCGTAATAGCCCGCCAGGTCGCGATTAGGCCATCCTCCCTTGTCTTCCAGCGCCTGCGGCAGGTCCCAATGATAGATCGTGCAAAAGGGGCGGAGGCCGTTCTCGAGCATCGCGTCCACGACCCGGCTGTAGTGGTCGATGCCCTTCATGTTCGGTGCGCCGATTCCCGAGGGCTGGATGCGCGGCCATGAGATCGAGAAACGATAGCTCTTCTGATTGAGGCGTTTGGCCAGCGCCAGGTCCTGCGGGTAGAGATGGTATTGGTCGCAGGCGATGTCACCCGTGGTTCCGCCCTTTACCTTCCCGGGCGTGTGCGTGAACCTGTCCCAGATGGATTCGCCTTTGCCGTCTTCCTGCCACGCGCCCTCCACCTGATAGGCGGCGGTGGCTGTTCCCCATAGGAAGTTATCGGGAAAGTGGGCGGTGCGGACTTGAGATTGACCAACGGCGCCAAGTTGCTGCTGCTGCTGAGAACAATTCATTTCGGCGGCGAGCTGGCGGCCAGCGAATAGAGCACTACCAGCAGTGACAAACGAGTTCCTGAGAAAATCCCGGCGATGCATTTTCGATATATGCCCCTGTGGAGCGCGAAGTTATCACCCTTGATCTACCTTAGTCAAACGTTTTAGCAGCTCATTGCTGACCCGCTGTTGAAAGCCTGGAGCCTACGGCTCCAATGCAGGCGCATGCCGGACCACGCTTTCCACTTCTTGCCTGCGGGTTTCCACATGCTCGCAGGAGGTCGCTGTTAAAAATGAGGAGAATCGCTCCCTCTTTCGCGAGATTTTCTGCCATTTTCCTGCTTTTGCAAATTGACTCAAACTACTTTTCTAAAATCGGGCTATCCGTCAAACCCGCGTTCAGTGCGGTTTCCCCTCAACTTTCCACTTTTCCAAAGCAAACGACTACTACTACGGAATAAATATTTGCTTAAAGAACTCACTAGTAGCAGTAACGGAGTGTCCGTCGCCTTTGGTGCTGTGTGGACCGATTCCTGTCTTCCACGTTTCCTCTCCATATTGAATTTCCTCGATAAAAACCACTTTTCCAGAGGGCACAACCTGCTGATTTATTACTAGAATGTAGCCATCGTGTATTCCCCGCTTTAGAGTTCACTTCCGCGTGGTGTACAGTGAGCG